>CAYYWI010000055.1:0-15721 GCA_964475375.1 uncultured Dehalococcoidia bacterium
ACTTCACCTTTGACACACCCACCTTCCAAGCACGAAACTGCGGAAGTTGGGCTAGTTAGACGAAGAAACCCAGTATGATAGGTCTAGTGGACGTGATTCCTTCAGCAGCCTGCTGACTTCTTTCCTGTTCAAGCCCACATCTTTGTGCATGTGCTGTGTAAAGATATGCAGGAAGAGATCAAAGGTAGTCTCCGAGTGTAGGCCGCAATGCTGACAAGAGTATCTCTGCATCATTTCCCTCTCTTGGCTGAGCGGACACTTCTGGAGGCCCATTCCCAACTTGCCACTCCCCCCGTAGCAGAGGCAACGACACCCAGAACTGTGGCCGGCATCTTCAGACCAGTGTTATTCGCTTCATAACCCCATCAACAGACAGGGCCGCAATCACCAGCTAGGGAGCGATTGCCTTGAATAGAATGGTCGGCACAGCGCGTATCCCCCCACGCATATCCCGACCTGACCTAACAAATTGACCTCCTTCAAGCACGGATGTTAGCATTGGTGATCCATTACTGAAGGAGGATCTAGTTAATGACCTATAAAACATTATATTTCAAGTGTCAAGACCACGTCGGCTGGCTCAGGCTGAACCGACCGGATCGTCTGAACGCCATCTCCATCGAGATGGTGAAGGAGCTGCGGCACTTCTTCACCACCCTGGATGAGCATCCAGAGGCTCGCGTAGTCGTTGTCACGGGCATGGGGCGGGCATTTTGCGCCGGTTTCGACGTCAAGGACCTGACTGGACTTGTAGGCAAAGAGTCGGCGGAGCCGAAAGGACCTTCCGGGCTGGCCACCAACGGCCACATGCTTCAGAGGGCCATTGCCGATGTTGTCGTCCAGATGCGCCGTGCTCCACAGCCGCTGATAGCGGCAGTTCGCGGCCCGGCAGCCGGAGGCGGGTTCAGCCTCACCATGGCCTGTGATATACGCATCGCTGGCGAGTCCGCTCGTTTCAATGCCAATAATATCCGGATCGGCTACTCAGGCGGCGACCTGGGATCAAGCTACTTCCTGCCTCGATTGATCGGGCTGTCAAGGGCTGCTGAATACATCTACACTGGTAAAGTTCTGGATGCCGTCACAGCGGAGCGTATCGGCTTCGTGTCGCGCGTTGTTCCGGATGATCAACTGGATCAGACAGCTAACGACCTGGCCATGGAGATGCTGAATGCCACTCCATTTGCCTTGAGGTTGACCAAGGAATTGCTCAACAGCAACATCGATGCCCCCAATCTGGATGCTGCCACTCAACTCGAAGGTCGGGGTAATGTGTTGTGTGGTTTCACTGAGGACGCCCAGGAGGCCACCAAGGCGGCCTTCTTTGAGAAACGCCGCCCTGTCTACCGCGATGCCTAGGTTACCCCCGAACACAGCAACATAGCCTCAATATGCAAGATGCAAGGGCGGATTCCCCATTGGAATCCGCCCTGTCCTGAACTATCTTCATGTGATTGCCTGCTGCCTCTTACGGCTCAGATATATCATCAATACAACAACAGCGACCAGAAGCATTTCCACACCAAATCCCCACGGTGTTGAAACCTTCGCGAAGAGCTTATGGATAGGGTATTCTCCGGTCAGTGGCCTCAGAATTACCCAGTCTACGATGTCTGGAACAAGTGCCCAGAGCATACCCCACCAATACCTGCGTAGCAGTAAAGCCAAGACAATCGCAGAAACGACAAGTATCGCAACAATAAGCCAACTCTCCATGCGCGGATAAGGAACCACCTCTAACAAGGGGAATGAGCCGTTCGGCCATTGGTATTTAGTTTCACGGGCGTGCCAGAAGATGGTCATATCAAGAGGAGGGTGGGTGGCGAGTGCTATTAGTGCTGCGGGTGCCCTTTTGGGTACCTGCGAATCCATGAGAGCGCCGATGGCCATATGAGTGGCAGCGAACACTGGCAACACCCCCTAGAATTAACCGGATTGTGGTGACCAGGGAAGCTGCGCCCGGATCATTGGGGGTCGCGTTTTTGTCGGACGACTATTACTGGTCCATCGCACAGGCTTGCACCTGATAACATAACATGGCAAGAGTTCCGGTTACAAATTGAACACCAGGAAGCCCCTAGCGGCCAGCAGCAACTCATCCATTGCCGACTGCAAGGGTCTGGGCTATAATGTCGCTGACGTCTCTAGTGGACGAGAATAGTAGCGTGGTCCCATGTGTAGGGGGGGACTTCGAGAAAGGAAGTGCACGTGGCTGAAATGGCTGTGGACACTAGAAAAGCATTTACACCGGGGAAGGTCGGCGGTCTAACACTACGCAACCGGATCATCAGGGCCGGTTGCTTCGAGGGTATGTGTGAGAATGGGAGCTGTTCGGACCTGCTGGTCGAACACCACCGGGCAGTGGCCGCGGGCGGTGCGGCTATGACCACCGTATCCTACTGCTCAGTGTCCGAGGAGGCCCGCGCCTACGGGCACGAGATGTGGATGCGGAAGGAGATCCTGCCTGACTTGCGAAAGCTGACTGACGCAGTTCACAAGGAAGGTGGCGCCGTATCTGTCCAATTGGGACATTGTGGATACTTTGCCAGCAAGGCGGACACCGGCTTCCAGCCGATGGGGGCTTCGCGCAAGTTCAACCTCTTCCGCCTCAGCTTTCCGAAGGTTATGACCGAGGCCGATATCAAGAAGGTGATAGAGCAATTCGCCAGCGCAGCGCTGCTCGCCAGAGAAGCGGGCTTCGACGCCGTTGAAGTGCACTCCGGGCACGGCTACCTGCTCAGCCAGTTCCTGTCGCCGTTCACCAACCACCGGACGGACAACTATGGTGGGTCTCTGGAGAACCGCATGCGTTTGCCTGCTTCGGTAGTGGGCGCTGTCAGGAAGGCCATGGGACCGGATTACCCTATCATGGTCAAGATGAACATGACCGACGGGATCAAGGGCGGCATTGAGATCGAGGATGCGGTGGTCATAGCCAAACGCTTCGAGGCCGAGGGTGCCAGCGGCCTAGTTCCCAGTTGCGGTTTCACCTCCAAGACCCCGTTCATGATGATGCGCGGGAACATACCTACCTTGGAATTCGCAGCCGCGGATAAGAGCTTCACGCGCAGATTCGGGCTGGTCATGTTTGGCCGCTTCATGGTTCAGGAGTTTCAATATAAGAACCTCTTCCTGATGCAGGACGCTCTGAACATAGTCAAGGCGGTGAAGATACCGGTGGTCCTGGTCGGCGGCATCACCTCCGTGAATGACCTGCAGACGGCCATGGATGCCGGCTTCGAATTCGTGGAAATTGGCCGGGCTATAATCCAGGATCCCAATATCGTGAACAAGTGGCAGAAGGGCGAAGTGATGGCCGCTGATTGCGATCACTGCAACCGGTGCGTCGCCGTAATGAACGGCGGCCCCGTGTACTGCGTCTGCAACAAGAAGGGCTATTTGAAGAGAAGGTTCCAGCCTCAGGGCAAGCCTGGTACATGGCGAGCCTGAAGTCGCTTTGCGTTGTTGAATGCATCAGCGACCGAGAGTTAGAGCCTCGTCTTTGCAGAATGCGATGGCGAGCACACCAGGACCGGCATGGACTCCCATCGCGGGCGTGAACTCGGTGAGATAGAGTTCGGTGCATTTGAAACGGCGAGCGATTTCTGCCTTCAGCTTCTCGCCTTCCTCCATCTCATCAGCGTGATGGACTATTACGCGCACTGCTGAGTCCGCTGCTCTTTCCTTCATTGTCTGCAGCATCAGTTCAACGGCTTTGGCCTTGCTTCTCGGCCGCGCGAAAGGAGCTGTCTCCCCCGCAGAGGTCGAGTGTTCCAGGACAGGCTTCACATTCAAGACTGACCCCACCCAGGCAGCAGCCCTGGCAACGCGGCCGGTGCGAGCGAGAAAATGCAGCGTGTCCACCATGAACAAGGAGTTGACTCTGCCCATTGTTCGATGAGCAACATCGCGCACCTCTTCCAAGCCGGCACCCTGATCTGCAGCCCGGGCGGCATCGAGGACAATCAACCCAAGTGCCCCTGCCACAGCTCGGCTGTCCAGAACATCGATGGTGGTCCTGGGTAAAGAGTCTTCAGCCATACCTTTGGCCACTGTGGCCGTTTCGAACATCTTGCTCTGCAGCCCCGTCAAGGTGATGCACATGATACTTTCGGCATCGCGGCTCAAGTCAGCATAGGCTTTGACAAAGTCGCCAGGAGATGGGATAGAAGTGGTTGGGAGATCCTCACCCCTGCGCATTATTTTGTAGACTTCGTTGGGAGTGATATCCACTCCGTCCCGGTAGCTCAGACCACGCAGGGATATGAGCAATGGCACAATGTGAATGGAGTGCCTCGCTACCAGATCTGCCGGCAGACAGCACGTGCTGTCAGTAACGATGGCGACTTTTCTCACGTACTGAAACCTCTGATCGAATAGTTTAGCCGCATAGCCCGTATTGTATCAGAATTGAACGCTTGTCGATGAAGGGCGATTGTCAAAGCTGCGACCCTGGCTCTGCATCAGGTCAACATGGCAGAGCATTCCTCATGGTGCGATCTACCACCCGGCTATGACTGTTTTGCAGGGACAGCTCTTCGGCCAAGGATCTCTTGCCTCATGTACCACCTTTGGACTACTTCGGCAACCTCATCCGGCTGATCGCAGATACGCAACAACTGGAGGTCTTCCTCGTCAATGAAGGCTTTGGGCAGAATGGCGCTGCGCAGCCAGTCCAGAAATCCCTGCCAGAAGTGGCTATCGAAAAGGATGACTGGGAATGGTCTTATCTTGCGGGTCTGCATGAGCGTCAGCACTTCAGTAAGCTCATCGAGGGTTCCCAGTCCTCCGGGCATTATGACGAAGGCAGTGGCATACTTGACAAGCATCACTTTGCGCACGAAGAAGTGATTGAAAGTGATGGTCTTGGTAGAGTAGGCATTGCAGACTTGTTCTTGAGGCAAGACGATGTTCAAGCCGACAGAAACGACTCCTGCTTCGCGAGCGCCTTTGTTGGCTGCTTCCATTACACCGGGACCTCCACCGCTTATGATGGCGAACCCCATCTCTCCCAAACGTCGGGCGATCTCCTCCGTCTGACCATAGAGCTTGTCATCGGGTTTCAGCCGAGCTGAACCGTAGATAGTCACCGCCGGCTCCACTCCAGTCAGCTTGTCAAAGCCCTCCACCAACTCACCCATGATGCGGAACATGCGCCACGCTTCTTCCTTGGCATAATCGTTGATTTCGTATCCCTGTGGCATGGTGTCCTCCTTCGTGATCGTCATAACCTCAGAGGGTCAGACTCGCTTCGCCTCCAACCGGAGCACGGACATCTGCTAGGCTCGGCATGCTCCTCGGCGGTCTATTATAGCCTTTCCGCGTTCACGCTGCGCGTTCCCATCCGGCGCTCTTATCACCAGTAATGAGCCTTGCGCTTGGCACTCCAGGCGTCAATTCCATCCTGGCGAAAGCAGTAGCTGGGTATTCTTCAGCATTCCACTTGTACATCTACGCGTCGCTCACCGGACATTCTGACCTGTCCAAGCTGATTCGGCAAGGATCAACAGAAGATCAAGATGTCGACAAACTACGCCAATGTGCCCAACGACTCATCATACACGGCACAGCAACGCCCTCTGATCTCGATTGGATATATAATCAAACCATAAGCGGACGAGGAACATCTTTGTGAAGAAGATAATAGAGGTAGAACATCTGCGAAAGGCATATGGCTCCACAATTGCAGTGGAGGACATCTCTTTTGATGTGACTGAGGGGGAGATATTTGGCCTTCTGGGGCCGAATGGCGCCGGCAAGACAACCACTGTGGAATGTCTGCAGGGACTGCGTCGTCCGGACGCAGGCAGGCTACGCGTCCTGGGCCTTGACCCGCAATTAGAGGGTAAGATGCTGCGGCGACTGATCGGGTCACAGCTTCAGGATTCAGCGCTGCCGGATCGCATCAGGGTCTGGGAAGCCCTTGATCTTTTTGCCTCTTTCATGCCCAACTCGCCTGATTGGCGGATACTGATGGAGCAATGGGGATTGACCGAAAAGGGCAGGTCATCATTCTCCAGACTGTCCGGCGGTCAGCGCCAGCGGCTGTTCGTGGCCCTGGCGTTGGTGAACAACCCCAAGGTGGTGTTTCTGGACGAGATGACGTCCGGACTGGACCCAGCAGCCAGACACACAGCCTGGGACCTGATCAGGGCCATCAGGGACCGAGGCACCACAGTCGTGATGGTGACCCACTTCATGGACGAAGCTGAGCGTCTGTGCGACCGGTTGGGAATAGCCGACAACGGTAGACTGGTTGCCTTGGATACACCTCAGGGTCTCATCACTACCCATGCCGGTAGTGTCCGGGTGGTTTTCACCACGGACTGCAATGAACTCTCCTGGCTGGGAAATGTTCAGAACGTAACCAGCATCACCAGGCACGGACCACGAGTCGAGGTCGAGGGCAACGGCCCTGTGCTGGCCCTAGTAGCAGCCTCTCTGGTAGAGCATGGCATTGTGCCATCTGACCTTCACATAGAAGAACACACCCTGGAACACGTTTTCCTCTCAATCACAGGTCACACCGTCCAAGACCAGGACTGACATATGCGGACTCTGCTGAAACTGAGCTGGATAGAGCTGAAGCTCTTCGTGCGTGAGCCGGTGACCATGGTCTTTACTTTCGCCCTTCCGCTGATATTCCTCTTTGTCCTGGGTGGTATATTCGGCAACATGCCCGGGGAAGAGTTCCGCGGCGTAAAACCCATGAACTATTACACCCCGGCGTACGTCGGTCTTGTCATTGCTTCGATTGGCCTGGTGGGTTTGCCCGTCCATTTCAGCAGATATCGGGAGCGCGGCGTGCTTCGCCGCTTCCGGGCGTCGCCTCTGCCCCTGTGGTGTGTCTTCGGTTCTCAGGTGATAGTGAGCCTGATCATAGCTTTCCTGGGTGGGGTGCTCCTCACTATCGTATCAAGAATCGCTTTCGACGTCGGTTTCCCGGAATCACCAGTTCTGGTGATAGCCGGCTTCGTCACCAGCGTTGTCACCTTTGCTGCTCTTGGGGTACTTCTGGGCGCTCTGCTCCCTACCACACGGGCAGCCCAAGGCTTGGGGTTGATCCTGTTTATTGTGATGATGATGTTGTCAGGTTCCGGTCCGCCTCCGGAGGTCATGACCGATATCATGCAAAAAGCAGGGCAGGTGATGCCTCTTTATTACGTCACTCGGTTGATCCAAGACCCCTGGCTCGGCTTCGGGTGGAACTGGGACGCCTTTCTGATCCTTGTCGGCATAACGTTGGCAGCATCGCTTTTGTCCCTTCGCTTCTTTCGCTGGGAATGATCACTGCGGTGACGTGGGAGGAGGAGAATCATGGAAAAGGTCACTTTGGGCCCTCAGCACCTTGTTTATCCGATGCCGGCTATGCTCGTGGGAGCAAATGTTGATGGGAAGCCGAATTTCATGACGGTTGCCTGGGGCGGCATCGCCTGCGGCGATCCGCCAATGATCTCTGTGGCTATTCGGCACATCAGGCACACGCTCAAAGGCATCAAGCAGAACCAGACCTTCTCAGTAAACATTCCATCCATTGAACAGGTCAAGGAGACCGACTATTGCGGCATCGTGTCAGGTTCCAAAGTCAGCAAAGTCGAAGCCTGCCATTTCAAGGTGTTCTGTGGGAAACTCAGCAATGCCCCGCTTATCGAGCAGTGTCCGGTGAACATCGAGTGCTCCGTGGCGCAGATCCTGAACCTTGGGAGCCATTCACTGGTCATAGGCAAGATCGAAGAAACACATATCTCCGTGGGTTGCCTGACAAAGGGCATGCCAGACGTGGACAAGATCAAACCGCTGATATACGTTACCAGTCCCGCAGCACGATACCAGGGACTGGGAGAGGTAGTGGGTAAGGCCTGGAGTGTAGGTAAGTAGCTTGCCTGAAGGCGTCACCTCGTGTAGTAGCCCCGGCCGGTCAGTCCACAGATACGGGGACCAGACACGCCAAGCTGTTCAATCCGGCGGCCACAAAACCACGAGTGAGAGGAATCTTTATGGCCATCTGTATCTCAACGTTCCAGGAGAACGGTGGGTGGCGGTCATCTGGGACAAGCTTGAAGGTCGCCCAACCAAGCCCCGTCTCCTGCTCCAGATGCTGGGATTAAACCTTCCGCAGCAAGGAAATTCAGGAAATGCAGTGCCAAGTTCCCGAACGAATACATGCTCCCAGAGCACGAAACTGCGGAAGTTGGGCTAGCGGCGTCTGTTCTGTTCTTTGACCAGCCACTCTTTCGCTTCTTCGATGTTGCCAAAGTAGTGCGCTCCTCTCCCGAAAAGCTGTGCCACAGCCTTCTGGAGTCCAGTCAAGCCGACTACGGCAGTTGGCCCATCCGGGATGTTCGCAGCCGCCGAGGCGGTAGCAAGCTCCTTGGATTTGCTGGATGTTTTCTGAGTCATAGTAGTGTTCGACAGGTCAACGAGGACCGGGGGACTGGAGCGGCTTCTGAGCAGTTCCTGCTTCAACTCCTCCTGGGCCTCGATGTTCTCTGCTTCATTCAGCCCTTTGCCATTCAGAAACAGGATCCTTGTGCCTTTGTGCGTAATCCATTGTGCATATTTACCCATTTACACCTGCTCCTACAGTTCAGACGGTAAGATTTTTCTGCCTCCCCACCGGCCAACATGCAGTGCAAACTGCTAATCAAAGCTTGGTGCAGGTGGCCCTTAGTGTTTCTGTTTCTTGTTATTCTCTTTGACTAGCCACGCTTTGGCTTCCTCAGCGTTATTCGCAAAATAGACGCCTTTGCCAAATAGTTTTGCCACTGCCTTCTGCAGGCTGGTCAGACCAACCACGCTGCTTGGCCCTTCCGGAATACCCTTGCTTCTGACGAAAGCAATCGCCTCCTTGGCCTTGTTGTGCGTATTTGTTGTCATGGGAGTGTTTGACAGATCAATCATGACCGGGGGGCCGCTGCGTTCCTTGAGCAGTTCTTGCTTCATCTCTTCGTATGCTGCAATAGTTTCGGCCTCGCCCTTACTGGCAATGTCGACAAAGAGTATCTTTGTTCCCTGATGTGTAATCCACTGTACATATTTACCCATTTACACCTTCCTTTCATAAGCTGTTGTGGCACTTATTCACAAATTCATTGGGGTACGTGCATGAAGCAACCGTACCCCAATGTTGAGAGTCCACCACGGTTTCGAAACACCCTATCATGCTTGGCAGATAGACCTTGTTTCCAGGGTAAGCACCAGTCTGGCCCTGGTCCTTTGTCTTATTCCTCCTTCTCATACTTGAACGAGAGTTTGATCTTGGTTCGATAGGCTCGAACCTTTCCATCGTCGATCTGGATATCCATCTCGACGACCTCGGCAATGCGAAGATCTCGGAGGCTCCTGGAGGCCTGCTCTACGGCCACTGCCGCGGCTTTCTCCCACGATTCCGTGCTGGTACCAACCAATTCGATCACCTTGTAGACACTGTCTGTCATGATGTCCTCCTCTTCACTTTACGTGCGACGCGATATTACTGGACACATTCCTACGGTGTCAAGGCCTTTGGGCATGCTTGTGGTTATGCTGGCAGTCGATTGTAGACGAAGGGCACCGGAAGTATTTTGGGGCAAGGTACAAGATTCCAACGGCGATTGCATATCTATAAAGGTGCTGGGGGTGGCTCTTTCCAGAAGCGCTGAGGCTTAACCACCGGTCTGCTTCAGATAGTACTCGAACCCAAACATTCAGACGTGAGCAACCTTTGATTTCAAGTGACCTCTATGATTGAAAGAATCAGCAGGTTGACAATCTCCTCGGGATCAGGCAGCGAAGCAACCCACCAAGCTTTGCGACTGCCTCGCTGCCCCTCAACTCATACCAACCAAGCTACAGCAACTTGGGACGATCGTCCACAGAGCAGAGGATTTGACCAGCCAGTCTGCCCCGGATGCTGTGCACGGCAAGAAAGGACTGAAATCTAGGCTTTCCCGATCCTGAATACCTTCGTCCCGCAGGACGGGCAGGTGCCGCTGACCGCGGGCCTCTTGTTCTTGAGGGTGACCTGTTTTGCACCTTTGATATCTACCTTTTTCTTGCACTTCACACAGTAAGCTTGGGCCATCTCTTTCCCTCCTACTTAGATTTTTTGTGTCCCGCCCGCACAAACGTGCTTACGAGTACACTGTGCGAATGATATGCACAAGATTCGTGCTTTGTCAAGAGGGCGCTCTATTGGGAGGTCTTCTTCTTGAGTGTCCATGAATGCCAAATGTCCGTGTCGAAGCTTATGTTATAATCAGAGGCAGCATCGCAATGGAGGACGGAAATGGCGAGGACGGAGTTCACCCATCCTGAGCTGGGGCAAGAGATTCGAGGACTATCCGGCTACTATGTGCCTCGTGAAGAACAGTCACTGCTCTACGACGGCAAAGAACTGATCTATGTGCTCGGGGATGCCTGCATAGATTCCTCCTGTTGTGGTGTCGCCAGTTGGAGCTACGTTCAGGTGCCAGGTTTCGTGCTGAAGAAGCACGTACGTGGCGGCGGAAGCCAGCCCGTTGTCTCGGAAATTGAGACTATCGAAGACAAAGAGGTTCGCGAGAAGATTATCCAGTCCTTGGGGAAGAAATATCCTGGTGCCCGGATTGAGTTCTGGTAGCCGACCTTAAGGGTTCTATAGCTTTGAAACTGGATCTACATACTCACTGCCGTGAGGCAACAGCCTGTCCAAATCCTACCCCGGAAATCGTTGAGAGGATCATAACGGCGGTCAAGGCCAAGGGATTGGATGGGATAGCGGTCACGGAGCATTACACTCACGTGTACGCCTGCCAGGTCAGAGAGATAGTTCATCAGTACTTCAACGATGAGATATTGATCATCCCCGGTAAGGAAATGGACCAGGTGTTCCTGGGAATCGAGAAGGGATTGTTTCACCTGGTCGAACTGTATCTTCCGGACAACGCCACCTTCAGGTTCATCGCGCATCCCGGGCACCCTTACATCAGGGACCTTGGCTCTCACATAGATGGAACCATTCATGGCCTGGAACTGAAGAACCCGTCCCACGATGACGACATGGATAGTGAGATGATAAAGGGGCTGGCTAAGAAGCACGATCTACTGCTGTTGACCAACAGCGATGCCCACTCACTGAATGACATCGGCCATTACTACAACGACATAGATATCGAGGAACTCTGCTCAAGGGCCAGCAGGAACGGCGACAAGTATGTCATCCGCTGAGCACACAGGCAGATCAGATCTGCATTTTGTCTTTCACCCTCGGTCAATAGCTGTGGTGGGTCTCTCGCCGGACCCGAACGGAACCTGGCTCAACCAGGTGTATCTTCAGGCACCTGTCAGCGCGGGCTTCAAGGGGCCGATCTATCCCGTCAATCTCAAAGGTGGCCATATCGGAAAGCTTCGTGTGTACACAAGCCTGCGGGACATTCCCGGCCCCGTCGACTACGTCATTTCTTGTGTTCCGGCGCAGCATACACGCAATCTCCTGGAGGACTGCCTGGCCGCCGGCGTGAAGGTGGTCCAACTCTACACTGCGGGATTTACGGAAACGGGGCGCGATGATGCCGCTGAACTGCAGAGGCAACTCGTCCAGATCGCCGAGAGAGGCGGAGTGCGCCTGATTGGTCCCAACTGCATGGGGGTCTATTGTCCGAAGACAGGCATGAGCTTCTCGATGGACTTCCCGAGAGAGCCGGGTAATGTCGGCCTGCTGTGCCAGAGCGGCGGCAATGCTACCTACCTCATCCGCAGTGGGGCTGTCAGGGGAATGCGCTTCAGCAAGGCCATCAGCTACGGCAATGCCTGCGATGTCAACGAGTGTGACATCCTGGAATACCTGACAATGGATCCGGATACCGAGGCTATCGCTGCCTACATCGAGGGAGCCACCGATGGAAGACGGCTACTGGATGTACTGAAGAGGGTTGCCTTGGTCAAGCTGGTGGTGGTCTACAAGGGCGGTTATTCCGAGGCGGGTGCCAGAGCGGCCGCTTCGCATACCGGAGCTATGGCCGGCAGTCAGGCTGTCTGGGACGGCCTGATCAGGCAGACTGGAGCCGTTAGCGTCGGGAGCATCGAAGAGATGGCCGATACGCTGGTGGCGTTTTTACGCATGAAACCTCTGCGGGGTGTGAACACCTGCGTGGTAGGGGTTGGAGGCGGAGCGAGCGTGCTGGCGACCGACGAGCTTGAGAAAGCTGGGCTGAGGCTACCCGCCATCCCAGCGGACCTTCAGAGAAAGATGCAGCAGATCATTCCGCCTGCCGGAGGCATGCTGAACAATCCGATAGATGCTTTTCCGCTGGTTGGATTGCTGCTCAGGAGGCAAGCTGCCGGACAAGGTCTGATGTCTGGATCTGAGCGGGGAGACCGTGGGTGGAGTGATTTTATCGGTCTCATTGAGGAGTGGAAAGACATCGACCTGGTCGTCTTCCACTTTGCTTTTGATATACCGCCGATACCGGTGGACAACTGGGTTGCAGCTACGATCGAGCCTGCTCTTGCCGCCATCAGGATGTGCCGACTGCCGTCAGCAGTGGTCTTTCACTCAGGGGTAACTGATGCTTCCTGGCAGGCATCCCGCAGGATGCAGCAGATCTGCCTGCAGGAAGGCATCCCTTTCTTCCTATCACTCAAAGGTGCTGCCCGGTCTCTTCGCAATCTGGCCGAGATGAGCATGAGTCACAGGCATCAAGTGGCCAGGCACACATTTTCTTGACAGGCCCAACACGGTGCCATTAAAATCGAGGCTGCCGGAGAATGTGTTCTGGGGATATAGCTCAATTGGGAGAGCGCTGCGTTCGCATCGCAGAGGTCGGGGGTTCGAATCCCCCTATCTCCATTGTGCCCCTGTAGCTCAGAGGACAGAGCAGCGGTTTCCTAATCATGTGATGGGTGTCATAAGGGGTGCTTTTACGTTCAAACTTGACAACATGAGTTATTGGGTTTGTGTGTAAAAGTATCGACCAGTTATCATCGGTGGCAAACAGGTTAACACAACTTTAACACCGATTCCTTGCTCACTTTCGCTCCGGATCTTGTGGTGTCCATCCCTCAGCCAGTGCTTTGTTCAGGGCGACACGCGCGACGAGGATGCGCTTGCCAAACCTGATCAGCCCCGGTAATTGCTTTGTTCGCGCCAGCATGTAGAGCGTGTCGCGGTTCACCCCAGTCAACTGACTGGCCTCTTTGATGCTGTAGGTTAGCTTCTCACCCTTAGGCACCACCTCCACGCCATCTGGTAGGCTCGCACGACTCTCACCCTTCTGTGTGGGGTCTGCCTGTACCCCACCCCTCTCCATCTCGCAGGTGACGAAGGGGCGTGAACACATCTTGCCCTTGATGTGAGGGGGCGCCGATAGCAGTAGCTCGTCCGGTATCTCGATCGTAATCTTCATTGCTGACTTCTCCTCCATTTCTCTGATCCTTCTTTGCCGTGGATTGTATGGGCGGACCTGCAACAGATCAAGGAGAGAGGGATGCCACTCAAGGGTATTGACAGTAAATGCCCAATGGTGTACCATCAGTGTCAATACGTGCCACCGAAGGGAGTCAAAACATGCCCACATTCACGATTGAACAGATAGCCGGTGAGCTCCAGGTCAGTATCCGAACGGTCAAGCGATGGATCAAAGATGGAAAGATCAACGTTGTCCGCCTCGGGCATCGGACGGTTCGTGTCACTGAGGAAGAACTGA
This sequence comes from uncultured Dehalococcoidia bacterium, assembly GCA_964475375.1. Taxonomy (GTDB): domain Bacteria; phylum Chloroflexota; class Dehalococcoidia; order UBA2247; family RBG-13-53-26; genus JAFGCL01. The sequence goes on from CAYYWI010000055.1 coordinate 13,665, forward strand.
CCAGGATCAAAAGAGAAGGCTTGAAGTAGGCAGGAAACAGAAAGCCCCCGGTGCGTAGCTCGCAACCATTCACCAGGGGCAACGGGCACAGAGCGAGTCAGACCCTACCCATGCCGCATTTGCATTCTACCACACGCGGGGGGCTAGGGCTGAGATATAGAGAGGGAGGAGAGCGAACAGTGACAACACAGACACGGCAACTCAAATGGGTTCAGGGTCTACCACAGATCATCAGCGCACTTCAGAACCTACTCAAGACGAAAGGCAAGGACGGGGGCAATGTCGTTGGTGACGAAGAATGGGCCGAACGCGGCAGGTACTTCGACGAGGGTAACCTCTGCATCTCCGAAGAGGGATACGACGAGGGAGGCCCCTATCGGCTCAGGGTAGTCCTGAACAGCACGGACGGGAGCGCCAACTTTGAGGAACCACTCCTGAAGCTTGAAATCAGACCAAGTCCACTGTGGCTTGAAGAGGTCAAACGACTGGCCGGTGGCACGAAGGGGAACAGCAATGGGTGAGGCTTGGATCAAAGAGTGCTGGCCCAGCATACTGCCTCAGATAGTCCAGGGGCTCACGGAACTGGCCAACAAGAGTGGGCGGGACAGCTATGGGGAAGAGCCATGGGCGAAAGGGAAGAGTTTCACTGGTCAGGGGTTGGAGGTTGAAATTGACGGGGATTTTGAGACCGGTCCATTTCGGATAGTGGTTTATGAAAACGTTCTCGGCGAGAGCGAAATCGCGGAATTCGACGCGCCAGTTTTGAGCCTCGAAATCCGGCCCCGCGTGCTGTGGGTTCGGGAGGCGCTTCAGTTGATCCAGGCTGAGAAGGCAAAACCCCTTGTATCCACAGCGTAAGAGGCCTGGCCTGGTGGACGCCCGGGCTTGACCATTGGGACCGGGTGCTGATGGTCCCTTGCTACACAAAGAGGGGGTGTGAGATCCCCCTCTTTTGGTCGTGATCCCCAGTCAGACGGTTGCTACTGATACGACACCATATGCGGCTGTGGTCTCGGCCTCTTTGACGACCTCGCCGTCCTTGATGATCTGCACTTTCAGTGTGCCGGCCTCGGTTTGTTTCTGAAAGACAACCGAGACGATTGTTCCAGTGACTTGGTACTCGGTGGGCACAGTCCCGTCCACAGTTTGGGACGTGCTACTGCCATCGCTGTTTGTGACTCCATAAGAGCCGTTGAACTGCAGACCCGCAGTTCCAGAAACCCGTATGGTGAAGTCGTCCGGCTGTAGTGTTGAGGCGCACTGACCGATGACGAGACTGGCAATTATGACGGTTGTAAGTATCGCAAGTACGACGCAACCTATGATCCATGGTCTTCGAGATGTCCTCTTTGGAGCTGCTCCTGAAATTGGCTCCACTTCGCCGACTGTCGTGCCACACGAGGGACAGAACTTCGAATCATCGGCCAGTTGTTTGCCACACTTCTTGCAGAACACGGCTTCCCCCTTTCGCCAGTCGCCCTAGTCTGACCTAGCGGCGGATATCGCCTATGACACTAGCATCAGGACATAGAGACTGTCAAACTGGTCGTTGGACGTCTTCTCAAACCGAAGGCGAAGGAACGGCAGGTGACAAGCACTGGAGGGAAGCACCCACAGCTTTTGACGAAATCAACAAAAGCTGACCCGCCAGAGAAGCCTTCCGAGCCTGCCGAGCCAGGGGCACCTGAGCCGCCTGTCCATGTCCGTAAAGAAGTCGCCAAGTCCGCTGGTCTTTCTGAGGACACTATCCGCAAGGTGAAGGTGATTCAGGAGAGGGGAACAGAGGAACAGAAGCAGGCAATATTCGTGTGCACGAAATAGGGCCGGTCTCGAAAGGGAGCAAAGAAGACCGGCCCCGAGGGGAACGGGCTGACCATACCCGCTACCAGCTCAGACGCGGGACATCATGCGTATCGCCTCAAAATCCATGGCCAAGCTCTGTGGTTGCTGGGGGTTGGTATAGTTTGCCGTGATGTAGTTGTTCACCACATTGCTTGGCACGACCTGCGACTGCGGAGGCAGCACCACCAACTCGCGGCCCCGCTCGCCCACCCAGG
>CAYYWI010000056.1:0-15495 GCA_964475375.1 uncultured Dehalococcoidia bacterium
GCCCGTGCGAAACCGAACCGAGACGCCTTCGGCTGCCACTTCCTTGTCGCCGATGACCAGCATGTAGGGTATCTTCTGCAACTGCGCCTCCCGGATCTTCGAGTTCATTCTCTCCGAGCGCGCGTCGATCTGAACGCGCAGGCCATCGGCCTTCAGTTCGGTCTCCACCTTCTTCGCATAGTCGAGATGCCGATCAGCTATCGGTATGAGCATCACCTGGACCGGCGACAGCCACACCGGGAAGGCCCCGCTGTAATGCTCCACCAGCACGCCAAAGAACCGCTCCAGGCTGCCCATGAGCGCCCGGTGCACCATGTACGGCCGCCTCTCCTTGCCGTCTTCACCGATGAAGGTCATGTCGAACCGCTCCGGGAGATTGAAGTCGAACTGGATGGTGGAGCACTGCCAGAATCTGCCCAGTACGTCCTTGATCTTGATGTCGATCTTCGGCCCGTAGAATACCGCTTCGCCTTCCTTCCGCTCGTGAGGCAGACCGCGGGCCTCCAGGGCCTTAATCAAAGAGTTCTCCGCCTGTCGCCACATGGCGTCGCTGCCGGCGTACTTATCCAGGTTCTTGGGATCGCGCACACTCAGTTCCACCTTGAAGTCCTCGAAACCGAAGGCGTTCAGAATACTGAGGCAGAAGTCGAGGACACGGGTTATCTCATCCTCGATCTGCTCCGGCGCGCAGACAATGTGGGCGTCGTCCTGGGTGAAGCCGCGCACCCGCAGCAGGCCGTGCAGCGTCCCGCTGCGCTCGTAGCGGTAGACCGTGCCCAGTTCCGCCCAGCGCAACGGCAGCTCGCGGTAGGAGCGCAGCTTGGTCTTGTAGATCATGATATGGAACGGGCAGTTCATGGGCTTGATGTAGTAGTCCTGCTCGTCGATCTGCATCGGCGAGTACATACTGTCCTTGTAGAAGCCCAGGTGCCCGGAAGTCTCCCAGAGGTGCGCCCGGCCGATGTGCGGGGTGAAGACGATGTCGTAGCCGCCTTCAAGATGGCGCTTCCGCCAGTAATCCTCGATCAGCACCCGGATCAGTCCGCCCTTGGGGTGCCAGTAGGCCAGGCCGGCCCCGGCTTCCTCGTGGAAGCTGATCAGGTCCAGTTGCTTCACCAGGCGGCGGTGGTCGCGGGCCTCGATCTCGGCCAGCTTCTTCAGGTGTTCATCCAACTCGGCCTGGGTCTCGAAGGCGGTGCCATATATCCGCTGCAGCATGGGCCGCTTCTCGTCGCCGCGCCAGTAGGCTCCGGCAATGTTCAGCAGCTTGAAGTAGCCGACTTCTCCGGTCGAACCCACGTGCGGCCCGCGGCAAAGGTCGACGAAGGAGCCGCTGCGGTAGATGGTCACGGTCTGATCGGGCAGATCATCGATCAGCTCCAGCTTGTACGGCTGCGAGGCGAAAAGCTGCCGCGCCTTCTCCTTGTCGATCTCTTCCCGGACGAAAGGCGCTCTGGCCGCCACGGATTTCCGCATGTTCTCTTCGATGGCGGCGAGGTCTTCCGGCACCAGCGGCCGGGGCAGGTCGAAGTCATAGTAGAAGCCGTCCTCAACAGACGGGCCGATGCCGAACTTGGCCTCCGGGAAGACGGCCTTCACCGCCTCTGCCATCACATGTGAGGCGGAATGGCGCATGGTTTCCAGTTTTGTCTTGTCGCCAGTTGCTTCGCTCATCGTCACCTCGATCTAAGACAGAACCTCTCTGCTCCGAGGCACGAGAGGTTCTCAAGCGCCGTAATCATGCCAGAGATGGGACCATCCCTCTGCCAACACTCACTTATTGTCAATTCAGGTGGGGGTTTTGTCAATAGCGGGGCGGGACCTCACCTACAATCGCGCAATCTTGCTCAGACTTCGGTGTCCGTTCTTTCCGTACAGTCCCAGTATACTCCACTACCGATCGCAGGGGTTCACAGTCCGATAGGCGGGTTTAGAGAAGTGGGGAGTGCACGATATTGATCCGCATCACATGCCCGAATATAATGTTGGCTTGATGCCGAGCCGTCGAATTGAGAGGCTTGGCGGCACCTTGCTGTTGGGCGTCAGGATGGTAGGGGTGCTACGCCTGCACCGTTTGAAAGGATGCGATGTTCGAGAAACTAAAGAAGAAGGGCTTTCAAGTTCTCGCCTTGCATCACGCTGAGGCCATACTGAAGCATGATATGGCCGACGCTGTGACCGAGTTGGAGAAGGTCTTGCTGGACGTGGAGATTCCTGTGGAAGAGCTCATACGCGGTGGAGGTGGCGAAGGTGAGATGACCCAGCGCTTGCGAAGAGCGTTGGCAGAAACCTACGGATGGAAGAAGCACAGCTTTGAGATCAAGAAGATCGTCGATGGAGAGGAAAAGGAATCCATCTCGCACGAGATCGACCATGTCAAGCGGTTCAAGACCGGGACTTTCGCACTAGAGATCGAATGGAACAACAAAGACCCGTTCTTTGATCGCGATCTCGAGAACTTCAAGCGCCTACATGCGGATGGCGTCATCTCAATCGGCGCTATCATCACGCGAGGGGAGTCCTTGCAAGGCTCGCTTCGCGACGTGGTCGCACAGTTCGCGCGCAAGAAGGGCATTAGCAGCACGGCCGCGCTGTCAGAATACTACTCGCCCACAGCACGCCAGGTTGAGATAATTGAAAGAGCCGCGAAATCGAAGCACTCCTTCGAGGACGGATGGGCCAACGCCTTTGTGGCTGACAAGTTCGGTGAGGCTACCACGCACTGGCGGAAGCTCGAAGACCGCGTTCGCCGGGGCGTCGGCAATCCTTGTCCTCTGCTACTCGTCGGAATCCCGAAGCAGGTTGTGGTAGTATAGTTAATACAGAAGAACAGAGGCCCCAGGTGACAGCAAAGGAATATATAGTCGCAGAACCCAATCCCTCGGAAGACCTATTGGCGAAGCTAGGCGGTCAATACTCAACGATTCTGGCCGATCCTCCTTGGCAGTTTCAGAACCGTACCGGGAAGATGGCCCCAGAGCACCGCCGCCTTCTGCGATACCCAACTATGGAATTGAAGGAGATCCTTGAACTACCCGTGGCAAGACTGGCTGCCGCGAAATCGCACCTGTATTTGTGGGTGCCGAACGCGCTTCTTGATGAGGGACTCCGAGTTATGGAGGCATGGGGCTTCACCTACAAATCGAACTTGGTTTGGTACAAGGTTCGGAAGGACGGCGGTCCAGACGGCCGAGGCGTAGGGTTCTACTTCCGGAACGTCACTGAACTCATCCTGTTCGGTGTACGCGGCAGCATGCGGACTCTTCCCCCTGGAAGAACACAAGTGAATCTCCTTTCCACGAAGAAGAGAGAGCACTCGCGCAAACCAGACGAGATCTACGACATCATCGAATCGTGTTCGCCCGGACCATACCTGGAAGTGTTTGCACGATTTCGGCGCCCAGGATGGACCCAATGGGGCAACGAAGACGTCGAAGAGAACTCCTACTACGGCGTCGCACGCCGAAAAGGTCACGTCGATCCACAGCTCCGACTCCTCGAGACTCCGCGCGGGTACGGCGGGGGAAGGACTGACGCCCAACAAGGGGATCAACCGGGGCGCGCAACGGCGTCGCCGCTGGGTTCCCCTCGCGCTTCGAGCGCCAGCGCTCAGTTATCTCCGGCGTCATGCAAGGCTGGGTAAGCTGTTCCAGGCTGGGCGATGTTGACTATGCTGCTCTGCCTGTTGCGCTGACTCGCCCTTTCGTCCAGAGTGTTCCCTGCCATAGGCATAGCCTTGTCGAAGGCGTTGAGGTCTCGGTTCCTTCCGGCACTGAGGCCCTCACTGCGTCACCAGAGTAGTGATGTGGTGTGATGTGGTATACTGTTAAACAAGATGGGCATTTCGTTTAATAACAGCAACTCTTGTCAAACCGGAGTTTAGTAATAGATACCGCACTGTTCGGACGAAGTTCTTCCGGCAAACTGGTACGAGCCACAGGTGGATACTGGGCTTTTGTCCCTAATCCCTTGCCTCCCAAACTTGAGTGGGATGACGCCGTGGTATCTATCATGTCCAAGGCCGATATAGCTTTGGGCACTCTCTCGGGACTTGGGGAAAACCTGCCCAATCCACACCTTCTCATCTATCCTTTCATCAGAAGAGAGGCGATTTTGTCTTCACGTATTGAAGGCACACAGTCTTCACTCTCCGACCTGTTGCTGTTTGAAGCAACACAAGTTGAGAAGCCCGGCGATGTTCGAGAGGTCCAAAACTATGTGCGGGCCATGGAGTACGGGCTGAAGCGACTGGATGAGTTGCCACTAAGCCTCCGGTTCATACGCGAGTTGCACGAAATCCTGATGGAAGGGGTGCGTGGCGGACACGCCACTCCCGGTGAGTTTCGCCAGTCGCAGAATTGGATTGGGAGTCCTGGAGCAACTCTGAATGAGTCAACCTTCGTTCCCCCACCAGTGCCAGAGATGATGGAGTGCCTTGATCAACTGGAGAAGTTTATTCATACCGAAGCCAAGCTGCCGCCGCTGGTCGAGGCAGCACTGGTCCACTATCAGTTTGAGGCAATCCATCCCTTCCTCGATGGCAATGGGCGTATTGGCCGTCTGCTGGCTATTCTCCTCTTATACCAGAGGAATGTTCTCAGCAAACCGTTGCTGTACCCGAGTGCATTCTTTGAGAAGCACCGCCAGGAGTACTATGAGCTTCTCTTCAACGTAAGCAGCACCGGTGCATGGCGAGACTGGATCGAGTTTTTCCTGAATGCAGTTGCGGAGCAGTCCGGCGACGCAGTCTCCAGATCACGACGCCTGCAGGAGACTCAACGCCGCTACACGCAGCTTGCTCGTGAAAAGCGTCTGCCACCGACAGCCGGACAATTGGTAGAGCTTGTTCTTATGAAGCCAGTGCTGAGCGCAAAGACCGCCCAGGAATACCTGAAGGTGACATACCCAGGGGCCTTGAAAGCGATAAAGGCACTGGTGGAAGCCGGCATCCTGACCGAGATCACCGGACGAAAGCGTGACAGAGCCTATGCAGCCAACGAAGTTCTCCAGATTCTTGATGGGGAAACAGTCCAACCATAGATGCACTGATGTAGTTCGGCCTTGGACTTGTGGCCCGCATGAGCTGCCAGTGCAGCCTACTTGCTCTTGTGGCCAGCCATCTCTCGACCGTAAGCATAGCCCTTGTCGAAGGCGCTGAGGTTGAGGTCCTCGGTCCCTTCGGGCACGGAAGCCCGCACTGCTTCGCGCTGCAAGTAATGTGAAACCAAGCTGCACGTCGGTCTGAGATCGTCACTTCGGCATCAGCCCGGCAATGGGATCGGAAGGCTGGCGACCCTGAAGAATGTCCTCCATCCGCAACTGCACCAGAGCTTTAGTGATGTCCGGGTCGGTGAAGATGTAGAACCTGTTCTCTCTAACGCCATCGAATACCCGGTTGGCTGCCTCCTGACAGGGCATGCCGGCCTTCACTCCGTCATCCAAGGTCTTCCACATCATCTGGTAGATAGGATTCGCCTTCCATCCCATCTCGAGGTCGGGGCAGTTCAAGAGCTCGGATGGCCGGTTTCTCTCGCAATCCATGATTTGTGTTTTGACAAACGATGGACATATGACCGAGACCTCGATCTTGGACCCCACATACCTCAGCTCATGGTGCAGCGTCTCGGAGAGGGTGACCACCCCGTGCTTGGCTACCTTGTAGATCGCATTGCCCGGACCCGACATCAGACCGGCCATGGAGGCCGTGTTCACGACATGGCACTCCATGTCCTGCTTCAGCATTATGGGGATGAAGACGCGAATGCCGTGGATGACGCCCCACAGGTCGGTGCCCAGGATCCATTTCCAGTCTTCCTCCGTACTGTCCCAGGCGGTGAAGCCCCCACCGACACCGGCATTGTTGAACAGCAGGTGAACCGCTCCATAGGTCTCCAGTGTCTTTCTGGCCAGTGCTTTGATGTCACTGGCTTTGGAGACATCGGTCAACACGGCCAGAACAGATGCGCCTCTGCCTTTCATCTCTTTCTCAGCGTCAGCCAGGGCTTTCTCTTCGATGTCGGCCAGGACCACGTTCATGCCCTCTTCAGCACAACGCTGGGCCAGGGCCCGCCCTATCCCGCTGGCTGCCCCCGTGACAATCGCGGTCTTGCCTTTGAAGTCTTTCATGTTACCCCCTTTCACAACTTCTACCTGCCCGAGTCGAAGGCCACTACTCTGTACCTCGAGAACTCCGGTGTCTGGAACATCCAGCTAGTCAGGCCGGCCCTCGTTCCCGTATCAGAAGTAGCGGTTGCCCCTCACCATTGACTTCATAGTACATGTTGATGTCGCCGACTTTGACCGTAGGCATGTCTCCTCCTCAATCGTCTCGATTCGTGGCGAGCCTACTCTCAGGGATTGGCGTCGCCTCGGGGCTCGGCCTCCTTCAGAAATGCCAGGACGTCCCTGGCAAACTGCTTTCCCGATGCAGGATGGCCCATCTTCGGGTAGAGGATCAGCCTGGCGTTTGGGATGCCGGCGGCCGTCTCGCGGAAGAGCGCTTCCGTGTAGAAGGGATCCCTGTCGCCGGCCACCACCAGAGTGGGCGCTTTGATCTCGGCCAGGCGCCCCTTGAAGTCGTGCTTGTCCTCGGCCTCGATGGTGATCACCAGGTCGGACGGGTCCTGCGGCGGACGCAACGCGGCCAGGAGCGATATCAGCCACAAGACCGGCTTGGCCGCGTATTTGGCGACTCCGTTCTGGGGGAGGCCGATGCCGAACATGGCAGCGTAGGCCTGCCTCCACCGGCGATCGCGCGCCAAGTCCCTCACCTGCAGCATCAGGCGCTTGGCCTCATCGCTCAACGTGTAGGCGCTGGAATGGATGACCAGCCGGCGGACCAGGTCGGGGTGGTCGGCGGCGAAGTGCTGGACCAGAGAGCCCCCGGTCGAGAGGCCAATGACGTCGACAGGGCCTCCGAACTCTTCCCTGATCATCGTGGCATAGTCATCCGACATGTCTCTCATCGAGCATCCGGCGGACAGTCCCGGCTTTCTGTTCACGACATACGTGGTGAAGTCCTTTTCCAGGGACTTGTACAGGCTGGCCTCCATCCAAGCCACCAGCCCCGTCGATGGCTTGTTCTCGAACATCAGCCCCTGGAAGACGACAAGGGGACGCGGCCCTCGGCCGAACCGGTTGTAGGGCAGGCCGCTGCTGAAGTATCCGGCAGTTGCGCTTGATGTCTTCACTTTCCACCTCCCAAAGGCGCACAGCGGAGCCCGACCGCGATCAGCGCTGGTACTTCCTAGCGCAATTCCGCGTAACTACTAGGCTTACTTGTCTCCTCTTTCCCTACCCATCCCAGCCATTACTATGGGAGGACCGTTACCGATGTGTTAGTTAACTTGTTACCCTTGTCCCGGGTTGCACAGATGGCCCCCACGCCCTCTGGGCTTCAACACTGTAACGCTACCAATTGATGCAACTAAGTTGCTAGGCAACCTGCGCCAGGAAATCCAGCACAGCCTGGTTGAACTTGTCCGGAAGCTCGGCGAAGAACGCGTGGGCTCCTCCGTCCTGCACAACCAACTTCGCATTGGGGATACCGGCTGCCAGTTGCTCATACAGCTTGACAGGCTGCGCGATGTCCTCTCTGCCGACCAGCACCAGCGTCGGGGCCGTTATCCGGGCGAGGCGGGTACTTGTATCGTGTTTGAGAATGGCCGCTACATGGCGGGCGAAGGCGTACGCAGGCTGCGGATAGGGATTACCCACCATCGCATCGAGCGCCATCTGTACCATTGCAGGGTCCTGCAGGAAACCGGCCGTAAACATGTAAGGCAACTGAAGCATGACGTGCGTCTTCCGGCTGATCCTCTCCGCGGGGGCGGCAACCATTCCGTTCATGGCCTGTACATTCACTCCGTGGGTCCCGACTGGCATGGTGTCCACCAGTATCAGACTCCTCGTCCGCAGCGGATAGTTGATGGTCAGCTCCTGGGCAATGCATCCCCCATCGATACGCCCAGGATGTGGGCTCGATGGACTCCAAGGGCATCCATCAGCCCCACGGTGTCGTCGGCCATCATCCTGATTGAATAGGATATGTCCGGAGCATCGGTGCGCCCTCCCCTCGGTTTCGTAGTACATGTTGATGTCGCCAACCTTGACTGCGGGCATGTCTCCTCCCCGCTCCGAGGTGCTGTCCCAGACGGCATCTTCGGAGAACTCGGCCGCCAAAGCTTCCACATCGTAGTCGTCCTCCCCCATCCGGTCCCAACTCGAGCGCACGCTCCGTTTGGCGATCCATGATACAATCATTGTCCTCGTCCTCCTCTGTGTTGCAGGGCGGTTGCCCGCAGTGGGCCACCCGGCGTTCGCGGCGCGGCCATGGATGAATGTCTCAACGAGACGCCGAACTCGCTGTCCAAGCTACTTCTCTGGAACCAGCTTCATGATGTCCTCCGTCATCCCATCTGCCGCTACTTCTTGGGGAACTGATCTGCCGGCAGCCTCTTCCTTACCTCCAGCCACTGCTCCATGCTGCAGACCGGATAGCCTTCCATGCTGCACACGTCTGACATGTATCTGGAGACTACACTTCCGTCAATCCAGGCCTGGTCTGTTACCTCCAGTACCGTGAGACTGAAGCCATTTTGGGGCGAGGCCACCATGGTGATGACCTTCATCTTGGCCCAGGCGTCCAGCACGGCTTTGGGCGCTGTACCGTTCAGGATGGTATCCCATCTTCTCTCCAGCGCCTCGGCCTGCTCTGGCGTATATCTGGAAATCGAGACAAACAAGCCCATCGTTCTCCTCCCTTCATCATCTGATCGCAGATCAAACTATTTACCGTCGTTGGCTGTATTCCAACGCATCTGAAGCGATCCGCCTCTTGGCCCTCTCTACTTCATCCAGGCTTTCACTGCTTCTGCCACCTGCGCCACAGTGGCGACAGGGTGAACCTCAAACTTGAGGAACGGAGCATAATGCAGCATGTCAGTGATAGCCTCCACCTCTGTGCCCTCGGTGTATCCCTTTGATTCTCCAAGAAAAGCTCCCCAGTCCTTCATAGAGCCGTTCTTCATGCCTGCCTCAACCATCTCAATTAATGCAAGTATGGCAGGGCCAGCTTCTTTGGGGCTCGTGGGGACTGCACCCGGAACCTGCTCCCAAATCACTAAGTACTTGCCCATTGGTGCTATTCTCCCTGACTGTTTGTTTTGTCCGGCTGGCTTGGGGAAAAGCGGCTTCACGACAGCCGGAATTCGGAAAGTCGCTGTCGATGTGGCATAGGCACCACCTCCCCCACCCGCCAGGATATTGCTTTCGGCTTTCGCTAGTCGCCGGAGGCAGCGATCATGAGGACTGAATGTGGGACCGGAAACTGATAGCAACACGATAATAACACTGCAACAATAGACGATGTCAATAGGAGCGTGGAAGCAAAAAAGATCGAAGCTCGCTTGGGTTGCGCTGGTACCTGCTTGCTCTTTTGCCCGGCCGGCTCCCGGCCGCGGGCATAGCCCTTGTCAAAAGCGCTGAGGTCCTCGGTCCCCTTCTGGCACTGATGCCCGCAGTGCCTCGTGCGAAACCAGGGCACTCACCGCGGCGAAGAAGCCCAGCATGAGGATATTGGCCACCGGCGCGACGTTTGTGGTGTGGTCAGGATAGTGTGCTGTCCAAATTGACACATGCCAACTGCCCCAATATACTATCTCAGTAGACTCGACGAGCGCCTTCGAGCGCTTGTTTGTTTGCTTTGGCTGCCGAGGTAGCTCAGGTGGTAGAGCAGCGGACTGAAAATCCGCGTGTCATCAGTTCGACTCTGATCCTCGGCACCATTTTTTATTCGGGAATCCCCAGTTTATGTTAACCGCGTCCATTGGCGTTTTGGCATTTTGCTAACATTTTGCTAACCAACTTCTACAACCACCGGGTTTTCACGCTTGGGAATCACCAACTCATCGAACCGAAGAGCGGCAGCCTCTTGAAGCCCCGGCACTACGTGACTGTAGGTATCAAGGGTAACCTTGATACTGGAGTGGCCAAGACGTTCCTGCACTATCTTGGGGTGAATGCCCTGCTTCAGCATCAAAGTGGCGTGACTATGCCTCGCATCATGGAGCCTTATCCCATTCAGGCCATAATGGACCGCAAGCCGTCGCCAAGCCTGGCTCACTGTGTCAGGCAGCAACGGACTTCCATCCATGTGAGAGAACACCATGTCACTTTCTTGGAGGGGTTTGCCCAGCGCCAAGCGTGTCTGTAGTTGTCTCTCCCGGTGCTCCCTGAGCACGAGAGAAGCCGATGGTGGCAGAGCGATGGATCGCTGTCCCTTCGCTGTCTTTGGTTGCGTCAAGGCGAAACTGCCATCGCGCAGACGATGAAGGCTCTTGCTGATTGATACCTGACCCAGAACCAGGTCAACGTCAGACCAACGAAGAGCAAGCAACTCAGATCGCCTCATAGCAGTGAACAGGGCAAGATAGAACAGGGGATAATATGGCGTGGCTTTGGCGGCTTCGAGAAAGGCCAGTATGTTGTCCTCGTTCATCACGTGAATATCCGTGTGCTGGCTGCGTGGTGGGTCAACAGCATCGGCGGGGTTTCGTGGAATCAATCCCCAATTCACGGCGGTGTGCATGGCACGGTGCAATACCATGTGATGTTGCCTGACCGTTGTCGAGGAGAGTGCTCCCTTGCCGTTACACCTTCCTGTTGAAAGCATCTCAGTGTAATACCGCTGGATATACTCGGGTTTCAGTTGAGTGAGCGGAACACTTCCAAGCCCCGGAATCAAGTGACAGCGGATGATGGTTTCGTATCCTTCTGCGGTCCTCGGCGCCAGCTTCTGCTTGCTGTAGTCATTCAGCCACCGCTCTAGAAACTCCGCCACCGTAGTCTTCCCCGGCTTCATGAATGAGCCAGTGTCGATCTGGTACAGTATCTCAGCCAATCGCTTCTCAGCGTCTTTCTTGTTGCCTTTTACGCTAACCCATTGCTGCATGCGCTTGCCCGTGGCGTCCTTCACCACATCAAGGATGATGGTGTAGCTATTCTTGCCCCTCTTGACGATGTGACCTCTCATTTGTCCCCCGTATTTCCTGTCTTCCTGCCTGTCTTCTTGACAGGTTCTCCTTTCTCTTGGCTCTCTCCAGGTGGATTGACCAGGCGCTCGAACTCTTCATCGGTTATGTTCAGTGGTGCATCGTCCCTGAAGTAGTCTATAATGCGTCTGTACTTCTCCCAGTTTGACTCCGCCTTTGCCATTTCCTGTATGGTGAGTTGGTACTCATCTCGCCGGTGGTACTTCACATCCATCTGTTCAACGAACTGGTCTGACCGCTCACGGCACTCGTCCCATACCTCAAGTACCCGCTGATACAACCAGGGCCACCGCACTCTTATCCTTTCCACGACCTCCGCCCCTTCCCGTTCGTAACCGCACACTTCTTGCCGAAAAGCGAGTGGCTCGAAATCAAGCACGTCGCCTCGCTCTGATGGGTTCTTGAAGAGTCCTTGCAGGACTCTCTCCTTCCAGTCCGGGTACTCTGCTTCCATTTCAAACCTCCCCGGAGCTTCCGTGATCCATTCACGCTTCAGCGCATAGTCATAGTTGTAGAAACGGTTGGCACTCTCCCACGGCTTGAAAGCCAGATATGTGTCAAGGGCTTCCGTGGACCCGCCCTTAGCCTCGGCCAGCATGTAGCGCTGCACAAGACGCCAGATGATGCGGTTTCCTGCCGTCGGAGCCGCCTTGGCAACCCTGAGGATCCATGCCGCCTCCGCATTCGTTATGGTTGTCTTTCTCCCGTGGGTATCGAGGCTTACCCATGCCAACACATCGAGGATGCAATGCAGATCCTCTGGCATAGTGTCCTTACCACGCACATCCCATGTGCCGCTCATGTCTTGGGCGGTCAGGTCACTCACTATGCGTCGTATTTGTTCATAGGAAGGCAGTCTGTCGGACTCGTGTTCCTCAAGAAACCTTTCTAGTCCGCCTGGGGTATCTGCCCTAGAGCTGGGCCGAAGCCTCTGAAGGTGGTCATCTATCTGCTTTGCTGTCCACTTCTTCTCAACTTTCTCCCGAATCCAATCGAACATAGGCCCGCTCAATTCCCGGCTTCGTTTCCTCATTTTACCCATTGCATCCTCCTTATCTGCATTCCATTAACTGTTATCTGCTTTTCTAGCCCATTGTCGTCAGTTAAATCGTATCATAGAATGTCAACTAATGGATAGTCCAATTCAGACATACGGAGGTTTGAAGGACGCAAAGTCAGCGTGCACGGTCATTGCTTGGAGTCGATGGGATAAGCAAATCAAAGAAAGGAGTTTAGATGGGAATTGAAACTGAGGAATCAAGTACAGAGAGTCTAGTCTGGAATGTCTGGCCTGACGCGGGGAAGAGGTTGAACCTCTCCAAGACTACCACGTGGAAGATGGTTCACACCGGGCAGATTCCCAGCATACGGCTGGGCAAGCGGTACGTTGTGCCAAAGGCAGCGCTGGAGGCTGTCCTCAAGGGTCAGCAGGGGCAGAATCAGTGAAGGATGCCATTCTGGCCAGGCTGGAGAAGGTCAAAGGGCCTGATAAGAATGGCGAATACACGTCCCGGTGTCCCTTCCCGGACCACAAGGACACAAATCCCAGCTTCAGCGTCAACTTTGAGAGGGGCGTCTATCAGTGCTTCGGGTGCCATTCCAGCGGCCCGGTGTCACGTCTGGCTATGGTGTTGGGAATACCCAACTTCACCACCAGGACGGAGCGCCGGGAAGAGGCCGTTTACGACTATACGGACAAGGACGGAAGGCTTCTCTTCCAAGTGGTGAGGTACTCGCCCAAGGACTTCAGGCAGCGCCGACCGAACGGGGCCGGCGGCTGGGTCTATGACCTCAAGGGCGTGCAGCGTGTCCTCTACCGCTTGCCCGAGGTCCTGGAGGCTGTGGGCAGGGGTCAGACAGTCTATATCGCCGAGGGTGAGAAGGACGCTGACAATATGAGGGCGCTGGGGCTTGTTGCCACTACAAACCCGATGGGAGCCGGGAAATGGAGGCCCGAGTATTCTGAGACCCTCACCGGGGCCAGTGTGATCATTCTGCCTGACAAGGACGATCCAGGAAAGAAGCACGCTGCCCAAGTCGCCGAGAGCCTCAGCGGCAAAGCAAAGTCAATCAAGATAGCGGAACTGCCGGGGGAAGGCGTCAAGGATGTCACCGACTGGCTACGCGCTGGAGGCAACAAGGAAGCATTGGAGCGCCTGGCGTCAGAGGCTAAGGCGTGGGAGCCAGCCAAGAGGTCAGGCTTTGTCCTCACCCCTCTGGGTGATCTACTGGACGAACCACCGGAAGAAATCTCCTATGTCTGGGCGGACACTCTACCGAAAGGCGGTCTCTCCCTTCTGGTGGCCAAGCCCAAAGTCGGTAAGTCAACACTTGCCCGCAACCTCGCCTTGAGGATTGCGAGGGGTGACGCTGAATTCCTGCTCAGGAAGATCCTCTCACCGGGGCCTGTCGTGTATCTTGCCCTGGAAGAGAAGCAGAGCGAGGTCAGGAAGCATTTCGAGAAGATGGGAGCCAGCAAGGAACTGCCAGTCTTCATTCACATTGGCAGCGCCCCGCAAGAGGCCCTCCAAGAACTGCGGACGGCCATCATTGACAGCAAGGCAGTATTCACCATAGTGGACCCTTTGCAACGCCTTGCCCGAGTCCCTGACCTCAATGACTACGCCCAAGTCAGCAACGCCCTGGAGCCGCTGATGCAGATTGCCAGAGACACCGGGTGTCACATCATGCTGATTCACCATGCCAACAAAGGAATAGGGAGAGAAGGCGGAGACTCCATTCTGGGGTCAACGGCTCTCTTTGGGAGTGTGGATTGCGCCCTCATAATGAAGCGCTCAGAGACCTATCGAACCATTGAGTCAATACAGCGATACGGAGAAGACTTGGCCCGGACGGTCCTCTTCTTTGACCTGGCGACCGGCTTGGTCGCATCTGGGGGAAGCCTGGAGGACGTAGAACTGGCGGAGTGCGGCAAGGAGATTGTGGGATTCCTTGCGAATCGGGAGCCTATGCCAGAGGCAGAGATCAAAGAGAACACACCAGCCGGGCAATACGGGCAAGGACTGATCAGCAAGGCAATCAGGATCCTCAAGAGTCAGGGGAAGGTTGAGAGACATGGCAGCGGAAGGAAAAACGACCCCTATCTCTATTCCCTGGCGGCTGGCAAGGATTCTGGGTGTGGTGGGTGTGGGTATATAGTTACACCTAACAAACCTAGCATTTTGCCTGAGCGTGGGGCAGACCAAATTCCCTCACAAAATTGTGGGTGTACGGATTCTGCCCAAAACGGCCAAATCCAAGAAATCGGAAAACCCACAATTTCGCCGGTTGCTGGAGGGGAGAGACTATGACGGCAGAAGTAGAACGCATCCTGGACCAATGCAAGGCTAAGGGCATCATCTTGGAGCCAGCCCCGGACGGTGAACATCTGGACATCCGTTATGTGGAGCCGCCATCCGAAGATCTACGGCAGGCGCTACGGACTCACAAGGCTGAAATCCTCGCATTGCTCAAGCCCCAGACGCCTCTATGGCACGCCCAGAAGATCGCTGAGGCCGTGGGGAAGGAAGGCGTCTGCCTCTTCTGGTCTGATGTTGTGGGAGAGGTCATAGGCTTCGTCAAGGACGATTCATTCAAGAAACCTGGACCCTTTGTGTTCTACACCGTTGCCGAACTCGTCGAACTGCACCAGGGAAAGCCAGCGATAGCGGCCAGCACTCTGAGGTTGATTCATGCAGCCAAGAAGGCGGGCAGGCGTATTGCTTCCGGGGAAATGGAGAGAAAATGACCTCTTCAGCGTAGCGTCAGGAATGGAATCTGTTTTTCTGAGAAGAGAATGAAGGAAGAAAATGGAGGTTATTCTGTGAATGAGTTGGATGTAACTGCCGGGGCAGGCAGCGTGATTCTACCTTGTAACGGGCGGAGCGATTAACGATGTCAGGGAAACCGGGTAGAAGCGGCAGAAAACCAGCCCCCAAGAACCTCATAGACCGGATGCTGGCCAGAAGCGAGCCGTCACTGCCGGACATCTGGCAAGGGCTTGTTGACCTGGCAATGGGCGTGAGGATCGGCAAGCTGAACGAGAACGGGGAAATGGTCAACGTGTACGGCAAGCCGCCTGACAAGGAAGCCATAGCGGAGATTATGAATCGTCACTTTGGCCGTCCGAAGATTGAGATTGACCAGCGCACTAAACACGAGGTCGAGCTCGACCCTTCCAGGCTCCTCGCGGCCGTCCGAGAGGCGGAAGCCCGAGGGGCTGCATTTCTGTCGATGCCTGAGCATCAACTGGCAACCGTAGATGAACCTTCTGTAAAGACGACTGGCTTGGTTACCTTTCCAACTGAAGGTCAGGTCATAGATGCAGATTACAGCGTGGTTCAGGAACAACCTAGTCGTGATGAATCGGAAGTGGGACGCCGCACAGGAGACCTTGGACTATGAGGTATCCTAGGCCGGCGAAAAATTTGTACAGTTCATGTGC
>CAYYWI010000057.1:0-12519 GCA_964475375.1 uncultured Dehalococcoidia bacterium
CTGGCCCTGCCCGCCGTGCCCAGTGACGTCACTATGCCGATGGTCTGAGCGGAGCTGCGGGTGATGGCGGTGGCCTCCCCAGTCGGTACGGCGGGAGAATCCGCGTTCGTGGTGAAGGTCATGTCTGAACCATAGGCCGTGCCGTCGCCCTCCACTTTGGCTCGGAAGTGAATGGTGGTGGCCGCAGCCAGGCCACTGATGCTGGCGCTGAAGGCTCCGGTGTCGCTCATGGTTTGTGGGGTCGTGGTATTGCCGTAGCTTGTAGTCGGGCCCCAGTCGAAGAACACGCTGACACTGTCCGCTGTGCCCAGTGAAGTCAGATTGCCGTTGAGTTGAGCTGAGCTACCGGTGATACTGGTGGCATTGCCGGTCGAGACCGCGCCGGCGTTGGGTGTGGTGCTGGTGGTGAAGGTGATGTCTGAACCATAGGCCGTGCCGTCGCCCACCACCTTGGCTCGGAAGTGAATGGTGGTGGCCGCATCCAGGCCACTGATGTTGGCGCTGAAGGCTCCGGTGCCGCTCACACTCTGTGGTGTTGTGGTATTGCCGTAGCTTGTACTCGGGCCCCAGTCGAAGGAGACGGTGACGGTGCCCGCTGTGCCCAGTGACGTCAGATTGCCGTTGAGCTGAGCTGATCTGGTGGTGATATTGCTGGCGGGACCAGTCATTACCGCTGGTGGGATGGTACCAGTGCTGAAGGTCATGTTTGTACCATAAGCTGTGCCGTCGCCCACCACCTTGGCTCGGAAGTGAATGGTGGTGGCCGCATCCAGGCCACTGATGTTGGCGCTGAAGGCTCCGGTGCCGCTCACACTCTGTGGTGTTGTGGTATTGCCGTAGCTTGTACTCGGGCCCCAGTCGAAGGAGACGGTGACGGTGCCCGCTGTGCCCAGTGACGTCAGATTGCCGTTGAGCTGAGCTGATCTGGTGGTGATATTGCTGGCATAGCTGGTCAACACTGCCGGGGGGATGGTAGTGGGTGCGGGAGGAATAATGCCACCCGGATCTTGCCCTTGCTCAAAGCTGTATCCCTGGGCTGCCCATCCCTCAACTCCGCTCGACATATACGTCACATTAGTATATCCCGATGTCCACATGATATCCGCGACACCCCATGCATTAGGGCAATCAGGGGTGTCGCAGTAACAGATGTACGGTCTATTCTTTTCTGGAAACCTGTATAGTTTCGCTGCTACATCGCCATCGTAAGGAACATTGTAGGCACCGGGAATGTGGCCTACGCTGACATCGGTTGGAAGAGCACCCGTATACTCCGCATTGTCCCTTGCGTCAATCATGACAACACTTGGGTCGGACTGAAGTAGCGCGTGTACCTGTTGTGCGGTTAGAGGTTGATCCATAGACAACTGCGTTGATCCTGAGACAGCCGGCGTTCCGGCCAGCAGACAGAGCACCAATAGCGCCATCACCACAATCACAGTCTTTCTCATAGCTCCCCCGTTTGCTTTCTTCGATGATTGCTTTTCATGAGCGGCGGGAATCCTGATGGGTAACCTTCCTTCGGTTATCACTCCGTCTCTTGCCGCGCTACAAAAATGCTGGACAATATCATGCATTATCATTGCTGGGACGCACAATCAGTGGTATCAGCTAATGTTGGCTTAGGGAGGATACGTAATTTGTCATTAGAAGTACGTAATTTCCATTAGCTGAGAGGCTGAGAGCCTCGCTGGTGCCCCATCTGGGGAAATGTCTACTAGTGTTTGTCCCGAGTTGAAGTACAGTCGTACGCGGTCGGAGGGCACTCTCAAGACTGAAGTGTGCCGATACGCAATCAATACGGGAGAGTGCTTTGAACCAGCCGAGGCCGAACGAGTCGCTCGGCTTTACGACGATGTGCCGCAAGGAAGCCACATTCTGTCAGCAACAAGAAAGAGCCCCTTTTTCCAAGGGGCTCTTCCGATGTCAATCAGGTCTAATCCAGTTTCAGAAAGCGGAGGGGGTGGGATTCGAACCCACGCTAGCCACTAGGACTAGAACGGTTTTCAAGACCGTCTCCATAAACCGCTCGGACACCCCTCCGTGGTGTAAAGGAAATGATAGCACAGAAGCTTCCTGTTGTGACAGAAAGGGATGGTGTGCCTTGCCGTTTTTATCGGGAGCGGTGAAGGTGCCTTCACACCATCAATCCGGTGGTACCGCCTTTTGTTGTCCTGAGTCCTGACACGGCCGTGCGGCACAAGAAAGCAGCGAACGCCGCAGTTCTGGTCCGCACTTTCAGCCAAGACGACTGTTACTGTCGCGCTGCCATGCTACAATTGCCGTCTCTCTACCAAAGCGGTTGTTGGTAGGCTATAATGTTGGCCGTTCCCGGTGGTAGATCGCGTAAGATTGGAGGATAACTTATCGAACCTGGTCAAAGCCTTGCCCGCGCCATACGCCTGACGCAGATACAGCACGCTCTACATCAGAACGCCCATGGTCTTACTACCCGTGAGTTGGCTGAGATATGCGGGGTGTGTGCTCGTACCATTCAGCGCGACCTGTCGGCCCTACAGTCCGATTTGGATGTTCCCCTCACACAGAAGGGGGACCGCTATGGCATCATGGAAGGCTATGTTCTCCCGCCGGTATCCTTTTCACTCTATGAGGCGATGGCTCTATTCCTGATCTCCCGTCTCATACTGCGCCAGACCGATGAGAGCAATCCCCATATTCAGACGGCTCTGACCAAGCTGTCTTCCGTTCTGCCCGGGGAACTTTCGGAGCGACTGAAAAAGAACAGCAGAGACCTTGATGGAAAAGCAGCCAATCCACACTATATCCATATCTATGAGCAGGTGGCTGTTGCCTGGGCTACACGGCGGCGGATGAGAATACTCTACCAATCGCTGAGAAGTACAGAGGCGAAGGAATGGCTTCTGGACCCGTACTTGGTAGAGATGACCGGAGTGGGCTACTCCGCATATGTCATTGGAATGGCCAGGCGTGAAGAGCTTGAGCAGTTGACCACGTTTAAGCTGGACCGTATCAGGGAGGCGGAGTTGCTGGAACACAGCTTTGGTGTCCCGGAGGGACTCGATCTCGAAGGGCTGCTCAGCTCCAGTTGGGGCGTATGGTGGGGAGAAGAAACGGAGGTCAAGCTGAGGTTTTCGCCGGATGTAGCGCGCCGGGTGAAAGAATCGATATGGCATCCCACTCAGGTTATCGAGGACCTGCAGGACGGCGGCTGCCTTCTCACTGTTCGTGTGGGCAATACCCTGGAGATGACGCCGTGGATCAGGGGCTGGGGACCGGATGTAGAGGTACTGGCCCCACAAGAGTTGCGGGACGATTTCTGCGGCTGGGCGGAGAGACTGCATAGGATGTATGAGGTGAAAAAGGACAAGGGTAAGAGGGTTAAAAGTCAAATTCCAAACTCTAAATACTAAATTCCAAATACCAAATCCTAAACACTAAACACTAAAACACTGGGAATCTATTCATGGATCGTTTTGTAGCCTACAAGTTGAACTTCGAGTGTGAGACGCTTGCTCCTCTTGTGCTGCCGTGGAACAACGGGCCGACGCTTCGTGGCGCTTTCTTCAGCGCGCTTCGCCGCGACTTCTGTCTCAACAAGGATGTTCCCTCATGCCTCCATTGCCCCACTGCCGAGGTATGTCCCATCTGCAAGCTGGTGGCTACAGTAGATAGAGACAGCACGCGCGGTGCGGAAGTCGTCCGCCCCTTTGCCTTGGAGCCCATCCTGCCGCCGGTGCAGCGCTACGAGGTGGGAGAGACCTTCTCATTCGGGCTCACCCTCTTCGGCGAATCACTTGCCCTGTTTCCCTATGTCGTTCTGGCCGTTCAGCGCATGGGAGAGCTCGGCATGGGCAACAAAGCCATCTCACCGGGCCGGTTCCGGCTGAAGGAAACCCGCACGCTCAATCCACTGGCCGGAGTGGAGAAGCGCATCTATTCCTCCGACAGCAGACTGGTTAACGTGCCTGATGTTCCCATCACCCATGATGATGTCATAGCCTGTTCGCAGCGATTGGCTGGAGATCGGGTAAGGCTCAACCTCGTCACGCCGCTTCGTCTGATTCTCGACGGTGCTCTGGTACATCGGCTCTCCTTCAAAATCCTGACACAGCGGCTGTTACGCCGCCTGACTGACCTCTACTACCATTGCTGCAGTGAGAAGCTCGATCTTGACTTCCCAAAACTCCTGGATGAGGCTGGAGCGGTGGGGGTTATCGAGGATAACACGCGCTGGCTTGATCTCTCCAGCTACAGCCGCAGGCGGGAGACGAGCAGCCCCATCGGCGGCCTGGTAGGTAAGATTGCTTTTGAAGGTAAACTGGAACCCTTTTTGCCCTTTCTTGTCTGGGGACAGTTCACCCACGTGGGGAAGGACATCACCAAAGGAAACGGGTGGTATGAGATCAGAGAAGAGAGTAAAGGATGAAGACAGGCGACAGCCAGGTAATTATCGATCGATTCGGTGCTTTCGTGGGTAAGCACTCAGAGAGGCTGCGGGTATCGGTGAAGGGAGAGGTGGTAGAAGAACGGCCTTTCCATGGACTGGACCACATTCTCATCGCCTCTGCGGGCGTTTCCTTTTCCAGCGACCTGGTTCAGGAGTGTGCCGAGCGGGGCATCCCTATCAGCTTCATTTCGAGGGTTGGCCGGCCCTATGCCAAGCTCATGGCTCCGGGTCTGGTGGGTACGGTGAAGACACGCCGGGAGCAGCTTCTGGCCTATCTCGATGAGCGGGGAGTAGCGCTGGCGAAGGCCTTTGCCGGCGGCAAAGTTAAAAATCAGGCGGTGCTGTTGAAGTATATGGCCAAATACCGGAAAGAGACAGCGCCGGAGATCTTTGAAAAGGTCAGAACGGCTGCCGAGGTGCTGGAGGATTTCGTCCGGCGGATACAGCAGGTTCAGGCCGATAGTGTTGAAGAAGCCCGGCAGGAGATTCTCACCCTGGAGGGCCATGCGGCCAAGACCTACTGGGGGGCGTCTGGCGATCTCATCATCCCCGAGACTGACTGGGAAGGCCGTGAAACCAGGGGCGCTCAGGATCTGGTGAACTCAGCCTTGAACTACGGCTATGGCATCCTTTATTGCCAGGCGGAAAGGGCCATAGTGCTGGCAGGTCTGGATCCTTATGCCGGGTTCCTTCATGCCGACCGGGCGGGCAAGCCCAGCCTGGTTCTGGACCTGGTGGAGGAGTTCAGGCAGATGGCGGTGGACAAAGCCATCTTCAGCCTGTTGAACAAAGGTGTGAAGCTGGAGCAGGAGGATGACGGGCTGACTGAGGAAAGTCGGAGGACCATCGCCGGGAAGATAAACGAGCGCCTGGACAGCGATGAGCAGTACGAGGGCAAGCGGCACAAGCTGCGCACCATTATCCAGATGCAGGCGCGGCACGTCGCCACTTTCGTCAGGGGCGAGGGTGGGCAATACCAGCCGTGGGTGGGGAGATGGTGAGGGGAATATGGCGGCGTATTGTTAATAGTATGTAGGATCTCGATAGGATGGCTGCTTTCGATGAAGAGGCATACTGCAGATTCTTTGTTGGGCTGACTGACCGCATTCCATATCGCTACCAGGTGAATGTGGCCAGAGCCATCTGTGAAGACAGAAACTGCATTCTGCAGATACCCACCGGCTGCGGCAAGACTTGGGCGGTCCTGGCACCCTTTCTTTTCTCGAAGAATGCCGGGGGCAGGACTCGCCTGATTTATGCATTGCCGCTGAGAACTTTGGCTCAGGGTATCTACCAAGTGGCAAGAGAGGCCGCCCAAAGATGTGGCTTGCCCATTGAGGCTGAAGTCCAGCGAGGTCGGGAGGTGGTCAGCCCGGCGGTAACCCTTCAGACCGGGGAGCAGCCCGATGATCCGTTCTTTACTCGGGGCACCATTATCGTCACTACCTATGACCAGGTGTTGAGCGGCCTGCTGGGCGGACCCTACGGGTTATCTGGCAAACTCCGTAACATCAACGCTGCGGCCGCAGCGGGAGCCTTGGTGGTATTCGATGAGTTCCACCTCATGCCGCCGCAGCGCGCCTTCCTGACGGCTATCGCGGGAAACAGATTATTTCAGAGGATTACTCAATCGGTGTGGATGACCGCCACGGCCACCAGCGCTCTCATTGAGACTCTCCGGGATGCTCTCGGTTGCCTCCCCATTTGTCTGGAGGCTGACGATGCACTCAAGATACCAAGCATTTCCGGGGTTAATCGCCATCTCATATACGAAGGGAGACCACTCTCCGCTGCCGATATTCTGCGGCACTCAGATGGACGCCAGATTGTTCTATTGAATACAGTGGGACGTGCTCAGCAGATGATCCTTGATCTTAGAAAGGCCTTGTGTGAACACAAGTTGTGTATTCCCTTGATCTCGCTCCATTCGCGTTTCTTCAAACAAGACCGAAGCCAGAAGGAGAGTGACCTGCGCAGTGTGTTTGCGGTAAACACGAAGGCCCCGGCGATTCTTGTGGCTACTCAGGTTGTTGAAGCTGGTTTGGATATCTCTTGCGAACACCTCCACACGGAGATCTGTCCGATGAATGCTCTGGTGCAGAGGGCGGGACGGTGTGCAAGGTTTCCGGACGAAAGCGGAACCGTGCATGTATACGATTTGCCGGACCAGCAGCGCTCCTGGCTTCCCTACGGCGATTTGCAGTGTGAAGACTCTACCCTTACCAAAACACGATTGCTGTTGAACGAACACGAAGCGCTTTTTGTGACACCGCAGGCAGTTACCGCTTGGGTAGAAGCAGTGCACGCCGAAGACGATCGTAAATCCCTTCGCGAGACATGGCGCCCGAGGCTGGACGAATGCCGCCTAATGATAGAGCGCAATGCCATCCACAACGATCATGCTCGCATTGATGACCTTATTCGGGGAGAAAATACGGAACGCATCCGCGTCATCATAGCAGGCGAGGCATCGCTCCCTTCAACACCCGGTGGACGAGAAGGCGTGAGTCTGTCTCGGTGGTCCCTCATAAGGCTGATCACCGACGCTCCCCCATATCCCGGTTGGGCCTGGGATCACGCTCTTGAAGCGCCCGAATGGGAACTGCTTACATGTCGCGAAGACCTCAATATGGCCTATGTGGTATGCCTGCGGCCGGAGGTGGCAGCGTATGACTACCACCTTGGACTGAGACTAGGTGAATGCGGCATGGCACAAAGTCCACCTCGCATTCAACCCCCGCGCCCTGGGTATGCGCCACTCTGCGCGGAGTCATGGGCTGACCACGTCAGGAGAGTTTCCACGGAGTGCCTGAGACGATTCGATGCTGAATGTCCGCCGAACTCGCCCATGGCACAAGCTCTCCAAGATAGATACGGTTTCGGCTGGCATCACATGGAAACCATGATCAGGACGATAGCAATACTGCACGATGCTGGCAAGCTCAACTACAGTTGGCAGAAATGGGCAGAAGCAGCCCAAGGAATGGTAAACCCAACAAAACTTGCCCTATTACCCCTGGCACACACCGATTTCGATGGGGCCGATCCCGAACACAGAGCGCACGAAGCTGAATTGCGCAGCAGCGGTCTACGAAGACCACCACACGCTGCTCAAAGCGGGTATATTGGTGCAATATGGCTTTCCGAGATACTGGGGGTCATACCCGCTGATAAGCGTTGCGAGGCAGCCTCTGTCTGTGTAGCTGCGATCATTGCTCATCATGGAGGCTGGATACCGGAAGAGATTGCTCTGGACTCTCTTGCCACCGGATCAGACCAGGTTCTAACAGAAATCTTGGGCTTTGGGATTGCCAGCAATGAGTATGCTCACCATCTCAGACTCAAGGGAAGGAGGAAATCCGAAGAGATCAAGAGATTAGCAGAACTGACGGTTCATCCAGAGAAGCTGTTGTGCTGGTGGCCGCTGGTAGCCTATCTCACGCGGATACTGCGGCTTGCGGACCAGCAAGCTACAGCGGAAGGAGGCTCTGAATGATGCAACTAGGACCCGATATTCCAATCAACAAGAACACAGGAACCCACGCCGATGTGCTGCTGGTGGCAGGCATGGCCGACCTGCTCTCCTATGCATTAGATGGTGCTGGTGTGCGGATAGTCGATAGACAAAGCCATTTCCTGGTTCGGTTGTCTAGGGTACTCACAGAAGAAGACATCCGGCGTATTCCGGCAATCCCGGGTTACCCTTTCCTGAAGACAAATGAGAAGGTTACCGTGCCAGTTGGAGTCATCGACGCGGTTGACTATAAAGCGGAGAAAGCGAAGGTGGACAGAATCAGGAAGGCGACCAAGGCAAAGCAGGGAAACCTCGATGCCGAGACTCAGCAGATCATGGCGGAAGAACAGATTCGCGGTGACTGGAGAGTGCTCCAAGTGCTCAATACCCTTCAGGGTGATGAGACGTGCAACAAGGTACATCGTGTCATCGTTGGTATGACTCAAGATAAGTTCACTGACCAACTGATGTCATCCCTCAGTTCCATAGCTGCCGGACAGCGGTGTGAAGTGGACTGGCAAACGAGCCTTGTACAACTGTTTACTCCCCTGGGAGCCAAGGGGTACAGCCGTCTCAAGCCGGATAGCACCAGCCGTAATGACAAGACCAAGGAGCAATGGGCGGACTCCTTCGCGGAATGGCTCCGCTACCGGGGCTATTTCCGAGTTGCCTGCCCCTTCTTCCAGGGGCAAAAGGCGGAGAATATCCGGCTCTTGTGCCCAATTCCGGGAGACATTTCGCTCATTGCGCTCATCAGCCTGAGTACGGAACTTCCCAGGCGAGGGGTTTATGGAGGTACCACTCCCAAGCTGGATGCGCTGGCGAGTTTGAGGATGGCTCAACTCCTTATCGAGCACTCGGAGGAGTACCATTCTGCCGATGATACTCCCTTCCCCGGTCTGAGCCTCTCGGGGAGAAGGCCAACGGATGTCGTGAGCGGCATAGCCGTCACACACTACCAGTCTATGGGCAATGCCAAAGCGGTATCTGCTATGTCCACGCTGTCTTTACCCGGCTGGTTCCCCGTTTCCTCTCCTGACGATGCACGGGAATGGCTGGTCATCTTGGAAGAACATCAACGTGCAGTGCGTGGTCTTCAGGAAGAACACTCAGACGAAATCGGATTACTCATGGCCTATCGTCGTGTCCTGGAGGGACGTGGACAGGCGGCAGCGTGGGCGTTCATCGAGTTTCTGGAGCACTATGGCCCCTTCATTATGCGCGCCAATGGCTTGCTGTCTAAAGGTAGACGCCGTTGGATAACAAGGTTCACTGCTCAGTATGTAAGGAGGATTCTGATGGAAGCAAACAATGGACTCTTGCCAATCCTGGATGATCCCGGATTCGAGGCTGTAGCTCGGGCGGTGCGCCAATCCACAGTTAGAGCACAGAACAGGAAGGCCAGGGAGAAGATGGGTGGCGAAAAGGAGTGGCGTGAAGTACGGTATGATCTCCTGCACGATTTGCACCGAACACGCAAACTCCCAGGCAATGCGTTCATTGAGCGCGTAGCCGAATTCGTCTCACAATACAACTATGAGAATGCTCGCCGCCGCGAGGTCAAGGGAGACCCTCGATCAGCTCCCGCCAATGTGAGTGACGAGGAACTCAAGGCATTCGTGGCTCTCGTGGATAGATTCCGCCCTGCCACAGTCGGTGCTCTTCTGGCCGCGTATGGATCGTGCAAGGAGAAATGGGAAGGCGAAGAACCAGAAGCAGCCGGGAACACCGAGGCTTTACCAGCAAACAGCAATGAGTCATAGGACAAGTCCCTGATCACAAAGAAAGGAGAAAAACCATGTCGATTGTTCACTCCCTGTCACTCTGTGCTCGTATCACAATGGATCTCCACAACCTCAACAGTGAGGGGACGGAGGGGAACCAGCAGCAGACCCGCATGGTTAATATCATCGACCAGGTGGGGCAGCGAGCAATAGTCAATGCCGTTAGCGGAGACATGTTCAAACATATTATGGTGGAACACCTGACACCACTCCTGGAACAGGCGGGCCAGCCTGTCTCACCTGGCGCCAGAGTTCATGATCCCGATCGGATCAACACAGATCCTGACTTCGTGGACTTCTGTGAAAAGGAACAGGAATTTACGACCAGCGGAACCAAGACCGAAAAGCGAAAGGCAACGGAATCTGAGATTATGACTAAGATGCTCCAAGAGTGCAGCATCACCGACTTGGCAGGCACGCTGGTGACGCGAGGGCGCTCGGTCGGACGGAAATCTGTCGTGGAGTTCGGCTGGGTAGTTGGAATTCCCTCTGACGGTGCAGGTCAAGCACTTACTACCACTGAGCAATATTTTCATGTCAAGTATGCACCGGAAGGGCGTGGTGGCGCAGCAGGTGGGGAGACGGTGGCTGGGAAGCAAGCCATCTTCCACCGTCCAGCCTCATCTGGCATTTATGCGCTGATCTGCAATCTCGATCTCTACCGCATCGGCTTGAATGATATCACGCGGCAGTATGTGGTCAGCCGCGCCGACCGCCAGAAGCGAGCCAGAGCACTGATCCAGGCACTGGTATCAACCTTGCTCAAGCCAACAGGAGCCCAGCGCAACACACAGAATCCACACCTTGTTGCCTGTGATGGGGTGTTCTCTGTGGCAACCACTTCATTGCCGGCCCCAACAATCAGCCCCTTGTACGATGACTTTCGGGACCAAATCGAGCGGATAGCCGGTATTCTGAATGGGCTTCAAAGTGGGGCAATCATACCGCATCGCTTTGAAACCTTTGCTGAGGGAGCCAAGCTGCTGGCTGATCTTTCAAAGACAGTCGAAGTTTAGGAGGACTGAGACGATGGTCAGAAGCCCTGCAAAGAACCGATCGAGGTCGCAAAAGAATCCTGACGGAAGTGATCAGTGGGTTAGTTTACTGGCATCCAAGGAGCCGATTGGCGGCATTCCAGGTCCCGGGCATTGGCTGGTTATTGAATACCGTCCCACGGCGCTCTTTTCCTTAAAAAACAGCATGGCTACCATTTCGGTAGGAAAAACCTTGGTTATTCCTACCCCTTATGCTATCAAGATGGCCTTTGTCGATGCCGCCTTTCGTGCGGGTCATACTGATGCCGACTGCGGTGCGCTGCTCGAAGCACTGGTCGGTGTGACGGTGCGCATCGCGCCGCCCACTGCAGCCATTGTGACCCATACTTTTGTCAAAGTCAGGCAGGAATCGCGGGGTGATGACCCGTTGCGTCCCTATGGGCCTGGCATAGCCTACAGAGAAGTGGCCCATTTTTCGGGGTCCTGGCACTGGGCGTTCGACTTGGCATCCGGCAATGTCTGGCTGGCTGAATACCTTGTGTTGTTGGCTTCACACGTCAATTACGTGGGAAAACGCGGCTCCTTTATCCAGTATATGGAGACACGGCGACTTACCGACTTGGGAATGGGCTTCACACAGCCACTGGATAAGGCACCTGAGTTTATTCTGCCCGAGCGCGCACACATCGTGCCACTGGATGATTTCGGGCCGGAGGCCTCGCTGAACGCCCTAAGTTCGTATTCATCAGAAAGCGCCAAGCGTGAAAGACACCGAAAGTTCACTGATACTATCGTTCCCTTGGGAGTCGTAAATTCGGGACCGGGGTTCACCGAATACGCGAGCCGCCGGTGATAATGGATCTACCCTGATGGCTGAATGCGAGGGCAGTGCAAACATGTGGTGACGTTGCTGCTCACCTGGATGTCGAATCCGGAGGATTTCATTTCTCTGGAGGACGCTCTAAGACAGTTGGAAAAGATGTCCAAGAACAAGATTGGTTCAGTTTGTGATGCAACTGGCGCAGCAGGACGCTTTACTATTGCGCACACTGTGAGCTTGTACAAGGCGACGAGGCACACAGATCAGACTCCAGGAAGGTAAAGAAAGAGTGATCTCTCTTGTGATCTACGACATCCCGGATGACAAGCTCCGCGCCAAGGTTGCGGATATCTGCCTGGACTATGGGCTGGAGCGCATCCAATTCAGCGCCTTTCTCGGTGAGATGAACCATAATCGACGGGAGGAGTTGCTTCTGAAGGTGCGGCGGCAGATCGGGCAGAAAGAGGCCGATGTACAGATTTTCCCTGTCTGCGAGAAGGATTTGAGATTGAGGAGAGAGGTGAGGATAAAGGGCAAAGAAGAGAAGGTAAAGGAGTGAGTTTTGTTGTGTGGCAGAAATCGCATGCTCTGACTCTGAAGACTATCAGGGCTGCCGATCTGGCAAACGAGCTTATTCATGACAACGATGAGATCCGTGCAGGGAACCATGATCCCCGGAGTTCGAAACAAAGGGTCCCAAAGCAGTAATAAGGAAACCCTCGCTCGAAAGGATAATCAGGTATGATCTCCCGTTCCTCTACCCGCATCTCTCCTGCCTTGTCCCTGACTGTGAGCGACGTCAAGCAGTTCGTCTACTGCCCCAGGGTGGTCTATTTCACCTATTCCCTGCCACAGCGGCGCCCGACTACCTACAAGATGCATGAGGGCAAGCTGGAGCACGAGCATGTGGCCGAGTTGGAAGAGCGGCGCAGTCTGAAGGCTTACGGACTGGCAGAGGGTGAACGGCAGTTTAATGT
>CAYYWI010000057.1:12529-14643 GCA_964475375.1 uncultured Dehalococcoidia bacterium
CTTTATTCGGATCGGCTGGGCCTCTCCGGCAAGCTGGATATGGTGATACTTGTTCCCGGCGAAGTGATTCCGGTTGATTTCAAGAACTCGGGGGCCGGTGTGGGACTGAACCACAAGTACCAATTGACGGCCTATGCCCTGCTGGTTGAGGATCGCTGGCGGAAGCCGGTGCGGCGGAGCTTCATCTACCTGGTACCGCTGAAAAAAGCCCACGAGGTGGTGATCACTCCCAATATGCGTCTTTTCGTCCGCCGGACGCTGGACCGGATAAGGGATATGATCAGCGGCGAGTATCTGCCGCCGGCTACCAGGCAGAAGTCCCGCTGCCGGGATTGCGAGTTCAAGAATTTCTGTAATGAGGGTTAAGAGGGAAGAGAGCAAATCTGTGACAAGAATCAGAGAGAATGGCAGCATTTTCGAGAAGCTCCACCCTTCCCTAATTAATTACCTTGGTGAATAAGCATGTACTTTCTTTCTGAGGAGGAGAAAAGGCTGCTCCTGCGAAGGCTCCTGCCCCAGGCGCGCGAAAAGGGCGTGGCTGAGGAGCTAAGGGGCTGGAGCTGGGATAAGCCGCCGCTGAGCCCTATCTACGGGGTGAAGCTGGGCATCTATGAAATCGCCGGCAAGTACTGCCCCACCAGCCGCGATGTCTATCTGAGGCGGGTGCTTGGTGTGAAGCCACCACCCAGTCCTGCTATGGCAGAGGGTGGCATTCTTCACAAGATGCTGTGCGACCTGATTGTGGAAGCGAAGCGGACTATCTACAATTGCGGCATGAGTTGCCTTGAAGAGCTTAAAGAGCTGCCCCGGCCCGCACTGTCTGAGCTGCGGACAGGAAACCAGCCGGATGACGGGGACGACGAGGCATGCCGGAAGGTTAACAGTCTCTGGGACTTTGAGCACCGCCGGATCATGTCCCGGGTACAGGATATCCTGACCAGGCAGCCGCATATAGGTGTGGATTCGCTGGTGGCTCTGGCGCTGCCGGTGACTGTAGAGCAACGGCTGGACGGTACCTTTTTGGGACTGAGCCAACACCTTTCGGCTGACGCCTTTGTGTTGTCCGAGCCGATGATGCTTGATATCAAGTTTGGTAAACCTGAGAAGTTCCACCGTTTGGCCACTACCGGCTATGCCCTGGTGATGGAGAGTCTCTATGAGTATCCCATCAACGTGGGTTGTATAGTCTACGCTTCTTTTCACGGAGGCAACTTCAGGATTGAGAGGGATTTCCATCTGATCGATGACGAGTTGAGGCAGTGGTTTGTTGAGGAACGTGATGAGCGGATGAGGATGGCTGAGGAGGAGATCGACCCCGGTCTGGCGGCGAATTGTCCTGAGGACTGTTTCTGTTGGAGGGAGTGTCATTCAGCATGAAATGGGTGCATTTTTCGCAAATGGCCGAATCGACGGTTGACG
Organism: uncultured Dehalococcoidia bacterium; assembly: GCA_964475375.1. Lineage (GTDB taxonomy): Bacteria > Chloroflexota > Dehalococcoidia > UBA2247 > RBG-13-53-26 > JAFGCL01. The sequence goes on from CAYYWI010000057.1 coordinate 13,949, forward strand.
TCGCGGGTTTTCATGCCAGACAATGCAGAGGGGAGGTGAGAGTGATTGCTGTACATTCAGGCTGTGCCGCAAAAGAGGCTGGTTTGAGGGCAAAAGCCGAATTGCGGAGGGAGGTAATGGGAGGTCGTGCTTGGAAGGCTGCCGTGGCACGCTCAGGCAAATGCGGATGCAACCTACGATCCGAGAGATAGGATACTGAAAGCTTCTCCGGGGTCCATTTCTGGTGCATTCTGACCCTGAGATGCAACCTACGATCCGAGAGATAGGATACTGAAAGGAGATTGAACAGGTTCTCCATGGCCGAATCTCCCATTTGATGCAACCTACGATCCGAGAGATAGGATACTGAAAGTGGCCTTGCCTGGCATGATCTGATTGCCCATCGCACCAGATGCAACCTACGATCCGAGAGATAGGATACTGAAAGTTTCTGGCTTCATGTGGCCTGTAGGGTCTCGGTCATCTCGATGCAACCTACGATCCGAGAGATAGGATACTGAAAGATCTGGCATTCTGAAGTGGCGCCATTTCCCCTCACTATAGATGCAACCTACGATCCGAGAGATAGGATACTGAAAGTTGTAGTCCAGCACCTGATGAGACTGCTTCGTCGGGATGCAACCTACGATCCGAGAGATAGGACAGGAAGTGCCTCTATTTTCTGTTGCGGAAGAAAATTAGAACGCATCCTCCCT
>CAYYWI010000058.1:0-13929 GCA_964475375.1 uncultured Dehalococcoidia bacterium
GCTGCAATAACGTGTTAATGACATTGCTCTTTTCGGGCATGCCCTCTCACTGCTCTGCCGACCTGTCATGACACAGGCTATAGGAATGAGTTTTCCAAAGACCCCCCTGCTATTTGCGGTCCAGTCGAAGGCCAGTGTATGTCAGGCCCTCGATTCTGCAAATCCATCAACATGGCAAGTGTTGCTTCCAGAAGTGCGGAGGGATTGAGGCGTACAGCGGCCAAAGGGTGGCGCAGAGGCGCTAAGCGACGTGGGGCAATCGCATAGTAGACGAAACGAAGTGCATCGCTCGTCAAGAGAGTTGGGAGAGATGAGGGACTGCCTTACTCACTTCGGGCAGATTGAAGTGTGGTGTGCCAGGCAGTCCCTCGGAGGCCCGGTGTTGGCACGGCGGGTGCCATCTGTCATAGCATGCTACTTGAACACGCCCTCTTCGTGCATCTTCAGGAATTCCTCATCGCTGAAACCCAGCAACTGGCAGACAACGAATTCGTTGTGTTCACCAAGGCAGGGGGCGCCGCGTTGAGTCACACATGGAGTCTCCGACAACACATAGGGAAAGCTGGTGACATTGTATGTCCCCATCTCTGAGTGAGACACGGGGCGAAGATGCTGGCGATGCAGGAGATGAGAATCTTCACAGACCCCCTGGAAGTTATTGACAACACCAGCGGCCACGCCGGCCTTTTGCAGCATAGTCATAACCTCCACGGCTGACAGGCCGCTCGTCCAGGCGCCGATCAGTCTGTCTAACTCATCCTCGTTCTTCTTTCTGTCTGAGAGAGTGGCGAATCTGGCGTCACTGGCCAGTTGAGATTTGCCCATGGTCTGACAGAAATGGCGCCATTCATCATCAGTGTATACGGCAACGGCACACCACGAGTCGTTGCCTTTGCAGGGATACGCTCCATGAGGGGCAGCGTCCGGCCTACGATTGCCCATCCTGGCGATTTCACGACCATTCACCCCGTAGTCGAGTACCTGAGTGGTCAGGAAGTTGACGCATGCCTCAACCATGGATGCATCCACTGATTGCCCTTGCCTGGTCTGTTGGCGATGAATGAGAGCAGCCAGCACGGGAATCAAGAAATGACTGGAGGCCGCAATATCTGCGTACAGTGCCCTCCCAAACATGAGCGGCGCTCTGTCAGACCATCCCAGTATGCCGATCAACCCGGCTTGCCCTATGATCTGAGTGCCGTAGCCTGGGTGCCTGGCCCATGGTCCCTCGACTCCGTGGTTGGTCAGACGAGCCAGGATGATGTCCGGCTTGATCTTCATCATGTCTTCGTAGCTCAGTCCCCACTTCTCCAGGACTCCGGGCGTGCGGCAGTCAACCACAATGTCCGCCCAAGCCACCAGCTTACTGGCGATCTTGGCGGCTTCACGGGTGTGCGCCATGTTGAGGGCCAGACCGTACTTGCCGGCCTGATAGTCGGCGAACATGAAGCTGCGGTTGATCCCCGGAGTCACCGGGGTCTTGCCTTTGAATGGGGGACTTACCCTGATGATATCCGGCCTGGTTTCGGATTCGACGTGTATCACTGTTGCGCCCTGATCAGCCAGCAGCCGAGTGGCCAGAGGGCCAGCTATCGCCTGAGTAAAATCCAGGACCTTGAGGCCAGCGAAAGCCTGCTGATTCGCTTTCCTGCTTGTATCCGCAGACCCAGTGGCCGGTTTGGGAAGGGGCGACCGCTTCCATTCTGAGCTCAACATCCGGGCACGGATCTCTTCGTTGTGTTCGCCGATCAGGGGAGCACGGTGGTGTCCATTGGAAGGGAAGACGGAGGACTTGGAGAACGAGCCGGGGTAGGTCATCGTTTCTCCGAATTGGGGGTGCTTCACCTCTACCCAGAAATCCCTTGCCTTCAATTGCGGGCTCGCCAGCAGATCACTGACAGTGCAGCAGGGGGCCAGGAGCATTCCTTTGCCTATGGCCTCTTTCTGCAGTTCTGCTCTGGTCTTTGTCTTGAAGAACCTGGCGAAAGCCTCCTGAATCTCCTGGATCTGCGCTACCGCCTCCGGCTTCGTGGTCGCGAAATCGAGCTCCTCCCACTTAACTCCCTGCAGGACCGGCTCGACTACGCCCTCAGATTCCATCCACGCCTTCAATTGGCCGTTGGTCCGGGCACCGATAGCTCCTCCATAGAACCAGAAGCAAACGAAGCCGTCTTTACATGGTCTGATGAAAGGCCTCTCGATGCCGTTGGCCTGCGTGTAGCTGTTGCCCTCGCGCTTGCCAAACAGCAGGCGGAATTCGGTCCAGTAATGCAGGTCCGGCAACAGCCAAGCCACGCACTCCACTGCGGAAACATCAATATACTGGCCCTGCCCCGTTCTTTCCCGGTGGTAGAGAGCTATGAGTATAGCTTGCGCCGCATCCGCGCCAGTGAGGATGAAGGCCTGCGACACGGTGGGATTCAGTGGCGCCCGGTCGGGGTCGCCGTTCACGTTCATGAAGCCGCTGAGTGCACTGACCACAATATCCGGTCCTTTGTAGTCCCGGTAGGGACCGCTCTGCCCGAAAGATGTGATCGAGGCCATGATCACACTGGGGTTGATCTGGCTGATTCTGGAGTATCCCAAACTCAGAGTGTCAAGATAGCCGGGAGCGAAAGATTCGATGACAACGTCGACATGCTTCGCCAAGTCCCTGATTGCTGCCTGACCATCGCTCGTCTCTATGTCCAGGGTGACACTCTTCTTCCCCCGGTTGTTAGCGAGCCAGGAAAGGCTCTTCTCGGGGTCTCGGACGTCGTGATAGAACGGGCCGATCTGGCGAGCCGGATCACCACCGGGCTTTTCAATCTTGATGACTTCGCATCCAAGATCAGCCAGGAGCTTGCCGCAGTATTGGCCCTTGTAGTCAGTCAGATCCAGAACTCGATAAGCAATCAACGTTTCACCATCCTTGCGTTACAATATTCAGCCTCTTCCATTCAAAGCATGCTAACAGCATGTTCACATTGCCTTCTTCACGGGAATCTCTTTGCTCCAACAGGACTGCAAATCCAAGTAACTGGAGTCCTTTCAGAGCTTGGTGGATACAAGTCGAATCATGAAGCATTCCGCAACTGCTTCGCTGACCCGTCGTGGCATGGTCTGAAGGGCCTGGAGAACCCTCCTTGAGTACCCCACGATCCAGGGTTATCGCCCAGTGTATATCAGCCCCGTGATGCTGCGAATCCATCAACATGGCAAGTGTTGCTTCCAGAAGTGCGGAGGGGTTTAGGCGTACAGCGGCCAAAGGGTGGCGTGGACGCGCTGCCGTACAGGTCATAAGAATAGAACGGCAGTCACGCCAAGTGATCCGAGACGTTGCAGGATGTTCGAAACGAATTGCGCCGATCGGTCTCCTGTTGGTTTGACAGACTAGCTATTGCCGCATACTATCTCCATTGAAACCATGACGCATTCGCAATCGCCCCCACGCAACAAGAAAGGCGTTGATCCCCGCACGGAGAAGACTGTATACCAGAGAATTTCTGTGGTGATTGCTGATGATCACAAGGCATTCCGTGAAGGATTGGCCAGCCTCCTGTGCGAAGAGGATGATATAGAAATCATCGGCGAAGCCTGCAACGGGGCTGAAGCGGCCGCAATAGTTGGGAAGCTGCAGCCCGATGTCCTGGTCACCGACGTGGCGATGCCCGCCATGAGCGGCATCGAGGCCATGAAACAGATAAGGACGGCAAGCCCCAAGACGGCATTCGTCGTGTTGAGCGCCTTCTGCTACGATTCCTATGTTGTGGCTGCCGTTGATGCCGGCGCTTCCGCTTATCTGCTGAAGACCCAGGGCGTTGAGGAGATCGCGGAAGCCATCCGTTCGGTGCACTCAGGCCAGATGGTTTTCGGATCCGAGGTAAACACGGCAATCCGGAGGCGGGTGGGTTCGGCCTCTTCAAGGTCTCCAACATCGCGCGAACAGCCCAGCCCACGCGAGCTACAGCTTCTGATACTTGCCGGCAAAGGGCTGGGCAACAAGGAGATCGCCGCCAGGATAGGTATCGGCGAACGCACTGTCCAGACCCATTTTCACAACGTTTTAGCCAAGCTGGGCACAACATCCCGGACTGAAGCGGTGGTAACCGCGTTGTCCGAGGGCTGGATCACGTTTGATGAAATCCATTCAGTAGTGCGAGAACAGAGTTGAGCCGGACTGAGCTGGCTTCAGACCATCCGGCTCTCGCATCGATGGGGGGTATATGCCAGCCGGAGAGTCCAACAATCTTGTTAGTCTGATACGCCATGCCGCCCTCGTCTCACGTGGTGGTCGAATCACTGCCGCCAACGACAGGCTGTCGCACGTCACCGGCTATTCCCGAGAAGAACTTCTGGGAATGAGGACTGCGGGTCTCTTCACCAAAGAAGACCTGCCCCAGGGCTCGAATCCCGCACAGGTAAAGCGCAGCTTGCCTCTCGGGATCCACAATATTGCCCTGGTCAAGAGGTATGGCGAAACAGTCAACATGCGCCTGATGGCCAGGACTCTTGGCAGGAACAGCTGCTCCGGCGGCACCCTGGCTGTTTTCAGCGAGGTGAACGGACAGGACACGGAGACCGGTCGCCTGCCGAACAGCGAGCGCCTCCTCGAAATCTCTCTGGACGCTGCGGAGTCCGGTGTCGTAGTCATTGCATCCAACGGTCTGGTGGCTTTTGTCAACAGAAAATGCTGCCGGCTTCTGGGGTACGACGAACATGAGGTAATCGGCAAGCATTGGGCCGGTATCCTTGTGACCCTGCGCGATCGCCGGCGCGCAAGTGAGCACTTCGACAAGCTCGTCTCCGGCAAAGTGCAACCACTGGACTATTATGAAACCACTATGCCCGCCAAAGGAGGCCAGAAGAGAATTGTCTCCTGGCATAACGTGACTCTGTTGAGAAATGGCTCGGGCGACACTCCAGGGGTCATTGCGTCCTTTCTGGACGTTACGGAGCAGAAGAAGGTCTTAAAGACCCTGGAAGACCGCGAGAGACTGTACACACTGGTCTCTGAAAATGCTACAGCCGGGGTCTGGACCTTCGATCTGGCCTCGCGCAAAGTCACTTACATGAGCCCGTCGATAAGCCCGATAACCGGTTTCACGGCAGAAGAAACGATGGCGATGGGCACTGATCATATATTAACACCGGCATCACTCAAATACGGGTTCTCAGAGTTGGAGCACCAATTGGTTTTCGACAAGGGGTACCATGAGCAATCGCATTCATGGACTATGGAGCTTGAGGAGTACTGCAAAGACGGCTCCACTGTGTGGGTTGAAGTGCGGACTTCGGTGATAAGGGATGCGCAAGGGCAGCCAACCGGCATCTTCGGGATCACGCGAGACATATCCGAGCGCAAGCAGGCGGAGAAGAATCTTCAGGAAAGCGAGAAGAGATACCGGACACTCTTTGAGAACTCGATGGATGCCATCTGTATTATCGGTCGAAACGGCACGGTCCTTGATGCGAATCGTGCTGCGCTGGATCTACTTGGCTATTCAAGAGAGGAGCTTGCCTGCCTGACCCTGAAGGACATTGCGCCGGAGGGCAAGCGGCGTGAATTCCAGCAGCAGATCGAGAGAGTGGGTTACGTGCGCAACTTCGAGATTGCATTCCACCGCAAAGACGGCGCCGCCATAGACTGCGTCCTGACGTTTGACTTGCGCAGAGACGACTATGGCAACATCGTGGGCTACGAAGGCAGCATCCGTGATGTAACTGAATATAAGCGCCTTCAACGAAACCTTCGTCTTTATGTCAATGAGGTTACCAGAGCCCAGGAAAGCGAAAGGCTGCGTCTTTCACGTGAACTCCATGACGGATTCCTTCAGAATCTGCTGGCTCTTGGCCTGGAGTTGGAGAAGGCTATCAGGACCAAGAGGGTAGCGAATGACAATCAGAAGGCACAATTGCAGCATATACGAGACGAAGTCACGCGGCTGGCAAAGGAGTTGAGGGCGATGAGCCATGCCCTGCGTCCCAGCGTGCTTGACGAACTTGGTTTGGTGGCCGCAGTGCAGACAATGCTCGGGAACCTCAACGAGGCCGCCGGAATCCAGGCCGACCTGGAGATCCTTGGGACAGAGCATCGCCTATCCAGTGAACTGGAGCTGGCGCTCTTCCGCATAGTGCAGGAAGCGCTGAACAACGTCCGGCAGCATGCCGAGGCTCGGTCGGTTCAGGTCAAGATCGATTTCGGTGCCAAGTCCGTCAAAGTCACGGTATCGGATGATGGAAAGGGGTTTGACTCGCCAAGGCGGCTGAGTGACCTCGCTTCTGCGGGAAGGATGGGGCTGATCGGGATGGAGGAGCGGGCAAGGATCCTCGGCGGGCGTTTCTCTCTTCAGTCCAAGCCAAATGCCGGCACCGCTGTCACTGTTGAAATACCTTACTCCAATGCTTCAAACCATTAGGTGATACCTGGGAAGCGGGATTATGAGCCGGGCGGGATTCGGACCCGCGACACCCTGATTAAAAGTCAGGTGCTCTTCCTCTGAGCTACCGGCCCATGGACACCTATTTTACCCGATCACGAGGAATTTTTCTTCTTACCAACGTCCGCAGGTCCATGCGCTCCTTTTCTTCGCGCTCCCGCTCGACCCCAAAGAGCATTGACACCGGAGAAGTCGCGTCGATATCATGAGCTTGAACCTATTATTTACCCGTAGGCTCCATTTTCTCATGGGGCCCAGTGATGTGGAGGTGGTATTGTGGCAGCGGTTTACCGATTCATCGATGATTGTGAAGACAAGATGCTTTTGGGTAACAAAGGGGCCAACCTGGTGACCATGACCAAGATCGGGCTTCGGGTGCCGCCCGGTTTTGTGGTCTCGATAGAGGCTTATGCCGAATACAAGCGCACCGGCCGCTTGCCGATAGCGGAGATCGAAGATGGTCTTCAATGGCTGGAGGAGCAAACCGGCAAGCAGTTGGGCGACGGTCTGATGGTGTCCGTCCGTTCCTCAGCGCCAGCCTCCATGCCCGGCATGATGGACACCATACTCAACATCAAGAGCAAGGCGCACATGGTCTCGTCCATAAAGAAGGTCTTCGGCTCGTGGGACAATCTTCGGGCTGTCGAGTACCGACGCCTCAATAACATACCGCGCGACATAGGGACGGCGGCGATCGTGCAGTCGATGGTGTTCGGCAATATGGATGACGAGTCCGGAACGGGCGTTGTGTTCACCCGCAACGCCAGCACAGGAGAGCCGGAACTGTTCGGAGAATACATCGGCAAGGCCCAGGGCGAGGACCTGGTCTCAGGGGTCAGGACACCCGCCCCGGCCCAGGAACTGCGCTCCGCGATGCCTGAGGTCTATGCTGAGCTTGAAGGAGTCGGACACACCCTGGAGAAGCACTACCATGAAATGCAGGATGTCGAGTTCACCGTCGAGGCGGGCACACTCTACATCCTGCAGACAAGGTCCGGGAAGCGAAGCGGACAGGCCGCCGTGAAAATAGCGGTCGATATGGCCAAAGAGGGCCTCATCTCGCGCGAAGAGGCTGTCATGCGGGTGAAGCCAGAGGAGCTGAAAGCCTTGCTGCACAAGCGCATCAAATCCACGGAAAAGCACCAGGCTCTGGCACATGGCTTGAATGCAGCGCCCGGTGCCGCAGCCGGCAGAGTGGTGTTTCATCCGCTGGAAGCGCTGAGACTGGCTGAGAAAAGTGAGAAGGTCATTCTGGTCCGGCCGGAGACAAGCCCCGATGACATACAGGGCATCGCCGCCGCCGACGGCGTGCTCACCTCCCGAGGCGGCCTTACCTCCCATGCCGCCATAGTCACCAGGGCCATGGGCAAACCCTGCATCTGCGGCGCTGAGGAAATCAAGATCGACTTGAAGACGGAGGAGTTCGAGGTCAGGGGCAATGTGGTCAAGAAGGGGATGGAGATCACCATAGACGGCACAAGCGGCACCGTCTACCTCGGGGCCCTGCCCCTGGAGGAGATAGAGGTCACAGCGGAGCTGAGCGAGCTGCTGTCCTGGGCGGACAGCTTCAAGCGTCTTGGTGTGAGAGCCAACGCCGACACCGCAGACATGATAAAGCTGGCCAAGAGTTTTGGCTGCGAGGGCATCGGCCTCTGCCGCACCGAGCGCCAGTTCAACGCTCCCGAGCGCCTCTCCGCCATCAGGGAGTACATCATGGCCAGGACAACTTCTGAGAAGACCGAAGCCCTGGACATACTGCGACGCTTCCAGAAAGAGGATTTCGTAGCGATATTCCGGGAGCTGGGCGGATTGCCGATCATCATCAGGCTTCTCGACCTTCCGCTTCACGAGTTCCTCCCCTCGGAGAGCGAGACGGCCGATCCGCGAGTCCGGGAGATGGTGAGGGAACTGCGGGAGGTGAACCCTATGATCGGCCATCGTGGAGTGCGCCTGGGCATAACCAACCCTGAAATCTATCAGATGCAGGTAGAGTCCATATGCCAGGCGAAGGGGCTGGTGGAACCGGAGGTGAAGGTCAACGCGTCGGTGATGATTCCGCAGGTCATCACAGTGCAGGAACTCCTTTACGTCAAGAGGCAGGTCAAAGCAGCAGGTTTGAAGATGGGAGTGATGATGGAGACGGTGCGCGCCTGCATGCGGGCAGGCAAGCTGGCGCACGAAGCCGACTTCTTCTCCTTCGGCACGAATGACCTGACTCAGGCCGTCTACTCCTTCAGCCGGGAAGACGCCGAGAAGAAATTCCTGTCTACCTACACCGGGCTGGGCATCCTCCAGGATAACCCTTTCGAGATCATCGACGTCAAAGGGGTGGGCAGGCTGATGGAGACGGCCATACTCTGGGCCAGGAGAAACAAGAAGGGGTTGGAGATAGGGGTCTGCGGCGAGCACGGCGGGGAGCCGAGGTCTATACGCTACTTCAACCAGATCGGCATCGACTATGTGAGCTGCAGCGCCTTCAGGATCCCGGTGGCCAGGCTGGTGGCCGCACAGGCCGCGCTGGCGGAGAAGACCCAGAAGGTGCCGGAGAAGGTTGAGGTGTAGCGAGTGCCAAGCCTCAGGCTGGGCTCAATTGTGACTCTGCCGGCCTTCTACTATGGCCATCTCGTCAGGCGTGAGGTTGTAGCATTTGCTGAGAAACATCTACTTCATGCACCCGCATAACCGGTGCTTTGACCAGGCACCATGCCCGTGCTAACATGTGCTCAAGATTGTGAGGCGATATGGCGCTGTTTGACATATTCAAGAAGAAAACGGAACAGGCGGTCCAGCGCACTAAGCAGGCATGGTTCGGCAAGATCAGCAGCCTCTTTGACCGCTCCACCATCGACAAGGAGCTTTGGGTTGAACTGGAAGAGCTTCTGATTGCGGCTGATACCGGGATGGACACCACGGAGAAGCTCATAGGCCGGGTGAAGGAGCGGGTCAGCAAGCAGAGGATAAGCGATGCTCATCAGGTGCGTACCGTCCTGATGGAAGAGATGACCTCGATCCTGCAGGTCAACGGGAACGCGACCCCGCCGGCAGCTTCGCCGCGCGTCATTCTGGTGGTGGGCGTCAATGGCTCAGGCAAGACCACGAGCATCGCCAAGCTCGGCTACAACTACAAGAGGGATGGCGGGAAGGTGGTTCTGGCGGCAGCCGATACCTTCAGGGCAGCCGCTATTGAGCAGATCAAATGGTGGGGCGACCGGATAGATGCGGAAGTCGTGGCGCATCAACAGGGCGCCGACCCGGGGGCGGTTGTCTTTGACGCCATTCAGGCAGCCAAGACCCGTGGCGCTCAGGCAGTCATAGTGGACACGGCCGGACGGCTGCACACCAAGTTCAACCTCATGGAAGAGCTGAAGAAGATCAGGCGCGTCGCTCAGAGGGTGGACCCGACGGCCCCTCATGAGACCCTGCTGGTTCTGGATGCCAACACCGGCCAGAACGGGCTGAGCCAGGCAAAGTACTTCACGGAAGCGGTGGGGATCAGCGGCATCGTCCTGACCAAACTGGACAGCTCGGCCAAGGGCGGTATAGTGCTGGCTATCTGCGACCAACTGAAGATACCGGTGCGGTTCATCGGCACCGGCGAGGCAGTGGAAGATCTGGCTCCATTCGATCCTCAGGCTTTTGTCGAAGCCATCATGCGGTAGGATGGAGAATTGATCCACATCGGACTCGACCCCGACATAGCCCAGATCGGCCCCCTGATAATAAGCTGGCACGGCGTCCTGATGTTTATCGGCATAGCGGTGGGACTGGCTCTCACCGTGCCCCTGGCCAAGAGACTGGGCATAAGCCTGGAGACTACCTACACCGCGGCTATCTGGGCCGTGATCTTCGGCATCATCGGCGCCCGGCTGACTCACGTGCTGGACGATCTGGACTGGTACATGGACCACCCAGCCAAGATTCTGGCTCTGCATGAAGGTGGGCTGGGGTGGTATGGAGCACTGATCGGCGGCATTGTGGGCGTGGCCGTATGCTCCCGGATCAAAAACTTCTCACTGGCCAGATTTGCCGACGCGGTGGCCCCCGGTATCATACTGGGGCTCTCTTTTGGCAGGATTGGCTGTACCCTGAACGGCGATTCACCAGGCACCGCAACATCCATGCCTTGGGGCTTTGTGTACACCAACACCCCTTTCGTGCCTTTTGAGCTCATAGGAGAGCCCACACATCCGGCGGCTGTCTACGAGATTCTGTGGAACATGGTCATCCTGGTGGTGCTGTGGCGGCTATGGCGGCGTCTGACTCCCGACGGCAGCCTGTTCCTGGTCATGCTGGTGCTGTATTCCGTAGGAAGGTTCGCCATCAGTTGGTTCAGGGCAGAGGACCATGTTCTGGGACCGCTGCACCAGTCTCACCTCATTTCGATTGCCATCTTCATAGTGGCGGCAGGACTGCTCGCCTGGCGGAAGACGCGCCTGGTCAAACCGGAGTCCGCTGAAGAGAAACCGCCGGAGGCAGAACCTCAGGCTCCGGCATAGCCCGCCCTCCCACCAGATCGCCGGCTCCATCCTCCCATTCGGATTCCCTCCCTGCGCAGCAGAATGTCGCCGGGTAACCAGAGACCTCTCCCGTCGAGCAAGAGGGTATTGTTCTCCTCTCCTGTCGTGTGGTTGTAGGGGCGCGATTCATCGCGCCCTCCAGGGGGAGGGGTACGAGGGCACGGCAAGACGTGCCTCTACGGCGACGAGGGGTTCCGGGCGGGGCACTCTCGGGCGAACACAAGGTTCTCCCCTACGCCGCTACGATGCGACACATCCGGCCATGGGACTTGTAGAGGGGGAAGCCCCTCTGCGTTCTTTCTCATCCCCCTTTGCCAAAGGGGGCTCAGGGGGGATTCGGGGCTTGATGACAATTCAGGAGACCCTGCATTGCTGTCATGCGAGGGGCAAAGCGACGCGGCAATCTCAAGGTGAGGAGGAGATTGCTTCGCCTTCCCAGGTTCGGAGAAGGCTCGACTGAGGATCACGAATCGATCAGGTAGAAGGGGCAAAATCGAGGATGTTCAACGCCAGAGCCTCCTCGCCGTTCCACCGGTCTACTACAAGGTTGTACACCACATCGATCTCCGGCGTCACTTCAGCGGCAAACTGGCCGAGGTCGAAGCCGACGGCCCTCCAGGTTACTCTCCCGTCTCTCAGTCTCAGCCTGAGATGCTGCGACGCAGCTCCCATGGTATGGCAGCCAGCCACTGCGGCCCGGCGCGAGAGGAACGCCGGCATCGGATTCCGGTACCCGAACGGAGCGAATCTCTCAACCAGCCGGAACATCTTCCCGCGCACGTCGGCAAGAGACACAACAGCATCGATGCTCAGATGTGGGCGCAGGTCCACGCCGGATAGCTGCTGTTCAGCGATGTCCAGCAACCGCCCCTGGAACACCGCGAGTTTCTCCTTCGGCAAAGTGAACCCGGCTGCAGCCGGATGCCCGCCAAACCGTTCCAAAAGGTCCCCGCACTGGGCTAAAGCGCTGACAACGTCGAACTCGGGGATGCTCCGGGCACTGCCCGTGGCGATACTGTCTCTGACTTCGTACACAAAGGATGGGCGGTAGAATTCCTCCGACAGCTTGCCTGCGATAAGTCCCGCAATACCTGATGGATACTCCTGTCCTCCGACCATCAGCAGAGGGCTGCCGGCAGAGGCAGCCAACTCCATCTTGGCCCTCGTCAGAAATTCCTCGGTCAGCTTCTGGCGCTGCAGATTCTTCTCTTCCAGCCGCAGAGCAAGCTGAAATGCCTCATCGCTTGAACCGGCCATTATGAGGTGATAGCTGGTCATGGCGCTGTCCAGTCTCCCTGGGGCATTGAGACGCGGTGCTATGGTCCAGGACACATCATCGGAATCCAGATATTGCATTTCCAGCCGCACCACCTCAGCCATGGCCTTCAGACCCGGGCGGCGGGTCCGGCGCAATTCCTGCAGACCCTTCTGTGCCAGGTAGCGGTTTTCTTTCAGCAGCGGCACCTTGTCGGCTATCGTCCCGATGGCCACGAGGTCCAGGACATTTTCCAAGCCATCTTCCTTGCCGAGGAACTGGAGTGTTGCCTGAAGCAGCTTGAAAGCAACTCCCACTCCTGCAAGCTCGCTGAATGGATACGTGGAGTCCGAACGCTTGGGGTTGATCGTGGCCAGCGCAGGGGGAAGTTGACGCAGGATGGCATGATGGTCGGTGACTATGACATCAAGGCCATGTTCCTGATCGTAGGCCTCCTCCACGTTGTTGGTTATGCCGCAGTCAAGGGTGATGACCAGCATAGCCCCTGGCTTCTTCAGGCTGTCCAGCGAGTCTCTGTTCAGTCCATAGCCTTCATTCACCCGGTGCGGGAAGTAGGAGATCATCTTCGCCCCAAGGCGGGACAGCCCCTCCATGAGTACTGCAGTTCCGCAGATACCATCAGCATCGAAATCACCGTAGACCGCGATCGTCTCCTTGTTGGCCAAGGCACGTTGGATCCTGGCGACTGCCCTGTCCATTTCGTTCAGCAGGAAAGGATCGTGCTGCAGGTCATGCCCTATGCTGAGGAAAGACTCGGCATGTGCGGCTTCAGTGATGCCACGGTTGTAGAGGAGCTGATTGACCAGGGGAGGTTGCCCCAGACAGTGCAGAAAGCCTGAGGGTGGTGACGGACACAGCTTCCAGCGCCGGTGGCTCAAGTACCCATCCTCGCCCTAACCTGCGTACTCTTTGAACACTAGAACGGAGTTATGCCCTCCGAATCCGAAGGAATTGGACATGGCGGCCCTGACTTTCTTCTGCCGGGCAACGTTTGGTACGTAGTCGAGGTCGCATTCCGGGTCCGGTTTCTCCAGGTTGATGGTCGGCGGGATGACGCCATGCTGGATGGCCAGGACACACACGATGGCCTCAATGGCACCGGCGCCGCCTATGAGATGCCCCATCATCGACTTGGTCGAGCTGACGGGCACGCGGTGGGCATCCTCGCCGAAAACGGACTTTATAGCCATGGTCTCGCATTTGTCGTTCAGCGACGTGGAGGTACCATGAGCGTTGATGTAGTCAATATCTTTGGGCGTGAGATTGGCTTTGCGGAGCGCCATCTGCATCGCCTTGGCCCCACCCTCGCCGTTCTGCGCCGGCTGGGTGATGTGATAGGCATCGGAGGTCGCGCCGTACGCGGCCAGCTCAGCCAGTATGTTCGCGTTGCGCCTCAGAGCGTGATCCAGGTTCTCCAGGACGAGGACGGCCGATCCTTCTCCCATGACAAAACCGTCGCGCTGGGCATCAAAGGGTCGTGAGGCCTTCTGCGGTGCATCATTTCGAACCGACAGCGCACCCGCCGCATTGAATCCGGCGATGGATATAGCGGTGATGGGCGCTTCTGCGCCGCCGGCGATCATCGCCTGAACGTCGCCGCGTTTGATGATCTCGCAGGCCTCGCCGACGGCATCAGCCCCGCTGGAGCACGCGGACGTTGCACAGAAGTTCATGCCCTTAGCGCCCAGCATGATGGACACGTGTCCGGCCGCGGCGT
>CAYYWI010000059.1:0-13850 GCA_964475375.1 uncultured Dehalococcoidia bacterium
TGTGGTTATGGGAGCGGTAAACACAGCTCTGGCAGAAGGAAGGCGGCTGCCTCAAACGGAAGTGCGGCGACTGCTCCTGGATGCCGTCCAAGGGTCCGAGGAGTTGTCTCACATCCTGGAGAACCTGCTGGAGCTCTCCAGGGCTCAGGCGGGCAAGGTCAGACTGAACCTCGACACAGTGAGGCTGGATGACATGCTGCTTCAGGTTGCCAACAAGGCGAGACAAGGCTCAGAGAGGCATACACTCATCCTGAAGCTGCCCAGGAGGATGCCTGCGGTGCTTGTCGACCGCCTGAGGGTGGAGCGAGTCCTCCACAACCTCATAGACAACGCGATCAAGTACTCGAGCGGTGGCAATATCCTGATATCCGCCCGAAAACGCGGAGATTTTGCAGTCATAGAGGTCCGAGACAAGGGCATTGGCATATCGCAGGAGGACCAGGAACGGCTGTTCCAGCCTTTCCAGCGCATCAGGGACGAGGATACGGAAGGCACCAAGGGAACCGGGCTGGGACTTCTGGTCTGCCGGAAGCTTGTGGAAGCCCACGGCGGAAAGATATGGGTGGAGTCGGATGTCGGTCAAGGGTCGGCCTTCTTCTTCACTCTGCCGCTTCAGCAGGCCGGGAACCAGACGACGTGAGCGCTGTTTTTGCTTAGACTGAGATCAGAACGGTTTGGAAATCCTATCCCTGCCACTTGTCTCGATTTGCCAGGCCGATCACCAGGAATACCAGCCCGATCAGGATAAGCGGCAAGGCGATAACAAACGACATGTCGGACTGCAGGATTATGAACGTCTCGGCGATCCCCACCACCAGCATCACAGTGCCGATTATGAAGAACACACGGTAGTTTGGCTGTTGAGCCGTCGCTTGTCTTCTACGTCGGTATGTCATCAACATGGCTATTATGCCTACGGCTATGATTATGCCAAGAACTGCTGCCGAAATCCGAAGCCAGACATCCATCCCTTGCACTCCTGATCGTAGTATACCTCAAGTTCTGCTCTCAGCAGCAAACCGGCAGCTACAAAAGTCCTGCGACACGGCGGCTTTGCAGCCCGGCACAGGGATGATATGATTTCTGTCTACGGAGCCTTCCAAGCATGCGTGCACTCAGTTCACAGCAACAGAACGAAAACTTCGCTTGTTTCGCACTGGAGGTACGCCCATCCCGCACGTGAAAGTCGGTGACCTTGACATATACTATGAGACGCACGGGCGAGGTGAGGCTCTCCTCCTGGTAGCCGGCTTGGGGAATGACCTGAAGAGCTGGGCATTTCAAACGCCGGACTTTGCGAAGAAATACCGCGTGGTCACGTTTGACAACCGCGGCTCGGGCAATACTAAAGCTCCTGACTCAGGGTACTCCATCGAGATGATGGCCGATGATACGGCTGGGCTGATGGATGCTTTGGGTATCGACAGAGCCCACGTATTGGGCGTATCCATGGGGGGCTATGTTGCCCAGGAGCTTGCCCTCAGACACCCGGAGCGCACAAAAAGCCTTGTCCTGGCGACGACCAGCATTGGTCCGTATACGCTGGAAAGTTCGGTGCTGAGGGCATGGGCTGCAGGTGCGCTGAAGGGCGTCAGCCCGAGAACCTTCTTTCTGATAATGCTGCCTTTCATGTTCAATGATATGTGCTTTGAGGACCCGGCGGTGCTGCAGATGGCGGTTGACATAATAGCAGCTCACTCCTCGATGCCCGCACATGTCCTGACTTGTCAGATGACCGCCTGCGTGAGACATAACGCACGTGGCCGCATCGGCCGGATCAGTGTCCCGACACTGGTGCTCGCCGGCAAGGAGGATGTTTTTGTCCCAATGGCACTGTCTGAGGAACTGGCATCGAGCATCCTGGGGGCCAGGCTCAAGGTGCTGGACGGCGGAGGCCATGGTTTCAATACGGCAATCCCCGAAAAGTTCAACCGGGCAGTCCTGGAGTTCCTGGCGCGATTGGCCTGAACTCGTCTGAGAGTGCAGGCCCAAAGGAATAGTAACCCGCCTGCGGAGGGCAGCGCCTGAGGCCCCGGCTCTATGATGGGCGCAACTTCAGGGTAAGAGCCGCGGCATCGCAGCCGAGCACGCACGAACCACAGCCGAAGCACTTCCCGGCATCCACCACGGCCTTGAGCTTCTTCGATGCGGGCACCCTCTTCATCTCGATGGCACCGAAGAAGCACCGCTCCACGCAGTCCTGGCAACCATCGCATTGTTCGGCGTCCGCTTCTGCATACAAACGGTTCTTCTCCAGGATTCGGCTCAGGGTGCCGAACTTGATCCCGGCATCGAATATGCCGCAGCAGTCGATGCAGCAATTGCAGATTTCGTTCAGGTGCACAGAGGCGGTAAATGGCCAGGTATGCACCAGACCGGCCTTCTCAGACCTGGCGAAAATGGCCATGGCCTCATCCACGGATATCTTTCTCCCCGCCCCGCGGCTTATGGCATACTCCGCCCCGCGGTTGAAAAGAACGCAGTTCATCAGCTCCGCATCGCACCGTCGCATCGACCGGCGGCAGGTGCATGGGACGACGGCAATCGTCTCTGACTCGGCCACGAGCGCTTTCAGGTTCTCTTCTTTTCGAAGCTGACCCGGCGATACGGCGGTGCTTCGCTCCATCGCCGTCCATGCCGGCACCACCCGGATGTACTGCACGTATGCGTCTTTGGGGACATTGCTCATGGTGGGAAACCACTCCACCTCGTAGAATTCCTTCCACAGGTCAAGAAGCTCAGTATCAATCCACTTCTCTGCACTGGCCAGATTGGCGTCGTGGAACTGCGTCACGTTGCGTACCATACATGGCCCCTTCTTCGTAGTGATCACGAGACCTTTTTCTGTCAACTCGCGAAGCTGCCTTTGCACGGTCTTCTCATCGACACCCAGCTTGCGAGCAAGGTCGGCTGTCTCCCCCGGCAGCTCCAGGAGCAGGCGGCCTTCCTCAGGGGTCGCCAGCTTCTCCATTATCCGAAGCAGATATTTCGACTTCGTATTCGGATATCCGATTTTTTCGATAAGCCTGCTGTATATATCTTCAGTTCCCATCTAATCACCCCATGTTTCATATTCAAGGACCATCCTGCAGATGATCAAGACCGCTTGTGCCGACTCCCTTTTGGACGTGCAGAGGAGCAAACTGGAGGGGCTTTCCGTCGCGTCCTCACCCTTCACCCAATTTGATGTCCTCCAAGCTGCGAGCCATTAGCTATGAGCTATGAGCCATGAGCCATCAGCTTCATGAGGCTGCAATGACCTTGTACTGTTTGATCAGTCCCTTCTCTTCTTTGACGACACCCAGACAGAGGAGCATCAGCTTGCCGACCGCAACGTCATAACGCATCGCGTGTCCATTGATGCCCACATTGCTCACATTCATTCCGCCGCGCTCGAACGTCTTCCGGAAGAAGTCCTCGATGTTCTTCCGGCCCTTGACGGCGATGGGATCGAGACCCAGCTTGGCAGGGGCCTCATCAAGGAACTCAGCATCTTTAGTGAACAGGGATGCGATCCTGGCGGCATCCCCCGCCTTGAGGCATTGGCTGTAAGTCTCCAGCAGGTTCATCTCTTACCTCCAGAAGCAATACAGGTCCCAGACTATCAAATGGTCCTCCATAAGGTCAAACAGCTGTGAGGATTTGTGATCGGGTCGGCAATTGCCAATCCCTGCCCCGGTATGGCAAAATAGCCACGCCGTTGCACCGTTCTGGGGAGGGGGGTCAACGGGAATCCGCTTCACCTACAAATCAGCAGAGGAGGGTGTTTGAGGAGAACCTTACCGGTCAGGGCTTCTTCCGTTGTTCTATTGTGCGTCCTTTTGACCATCCTGGTCACTCCAACATATGCCTTTGATGGAGAAGCCGCAGCGACAAAGCCGACCGGCGGGCTGGTGAGCATCTTGCTGCCCGAATCGGACGCGGCAGTGCAGACCGACACGAACGGGTTTGGCAGATTCACAGGAACAGACCTCCAGCAGATCAGCCGGCCCGGTGAACCCTCGATCCCGTGCAACTCAGTGACGGTCCTTCTACCACCTGACGCTGATCTCGCCACGGTTGAAGCCAGGATCACCGACTGCCGGTGGACTGTGGTGGAAGGCGAATGTGACATACCGCCCGTATTCCCTGTCGCCACATGGGACGGAGACAACACATCCGTCTCGCCGTCAGGCAGAAACATTGTTGACGGGAAGGATACGGATATCTACAACACCGACGCCCTCTTTCCTCTCGAACCGATACGCAGAGTGGATACCCAGGATTTGCGCGGCTGGAAGATAGCGCAGGTCTTCTATGCGCCCTACGCCTGGAATCCTGTTGAGAGGCGGCTCTATAGACTCTCGGGGAGCGCCATCGAGGCGGCTTTCGGCAGGAAGCTGCTTAAAAACAACGCCGCCGGTGTGGACCTGAGTGGCGTAGAGCAGATCCAGGAGATGACGGCCAATTTCGCCATGGCAGTCGGAGACTACGCCGGCTACGCGGCATCAGCCGGAACCGCTCAATACGTGATTATCACCACCAGCGCCATCAGCAGCGCCTCAACCAAACTGGCGGATTTCGTCGCCAGCAAAGAAGCACGGGGCTTCACAGTCCAGGTGGTCACCGAGGGCACTTGGGGAGGAGGCATAAGCGACAACGCCGCTGAGCACATTCGTTCCTGGCTCAAGAGCAACTATATCAGTCTGGGCATCAAATACATCCTGCTCATTGGCAACCCTGACCCCTCCACTGGCGATGTGCCCATGAAAAAGTGCTACCCCCAGAAGTCACAGCCCACATACAAAGAGTGTCCCACCGACTTCTACTACGCTGAGCTGACGTCCAACGACTGGGACAGGGACGGCGACGGCCAGTATGGAGAATACTATGATGATTTCCTGGGTAACCCGCCCCGCGTGGCCGAAGTGGCTGTAGGCCGCATTCCCTACTACGGCACCATAGGCGATCTGGACCATATTCTATCCAAAATCATAGCCTACGAAAGCTCACCTGAAGTCGCGAATTCGTGGCGGAAGAACGTTCTGCTGCCTATGAACCCGTCAGACTCGGATACTCCCGGCTATCACCTGGGTGAGGAGATCAAGAATGCCGTACTTATTCCCAACGGTTGGGCCTATCATCGGCTATACGATGAGACGTTCAGCCTGGTTCCGCCGCCGGAGACCACACCGTGCAATGTCAGCAACGTCACCACTGCCTGGAACGGCTCGGATTTCGGCGCTGTCTTCTGGTGGGCGCATGGCTCACAGGTATACGCCGAAGACATCATGGACCTCTCACACGCCGCGACCCTGGACGACAGCCACCCCGGCTTCACCTTCCAGTGTTCCTGCCTGAACGGTTATCCGGAGGCCGGCAACAACCTGGGCTATTCTCTTCTCAAGAATGGATGCATAGCCACGGTGAGCGCCTCCCGCGTGTCCTGGTATGAGCCGAAACAGACATCTTTCGCTGGAACAGCCACCAACTCAGGCATGACCTATGAGTATGCCAAGAGACTGATCACAGAGAAGATGTGTGCCGGCGATGCACTGAATGACCTGAGAGCGGATATTTCGCCCGGATTTGAAGAGCTGTGGATGAACTACATCGCCTTCAACCTCTATGGGTGTCCGGCCGTCGGCCCATCCACTTACAAAGAAGAGCCCGTGGTCTATGACTCCCACCAAGTCAACGACGCCTCCGGGAATAGCGACGGCCTGGTGGACTCAGGCGAGAACATACTCCTCGGTGTCGCTTTGAAGAACATTTCCGGCTCCACAGCCGACAACGTCAGCGCCGTGCTTTCGCTCATAGAACCAGATCCATACATTACCATAACCGACAATGCACAGTTTTGGGGCACAATTGGTGCAGGGGCAACTTCAACTCAATCCGACGCTTTTGCCTTCACTGTAGCAGGGAATGTCCCCGATCAGCATCTGGTGCGGTTCAAGGTAGAGGCAACCGGAACACACCCGAGGGTTCCTCCCTGGCTGTCGGAGTTCAGCATCACCGTTAACGCGCCGCAACTGGGAGTAGGTGCGCTGACTATCGATGACTACATCGGAAATGGCAACGGCCTGCTGGATGCCGGTGAGACGGCGAACATCTTTGTTCAAACATCCAATCTCGGACACGTCGCCGCCCCATCCACAACCTGCACCCTGTCATGCGCCAACCCCTGGCTCACCATCAATACCTCGCCCTGCAATCTGGGGACAGTCAATGCCGGGGCGACGGCAGCCGCATCCTTCAACGTCACCGTCAGCGCCAGTGCACCGAGGGGAGAGGTGGTCGATTTCCAGTATAACGTCACATCGGGGCTGTACTCCGCATCGCAGACTTTCAGACGATGGGTGGGCATGGCCAACCAGCAACTGGGTTCCGGGTCGGCGTCATTTGATTATCCGTTCAAGACCTCCTCGACGGACTCACGCACCCAGTCTGTCCTCCTGGCCGGCGACATACATCACTCCGGCTCGATCCGGCTGGTGTCGCTCTACTGCTCCAGCCGTCCCGGCAAGAACCTCTCCAACTTCTACATTCGGATGCAGCACACCTCGCTGGACAGCCTCACATCCACCAGCTTCGTGAATGAAAACTGGACCACGGTCTTGCATGCCACAAACGTCGATGTCTCCGAATGGGCCGTGCCCGGGTGGGTCACTTTCGAGTTGACCACGCCTTTTGAATACGATGGCGTCAGGAATCTGCTCATTGACTACTGCATCGACAACAGCAATGCAGCCGCTCCTGATGGGTTGTGTTACAGCACGCTGGCCGTAAACAGGACTCTGGTCAGCTACGCCAATCTTGCCTCCGGCAGCCTGCTCAACTGTTCTGAAGGCCTTCAGACGGACCGGTACAACAACACAACTCTCTCCGGAGTCCTCACCTGGATGCCCCCCACCATCACCTCGATAAGCCCGAATCAGGACATGCAGGGGCAGAGCCGCAGCGTCACCATAAGCGGCTCCTACTTCATCGGAGCTACCTCTGTCAGCTTCGAGCCGGGGATCACCGTCTACGGGTTCACCGTTAATAGCGCCACCCGGATCACGGCCAGCATCTCCATCTCGAATGTAGCCGCCCCCGGGGCAAGAGATGTGTCAGTCACCACGCCGGGAGGAACGGCTACCGTCACGAACGGCTTCATCGTCAACCCTGCGCCGCCGTCTATCACGTATGTTATCCCGAACCAGGGCATTCAGGGTCAAAGACTCAATGTGAGCATCTCTGGCTTCTATTTCACCGGTGCCACTTCGGTCAGCTTCGGGCCGGAGATCGCTGTGGAGAGCTTCAACGTAGAGGATGCCTATCAGATCAAGGCTGTGATTGCTATCAGCGATTCGGCAACCCTTGGAACCAGGACCGTTTTAGTGGCCACACCAGGCGGCACAATCACGAAGGAAAACGCCTTCACAGTCAATCAGGCGCTGCCCACCATAGCGTCAGTGAGTCCCAGTCATGGTGTTCAGGGGCAGACCCTCGATGTAGCCATAACGGGAACACGTCTCACAGGAACCGCCTCGGTTAGCTTCGGCCCGGGAATCACCGTCAAAAGTTTCACTGTCAGCAGCGCCACCCAGGTCACTGCAACCCTTGACATTGGCTGCGAAGCCGCTCCCGGACCAAGAGATTTCTCGGTGACCACACCGGGAGGCACGGGTTCTCTCTCAGGCGGCTTCATCGTCTCTGCTCTGGCGCCGAGCCGGCCTCGGAACCTCTCGCCGGCGAGTGGCGCTGTGGTCATGACTCTGACCCCGACCCTCACATCATCAGCCTTCTCACATCCTTGCCAGGGCCGCACACATGCCGCTTCTCAGTGGCAGGTGACCGCGGTGGCACGTGACTACAGCAACCCGATCTTGGACACCGGCACCGATGCAGGAAATCTGACCAGCATCAGCTTGGTGGGGGGCATACTCAATGAGCAGGAAGTCTACTACTGGCGTGTAAGGTATCAGGACAACCGAGGCTCCTGGTCGGACTGGTCGGTAGGGACCAGTTTCTCCCGTCCGGACTTCATTCGAGCCGGACTCAGCGGTCCGGCGGAAATCCGTGTGCATGACTCGCTTGACAGAGTGACAGGCTCGGTGGATGGACAGGCAAGGGAGGGAATAGCCAACTCGGACTACTTCAACAACTCAGTCACCGTCGTCCCACCTTCCGATACGTACAGCTACGAAGCGGTCGGCACGGAAGATGGCTTCTATTCGCTGACGGTCAGTCGGGTGGTGGGAGACGAAACCCTGGTCTTCCATGCTGCGGAGATCCCGGTGTCAGCCGGGGAGAAGCACCAGTATGTCATTGACTGGGAGGCCCTACGGCAGGGCAAGAATGGTGTGAGGATCATGATTGACTCTGACGGCGATGGCAAGTTTGACAAGACTGCCTTTGTTGGCAATGAGCTTGACGGTGGTGAGTTCCTTTCTGCCGCGAACGGAGGCAGTACACCGCTCTGGGTCTGGATATGCGTCGGTCTCGGCGCGCTGTTTATCTCCGGGCTGTTCACCGTCCTTCTGATGGCTCGAAGGAGGGCCCGGGACGACGTTTTGCCGTAGCAGCCTCAATTGCCGTTAGAGCGCTTGATCCTCGCCTTTCACGCGTTACGGCTTGGTGGGTTCGCTTAGCTTGTTCAGTTCATCGATGTCCAGGGGATCGCCCTTGGACGGTTCTCTCCTCAAGTGAATGGCTTCGCTGGGGCACATGTCAACGCAGACGCCGCAACCCATGCACTTGGCCAGGTTGATCACCGCTTTCTGTTTGCTCTCGTCGATGGTGATGGCGTTGAAGTTACATGTCTTATCGGCGCACGCAGCGCAACCATTGCAGTCGTCATTGACTTCGGCGACGTAGCCGGAGGCGGTCAGAATGGGGACCATCCCCCCCAGTTGGTTCCACATCCTGATGCCAAGGCAGCAGCAACTGCAGCAATTGCAGATGGCCACGAACCTGTTGGCCGCCTCTTTCTTGAAATAGGCGCTGTGAACGAATCCCTTCTGGTGGGAGAACTCGAGCACCTTGACGGCCTCGTCGAGAGAAACCTTGCGGTATTTGGGGTTGTTCTCCGCAATGAACGAGGCAAATGGATCACCGACGAACATGCAGACCTGCTGGGTCGGCGGAATGCATGGCTTCTCCACGTTCTCCCGGCAGGGGCAGGTACCCACGGCAACCGTGTCGTTTGCCTTCAGAATGACATCCCGCGCCACCTTGAAGGGCATCACGGTCTCCGGAGGAGAGAGGTGCAGATCGTCTTTATGGGTAACCAGCTTGACCGCATCCAGGAATTTCATGACCTTCGCATGATAGATATTGGTTTCGTGAGTCAAGGATGTCTCGGCGATCCGCAGAACATGATGCTTTACCATCTCGTCCACGTCTTCGTCCGGCTTCTTTGCCGGTTCCATGGGAGACAGGCCGGACTGCAGCATTGCATGGTACATCAGCCTGTCTATGTGTTTCAGATAGTGGTAAACAGGAAAGAAGTCGTTCTTGTCCTCCGGCGCATAGATGTCCCACAGCGCCTTGATTGACTCGTGGTGCATAATTCCCCCCTTTGTCTGAATCGATCTGGAGCATCAGTCTGATCAACTCGGGTACCGATGCCCTGATCACTCTTGCTTGACAGACTACCACGCGTGACAACTAAGGTCAATGCAAACAATCAGTGCCGTTCACAGTGTGAATACCATTCTCACCGAAAAAGGCCCTGGAGCATATGCTCCAGGGCCTTGTCTTCGGCATCGGATGCTGCTGACAACTGTTCAATTGCCGGCGGTCGTTGCCTCGTATTCCTTGGAGGATTCTACCTCAGGGCCGGGCTCAAAGAAGAGCCTCCACACGAGGGCCGCCAGGACGGCCCCGAGAATGGGAGCAATCAGGAAAAGCCAGTATTGAGAAATAGCATCTCCCCTGACGAAGATGGCTGGCCCGAAGCTTCTGGCCGGGTTTACCGATGTGCCGGTTATACGTATGCCTATGAGATGGACGAACGTCAGAGTCAGTCCAATTGATATCCCGGCAAACCCTTTGGGTGCTGCCTTGCTCGTGGAGCCGAATATGCTGAGCAGGAATATGGCTGTAAGCAGCACCTCTGTCAGGAAGCATGCGCCCACCGACACGTGCAGCATCGAATGCTTGCCATATCCGTTCTGACCCAATCCGTCGCTGGCTTCGAAGCCAGGGATGCCGTTGAACACTGCCAACAGCAGGCCTGCACCAACAATCGCTCCGAGGAATTGTGCAATGATGTAGATAAGGCAGTCTCTACCCTTCATCTTCCCGGCCACCAGCATTGCTACTGAGATAGCCGGATTGACGTGGCAGCCGGATATGGGCCCTATGGCATAGACCAGGGCCAATACCACCAGACCAAATGCGAGTGCAGTAGCGACCAGGTCGGCGCCGCTTGCCATTGCAACCCCGCACCCCACGAATACCAATGTAAATGTTCCCAGAAACTCGGCAAGGTACTTCTGAGTGTCTTTCACTAATTACCCTCCTTTTCTTCAGTCTGATCGACCTAAATCAAGAGGGCTTATAACATAGCCATGT
The DNA here is from genome assembly GCA_964475375.1 of uncultured Dehalococcoidia bacterium. Taxonomy (GTDB): domain Bacteria; phylum Chloroflexota; class Dehalococcoidia; order UBA2247; family RBG-13-53-26; genus JAFGCL01. The sequence continues at coordinate 10,546 of CAYYWI010000059.1, forward strand.
CAAGATTGTCAATAGCGATAAGTCATCCCAACTTAGTATTGACAGCTACTATATCTTGTGTTATTCTGCTGAGGCACCCCAAGCCGTAGGATAAAAGACCCATGAAATGTCCTTATTGTGGCTTTCCGGATTCCAAGGTTGTTGATTCGAGAAGCGTCAACGACGGTATCAGGCGTCGGCGGCAGTGCCTGCACTGCAATGCCCGCTTCACTACCTATGAGCGGTTTCATGCCGACAGCTTCATGGTGATCAAGAAGGACGGTCGCCGGGAGGAGTATAGTCGGGACAAACTCACTGCAGGCATCCGCAAGGCGTGTGCCAAACGCCCGGTTTCCAGCGACCAGATTGAACAGTTGGTAGACAAGATAGAAGAGGAACTACATCGCTTGGGCAAGGTAGAAGTGTCCAGCTCTACAGTTGGGGAACTCGTGATCAAATACCTCAAGGATCTTGACCGTATCGCCTACATCCGGTTTGCATCCGTATACCGCGAGTTTGCCGATGTCGAGAGCTTCAGGAAAGAGATCGATGCTTTGATCCAAAACCAGGAGATAACACCCGCGACCCAGTTGCCTCTCCTCCCCGGAGAGGGCCTGTTGTCATCCGCCAGGAAACCACGTAAAGCTACCGGCTAGGAGGCTAACATGTCTGAACATGAAGCCAAGAAGAACGATTCTGATCGGCTTGCCCGTGACCAGATAGCGCGGGCTGTCTTCGCCGCAGCACAGTCTCTAGGCATAACTGATCGGGAGACGGCGGAGCAGCTCACCGGCCAGGTGATCCAGCGATTGGAGAAGGGCAAGCTGGGCACCAGACTCCCGCTGCCCGGCATGGAAGGGCTGGTCATGCAGCCGAAGCAGAAGGGCAAGCGAATCGTGGAACCGACCGAGATAAGAGGCATGGTGAAGGAGGCCCTGACTCAAATGGGACATCCGGAAGTGTCTGAAACCAATGTCAGATTCAAGATAAGCGAGACGACGAAATGCGCTCCGGCAACCGAGAGCGGGCGAGTGGCACCGCAGCTTTCACCCAATGCCATGAAGGTGTTGGAGAAGAGATATCTGAAGAAGGACGTCGATGGCAAGGTGATCGAGACGCCGGAGCAGATGTTCCGGAGGGTGGCTCACTGCATAGCTTCGGCAGAGATGGCGTATGACCTGCAGGCCGACGTCAGAAGCTGGGAAGAGAGCTTCTACGCCATGATAGCTAACCTGGAGTATCTGCCCAACTCACCCACTCTGATGAATGCCGGGAGGGAACTGGGGCAGCTCTCCGCCTGTTTTGTGCTGCCTATCGAGGACTCCATGGAATCCATCTTCGAAGCCGTGAAGCAGACCGCCCTGATACACAAGAGCGGCGGCGGCACCGGGTTCTCCTTCTCCAGGCTCAGACCGGAGAGAGATCGGGTGGGTTCCACCGGCGGCATCGCCAGCGGCCCTATTTCCTTCCTGAGGGTCTTTGATACGGCCACGGATGTCATCAAGCAGGGCGGAATGCGGCGGGGGGCCAACATGGCCATTCTCAACATCGACCATCCCGACATTCTGAGATTCATCAGCGCCAAAGAGAATGGCACAGTCTTCAGCAATTTCAACCTCTCCGTCGCCATGACCGAGGAATTCATGAAGGCGGTCGAAGAGGGCCGGGACTACGATCTGATTAACCCGCATACAAAGCAGTCGGTGCAGAAGCTCAATGCGAAGGAAGTCTTCGACAAGATAGTGGACATGGCCTGGAGGACGGGTGACCCCGGCATCATCTTCATCGACCGGGTGAACAAGGACAACCCGACGCCGAAGCTGGGAATCATCGAAAGCACCAACCCCTGCGGCGAGCAGCCGCTGCTGCCCTACGAGTCGTGCAACCTGGGATCGATCAACCTCTCCAGGATGCTGAAGCAGCAGAACGGCAAGGTGGAGATCGACTATGAGAAGCTGGCCGACAGGGTCAGGCTGGCCGTGCGGTTCCTGGACAACACCATTGAAGTCAACAAGTTCCCCACGGAGCAGATAGAGAAGATGACCAGGACCACCCGGAAGATCGGGCTGGGCGTGATGGGATTTGCCGATGCCCTGATCTGCATGGGGATTCCCTATGATTCCGACAAGGCGCTGGAGGCCGCCGAGAGCATCATGAGCTTCATCAACAGGGAGGCCACCGCTGCTTCCGCGGAGCTGGCCAAGACCAGAGGCGCTTTCCCTGCATTTGAAGGCAGCATCTATGACGTGCCGGGCAAGCCCAAGCTCAGAAACGCCGCCCGAACCACCATTGCCCCTACCGGCACCCTGAGCATCATCGCCGGGTGCTCCAGCGGCATCGAGCCGCTGTTCGCCCTCTCCTACATGCGCACCATCCTCGAAGGAGAGCACCTGATCGAGGTAAATCCTTATTTTGAGGAAGTGGCCAGGAAGGAAGGCTTCTATTCAGAGGAACTGATGAAGGAACTGGCCAACCGAGGCAGCGCCCGCGGCATGGACAAGGTGCCCGATTGGGTGCAGCAGGTCTTCGTCACCGCCCACGACATCACTCCGGAGGGGCATGTCAGGATTCAGGCCGCCTTCCAGAAGTACACCGACAACGCCGTCTCCAAGACGGTGAACTTCCCGCACGATGCCACCAGAGAGGATGTGGCCAAGGTGTATCGCCTGGCCTATGAGCTCGGCTGCAAGGGGATAACCATATACCGCGATGGGAGCAAGGAGAGCCAGGTGCTCACCATCAACCATGAAGCTCCGGCAGAGGAGAAGAAGGCGGAGGTCGAGGCCCCGACCCGCGCCCCGCGCAAGCGTCCGCGCGTCACCACCGGCTCCACCGAGAGGGTGTCCACCGGCTGCGGCAAGCTCTACGTCACGGTCAACAGGGATGAGCACGGTATCTGTGAGGTCTTCTCCACGCTCGGGAAAACGGGCGGCTGCGCCTCGGCCCAGTTGGAGGGCATCTCCCGGCTCATCTCACTGGCGCTCCGCTCAGGACTGGAGATATCCGATATCGTCGATCAGCTTCGCGGCATCCGCTGCCCGTCGATTGTCTGGGAGGGCGGACACGCCGTTCTCTCCTGCGCCGATGCCATAGCCAGCGTGCTGGAGAAGGAAATCCAGGAGCTGCCTGAGAAACCGGCTGCCGAAGCGGCTCCCACGCCAACCGCCAAGGTCAAGAACGTCGCCGGCCAGTGCCCGGACTGCGGCAACCTCCTGGTCTACCAGGAGGGCTGCTACCTTTGCCCAGGTTGCGGGTATACGAAGTGCAGCTAGATGTAGCAACTGTCTTGATTGTCAAGATTCATCCAAGCAGACGGGAGACCAATG
>CAYYWI010000060.1:0-1190 GCA_964475375.1 uncultured Dehalococcoidia bacterium
AAGTAGAGAAGACCCCTCGGCCGCTTATAAGTAAGTTTTGGCGTACTTCTCCATGAGTTTCGTTGGCTTCCACCATTTCTTGAGGCCCATGTCCTCAGCCACCTTATTCGCCGCATTGTAGCCATTTGCCCCTGTCACCATTCCGCCGGGGTGGGTCGAGGCGCCGCACAGGTAAAGACCCGGGATGGGGGTCTTGTACGAGGAGCACTCGATGTTGGGCCGGTTGTAGGCCAGCTGCATTATGTTGTAGTCGCCGTGCTTGATAGCGCCGCGCCGCATGTTCGGGAAGCGGATCTCGATGTCCTCCGGCGTCTCGCCGAGGCTCATGATGATGTTCTCTTTCTTCATGTTCGGGGCCGCCTTGCACCACTTCTCCATTACCGCCGCCTCGACTTCCTTGTTCTTCTTCTCCCATCCGCCTTCGATGCCGTACGGAGCGTGCATCTGGAAGAAGGAGACGTGTCCGCCCGGCTTCCGCACCAGGTGCGGATCCCAGAAGCTCTCGCACGTTACGTGACCTCCGATGAGTTTGTAGTCCAGCTTGCCGTTCACGACGTTCTTCCAGTGGTTGATAACCTGTTCGCTGCTGTCGAAACCGACGACGGTCATGAAGCTCTCGTTGGCCCACGGGTCATCACACTTGTATATCGGCATCTCCTTCGATACCGTGTGCAGGGTGTAGTAGCTCCATTTGTCGAACTTCCAGCCCTCGGCGCTCTCCTTGAGGAACGTCCCCGGCAGGCTCTTGGGACCGATGAGGTCCAGGAACGTAGTCTGAGGATCGAGGCTGGACATGACCACCTTGGTGTGGAGCGTCCGGCCTTCCCAGGTATCAACGCCGGTGACCTGGCCGTTCTCTATCATGATCTTGGTGGCCTGGGTGTTGTCCAGTATCATGCCGCCGTTCCGCACTATCTCGCGCGAGAAAGCGCCGGCCAGTTTGTGCGATCCGCCCAGCAAAACTGCCTTGTCCATGGCCCTGGTCAGCAGCAGGGGCACAAACAGGCCCAGGCCGGTCTCGTCGGGATGCAGTCCCCACATGCAGGTAGCATGCAGCAGCAGAGCCTTCAGCTTGTCGTTCTCAAAGTGCTCGTTCATGATGGCCAGGGGACTCTTCTCGTTGAGCTCCAGCAGCTCTCGCCCGATCTCGGTCTTCTGCATGTTCACGACCAAGTCGAGAGAGGGCATGG
>CAYYWI010000060.1:1200-13801 GCA_964475375.1 uncultured Dehalococcoidia bacterium
CTCGTCCATCATCCGCTGCCAGGTGCGCATCTGTTTGCCAAAGGCCACGGCGTCCTTGCTGGAGTACTTGTGAATTGAGTCCATGGTGTCTTCTATCATTTTGGTCAACAGCAGCGTGCTGCCATCGCTGAAAACCATGGCCATCTGCAGGTTGGGTTTGATGAAGGTCAGGGCGTGGACGTCCAGATTGAAGTCCTTCATGGCCGGCATGTAGTCTGTCATCAGGTGGTAGATAGCATGCATGTTGGAGTAGTAGCAGGGGAAGAGTATCTCTTCCGTGGCCAGCCCGCCGCCGACCTCATACCGTCTCTCCACCACACAGACCTTGGCTCCGGCCTTCGCCAGGTAAGCTGCAGCCATCAGACCGTTGGGTCCGCCGCCTATGACCACCACGTCCCAGTTGCTGTCCGCAGGGAACTCGTCGAATAAATGTCCGCTTATACCTTCCATCATGTCCTCCTTCTATGACTACGGACGCTTCGCCGAAATCTTGCCGTCTTGCGGGATATACCACGGCGATGGATACCACCATGGTCCGGGCTCAGCTATGCCGTCCTCGATCATGGTATGCATCAGGTTGTAGCCGCAGGCCATCAGGCACAGACCGCCCGGGTGCATGGACGACTGATGGCACAGGTACAGGCCATCGATGTGTGTGCGGCCGCGTGCCAGTTCCGGCATAGGACGGGTGGTCCACCATTCGTCCTTGGAGTGCCGGACGCCATACCAGGAACCGCCAAACAGGCCCGTGTTGCGAAGCTCCGAGTCATACGGCGTGTTCACAAAAGTCTTGACTATGTTGTCATTGTCAAGATTCTCGCAGACCACACCGGCCAATTCCAGGTTGTAGGCATTGATCTCATTCTTGAGCTTGTTGATGTTCTCCATGCCGTTAGGATCGTATTCAGGAGTGGCCACAATCGTGTCGAAAGGACCGCAGATGTACTGTCCCTGCCTGGTGCATTGAGGATGGGTCTCATCATAGTTCTGGTTACCCACCCAGAGGAACAGCCCCTCTCTGGCCGGTATTCTGGGTCCGCTTCTCCAACCCAGGACCTCCGCCATATGGGCAAAGTACTCCTTCCTGGTGCCGGCGCCGCCGACGAACGGACCGCCGGTGAAGATGCCCTCGCCGGACATGGCCCCGGCGTACTTGTCGCGGAACTTGAGCTGATTCCGGGTCAGCCAATGAGTCACGTACAGGCTGCCGCCCTTGGCGCTGAGGTCATTGATCCGCTGCAGGAAGCCCCTGTCAAGGTGGCTGGGCCCGACCAACTTGTTGAAGGTATGCCGGATATCGCAGGCGCTGATTACGGCCTTGTTGGCCCAGATCCTCTTCTCACCCCTTGGGGCGGTATCCTTCAACCGGACGCCGACCGCCGTGCCGTTGTTGATGATGATCTCCTCTACCGGGCAACAGGTGCGAGCCACTACGCCGTGGGCGATAGCGCAGCGCAGCAGCGCATGATAGTACCCATGGATGTTGCCGCGTGGACCGACTGGCCTGGGTATGAATGGCGGCATGCAGGCCAGCGCGCTGCACAGCGCCGGGATGGCCTGCCCCTCGTGGTGCCCGAAAGCTCCGGACACCGCGGCGATGTAGCACAAGACCGTCTTGAATTGTTCGCCTCCCTTGATGTGCTCATCCAGGAAATCGAACATGTTCCAGCGGAGAAGCTCTTCGGTCCATACGTCAGGCGCATGCTTCTTGTACACCTGCATGAAGGGTATGTTCTCCGGCGTAATCTCGACCTCGGGGGGATGCGGTGGGCACCAGAAAGTGGCTCTCAGCAGCTCCTGGGTCCATGCTTTCGGTTGGCCCAGAAAGCCGACTATCTTGGCGAAGCTCATGGCCGTCGCGTCGTCGACCATGTACATTCCATCGCCGGTCATGAATCCCGTCGGCTGCGGCCGGTACTCGGGATGCCTGGCATGAAGATCCATGCGGAAGCCATACTTCCATAACTCAAGTTGCTCCCATCCTGGCGCTGCTCCGCCGTAGTTGGCGATGGCATGAGGGGAGAGGCGCACGCCGGCCATTGGCTCGGTGTTCTCCTGAGCCCCGCCGCATTCCGGCCTCTCTTCGACGATGCAAACGCTCAGACCGCACTTCGCCAGGTAGGCCGCAATGGTGGTGCCGTTGTGTCCTCCGCCCACCACTACTATGTCATATCTCTCGTCTTTGCCCATATCATCCTCCTGCTGAACGATTCACGTCGTGAGAAAGATGCGCGAGGTGATGGACTCTGACGACACAGAAGAGACTCCCGCGCATATTTGTGATCCTTCCCCCCTTGAAGGCCACGCTCTCAAGACATGTAAAGCCAGCTTAACGCAGTTTCGGAGGCCGGCGTGTCGGAAATTTCCCGATTCTGTTATCAGGAGTTTCCCTACGTGGTGACTATCTGCCTGGAGCTGCCGGAGTGTCGTCGATCAAGCCATGCCTCAAGGCAAACTGACAGATATCGACATCGTTGCGCAGGTGCAGCTTTTGCAGAACGCGTCCACGGTAGGTATCGACAGTCTTTGTACTCAAACCCAGATCTGCGGCCACTTCCTTCAGTTCACGCCCTTGCGCCAGCAGGCATAGAACCTGCAACTCCCGATCGGACAGGCTCTCCACTAAGCCGAGCCCTGAACGGCTGGATAGAAGTTGTACGTTTACTGTGTCCTGGCCTTCTTCTGAGAGGAAACGCCGCCCTCTGGCCACGGCGCGGACTGCATGGTGAAGCTGTTGTGTGGAACATCCCTTTGTGAGATAGCCCAGGCATCCCGCCCGCAGGGTGCGGATGGCATATTGCTCCTCGTGATACCTGGTGAGCATGAGAATCTTCGCATGAGGGTCCATGGAGAGAATCTGTCTGCTGGCTTCCATACCATCCATCTCCGGCATGGAGATATCCATTACCACCATGTCCGGATTGGCCTCGGAGTACTTGTCAATTGCCTCACGCCCGTCACAGGCTTCGGCCACAACCTGGATGTCCGGTGCCTGTTCGAGCACCCGCCTCATTCCAGCTCGAACCAGGCTGTGGTCGTCAGCAAGCAGCACTCTGATGCAGCTTCTGTCCCAGGGTTTGGGTGCCCATCCTTGTGTCGATGAGACCTTGGCATTCATGTCGGCACCGTTTTGGGTGGTTTTCGTTGGCAGGTGTGCCGTCACGCGCAGTCCTCTGTCGCGATTGCGCCTCATGGTCAGCTTGCCGCCTACCAGACTTGCTCTCTCTCTCATACCGAGCAGACCCAGCGATGAGGCTTCGGAAAGCCCCCTGGGGTTCATGCCTATACCGTTGTCGGAAACGCATACGGACACCACGTCGCGGCTGACTCTTACCTTGATCTTGGCTTCTGATGCTCCGGAGTGTTTCCAGACGTTTAGCAGCGCTTCCTGCAGGATGCGGTATGCGCAGGTAGACACCGCTCTCGGCAGGACTAACTCGCCCGCCGGTGCATCCACTGGACACGAGATGCCACTGCGCCGCTCGAAGTCTTCGGCATACCACTGGATGGCTTTTACCAGCCCCAGCTTGTCCAATACCTCCGGCCTGATGCTGACTGCAATTCGATGTGAAGTAGCATCCAGCCTTTCGATCAGATCGAGCAACGATCTGGCGCGCTCATGAAGCCTCTTGGAGCTGGAAAGTTCCTCCATCAGGACTACAGCTTCTATCTTGAGGGCCACCAATTCCTGACCCATCTGATCATGAAGCTCCCGGGAGATACGAGCCCGCTCTTCCTCTTGAACTTCGAGTATGCGTTGAGACAGAAGCCTGAGCTGCGATTCGGACCGCACCAGAGCATCTTCAGATTGTTTGCGCTCTGTGATATCCATGAAGGTTCCCAGCACTGCCGGCCTTCCATTATGTTGAATGGAGGCCACTCTCTCCATGACCCACATGACGCGGCCGCTGCGGCCGACAAATCTGTATTCGTATGGGTTCGGGCGTTGTCCCTGCAGCATCTCCTGGGCCGACTGCTTCACGGCATCCCTGTCTTCCGGCATAACGAACTTGCTGGCGTCTGTGCCGAGCAGACCCGCTTCACCCATGCCGGCGTGGTGTTTGAACTGCACATTGACGAATTGAAGCTTGCCATCCTGCTCAATGTAGACTGCGATCGGAGAGTTGTTTGCCAGAGTCTTAAACAGTTCCTGTGCCCGTCTTCGCTCGGAAATGTCTCTCACCACTGCCAGAAACCCGATAGGCTTGCCGTCCGTGCTGCGCAGAATGGTCACCTTGCCCTCGATCCAGATTGTGGAGCCATCTTTTCGAGCGAACTCCAGTTCCAAGGTCCAGGATTTGTATGTGTCCAACTGGTCCTTGTCCATTCTCAAACTGATCTCGCCGAAGACTTTTGTGGCCACTTTGGCGGAAGCGGGGGTCAGCGCAGTGTCTATCCACTGGTTCCAGTGTTGCCCGACAGACTCCTCAACCGTGTAGCCCAGAAGGTGAGCCACCGAGGGGCTTACGTAGGTGACCCGCAGGTTCTTGTCCAGGGTGCATATGACGTCCGCAACGTTGTCAGCCAACAGCCGATAACGTTTCTCTGCATCGCTTCTTGGTTGACCGCCACGGCATGTGATGCGCTCAGAGACTGGCGTCCCGATATTCTTGCTCTGACCAGGGGTTTTCACCCTCTGATGCATTCTGCACCCCCCAACAACGATGTTCCGAGGTCCGAACCAGACGTCAGCCATTATACCGGCTGCCAGCGGAGGCTGCCACCTGGCCTGTTTTGCTTCATCATCATTGAGACAATCATGTGAATTAGCTCTCGCAAGCTGAGATGGGGTTGTGAATATCACCTTCTATCATTAGCGGCAGTGTGTTGTATACGTATACGATTCGCTCCAGCATCGCATACTTCTCGATGGACTTTGAAAGCCTGGGATAGCGATAGGGTTAGCCTTCGTAGACCCGCCGCGGCGGGTCGATTCTGTATTTGTATGTGAAGAGGAAAAAGTGTAGTAAATCGGATCAGCTGGCTGATCGGTTAATCGAACTAAAAACACCGGAGTTCATGTGGCAGCCATAAGGGGAGGAAATAGGTATGGTGACAGGATCCCGGCCGAGCGGTGACATACTTAGCCGAATGGGGTGGGGTGCCCACCTTTGCCAATTCTACGAGACGAATCAGGACCTTCTCGATGTCCTGGTGCCTTATTTCAAGAAGGGGATCGAGAACAACGCACAATGCCTGTGGCTGAGTGCTGCTCGTGCTGGCGATGACGAACTGCTGCTGACCCTCAGAGATGCCGTCTCGGGCGTTGATGGCGGGCTCCAGGCAGGACAGCTTGAATTGGTTGCTCTCAACGAATGGTATGTGCAGGGCGGCCGGTTCAATGCCTCGGATCTCCAAGCTCGTAGCTCTGCCAGGCTTAACCAGGCGTTGGCTGCTGGATATGATGGCATCTGGATAGCCACTGATCTTGACTGGTCAGGACGGGATGACTGGCAACGCCTGAACAGGCATGAAGAGGCTGTCTGCAGCCTCATTCCTGGCAGTCCCGTTGCAGCTCTTTGCGCCTATCCATCTCGCGAATACCGATTGGTTAACTTGCTGAATGTGTTCAAGAACCACCGCTCCGTCCTTGTCAAGGAAGAAGGCGAGTGGAAGCTCATTGAAAGCCTGGAGCAGGTGAGGATTAAGGGCGCTCTGGAGAAGAGCGAGCAGCGGTACAAGCGCCTCTTTAACAGCGTGCTTGAAGGCCTGGAAGTGACTGATGCGGAGACGGGACGGATACTGCTGGTAAATGAGGCCTGCGCCAGGATGTTCGGGTTCGGTTCTCCGGAAGAAATGGTTGGATTGGATCCGCTAGAGTACGTCATAAGCCAGGACAGAGAACACATTACCCGTCTGACAGCCGATGTGTTTGAGCGGGACCTCTGCAAAGTCATGGATGTGAAGGTCAGGACAAATGACGGCCGGGAAGTTTGGGTTTCGGCTCGTGGATCGAGGACTGAATACGACGGCAGACTGGCGGAGTTGGTTTCGTTCAGAGACATCACTGCTCAGAAGGAGGCCGAGAGAGTGGTGCGGGAATCAGAGGAGAGGGTGAGACTGCTGATCGACAGCGCCACTGATTCCATATTGGTAGTCCAGGACTGGAAAGTGGCTTCTGTCAACCGGAAGTTTGAAGAATTGATCGGCATCCCGCGGCAATCCCTGGCGGGCTTGCATATTCTGGATCTTTGCCACCCCGATGATCGGCTGGCAGTGGCAGAGCGTTACCAGGAGATAATGAATGGCGAGAGGTTTTCTACTGGTTCGCCATTAAGAGGCTTCGACAGGAACAGAAAGATAAGGTGGGGGGATGTCAAGGCGATCCCATTCGTGTGGGAGGGAAGGCCGGCTGTAGTAGCTCTGATGCGTGACATAACCGAACACAGAGAGACCGAACAGAAGATACGGGCATCAGAAGAGAAGTATCGCTTCCTTACAGAGAAAACGAATGACATCATCTGGACAGGGGACCTGAGACTCCGGACGACCTACGTGACCCCTTCGATTGAGAAGGTGCTTGGATTCACACCTGAAGAGCGGTTGGCTCAGGAAGTCCAGGACCAGATGACACCGGAGTCGTTTGCCCAAGCCCAGGCTCTGCTTCTGGAAGAAATAGAGAGAGATGGAAAAGAGGGGGTCGACCCGGATCGGACTGTAAGAGCGGAGACTGAGTACTACCACAAGAACGGTTCCACGGTGTGGATGGAAAACCTGGTAAGCGCTATCCGGGACGAAAAGGGGTCCATGATAGCGATCCATGGCGTGTCACGTGATATCAATGAGCGCAAGAGGGCCGAGGAGGCAGTGAGAGCCAGTGAGGAACGCTTCCGTGCCCTGATAGAAAACTCCATGGATGCCGTAGCCATTCTCGATGCCGAAGGTAGGATACTTTACGAGAGCCAGTCTGAGGAGCGGATTCTTGGATATAGACCGGAGCAACTGGTAGGTAAGAACTTCCCGGAGCTTGTTCACCCGGACGATGTGGAGAAAGCAGCCTCAGTCGTTCAGGCTGTCAAAGAGCGCCCCGGCGCTATTCTGGATTGCCAGTTGCGGTGCAAACGCAAAAATGGCTCCTGGTGCCCGGTTGAGGGAACAGCGCACAACCTGCTGGGTGATCCAAAGATCAAGGGCATCGTGGTGAACTACCGTGATATCACTGAGCGCAAGAAGATAGCCTGGCAGCTTGAACAAAGCCTCATGAAGCTGGAGAAGACTATGGAGGATACCATCCAGGCCATCTCTTCCACGCTGGAGACCAGAGACCCTTATACTGCCGGTCACCAAAGACGTGTGACACAACTTGCCTGTGCTATGGCAAAGGCGATGGGGTTTACGGATGATCAGATAGATGGCATCCGGGTTGCAGGGCTGCTGCATGACATCGGCAAGATATCCATTCCTACAGAGATCCTGAGCAAGCCCGGTCGACTGACCGAAACCGAATTTGCCATGATCAAGTCTCACGCCGAAGTTGGCTACGAGATTCTGAAGTCCATAGACTTCGACTGGCCGATTGCCAAGACTGTGCTCCAACATCATGAGAGGATTGATGGATCCGGATACCCGACGGGTATCCGTGGCGAGGAGATCCTTCAGGAGGCACGAATCCTGGCTGTGGCTGATATCGTTTAAGCCATGTCCTCCCATCGCCCCTATCGGCCATCTCTTGGCCTCAAAAAGGCACTCGACGAGATTTCCCGTGGTGCTGGGACGCTGTACGATCCCCACGCAGTACGTGCCTGCCTGAAAGCCTTTCGGGAGGATGGCTTCAGGTTCGAAGACTGAAGCGCAATTGATGGCTGGTTGCCGGACTTGGCCGTAGCGAGAGCTGAAGTCTTCACTGAGCCTTGGATCGCAGGATTTCCGTTTGGGTTGCATCTGCCTTATGCATGAAGAGGTTGAACATGACTATGCCTATGACTATGACCACGGCTGCCGCAGGAAATACCCAGCCCACTCCGTAGGAACTCTCAACAGCTGCCCCGGCTAGAGAGCCGACTATGACTGCCGAGGAGTTGGACATGTGGAACACCGACATGACGGACCCCATACCCAGCTTCCGACCGCAGTCAACGGTGATGGCGTTGCCCGCAGGCATGGCGACCGTCTCAAAAATCCCCATGGCGGTAAACAGAGCCAGGATGGAAGCGAATCCGCCGACCCAGGGGATCAAAAATATGCCAGCAGCCATCATCACTACTCCCAAGGTCACCAGAAACACACGGTTCATTCGGTCCGCCAGCCAGCCAAACGGGTAGTTGAGCGTGCCATTCAGAACCGATCGGACCGAAAGCACTATACCTACCTGAGCCACGCTCGTGCCCCGAACCGTGGTCATGAAGACCGGCAGGAAGGTGAACACCGCGCCATAGCCCAGGCCCCACATGAGTTGGTAGGTTATTACACCGCGCATGGTCTGATCTTTGATCAGCGAAGTGAAAGGAAGCACAGGGGTTTCGACGGACTCGGTGCTGTGGAGCGACCTCGTACCGGGCAGGAAGAGCAAGACAAGCAGAAAACCGATGGTGCTCATGACACACATGCTGATGAAGGTGGCGTGCATACCGTAAATGTCATAGACAACGCCGCCGATCGTCGGCCCTACTCCATAGCCGGCTACCATGGCAATATTGAAAAGACCCATATATCTGCCTTCGCGACCCTCAGGAGCCAGATCGCCGATGTAGGCATATGCCGTTGGGATGACCATGGCTGCACCGGCACCACTGAGGATTCGAAAGAAGAACAGTTCACGGAAGCCGGTTGACCACAGATAGCCTGCGCCGGCTGCAACATAGACGAGGAGACCGAGGACGATGAACGGCTTCTTGCCATATCTGTCGGAAAGCCTGCCCACTACCGGCATCAATGGGATCTGAGAAAAGGCGTAACCGGAAAAGGTAAGTGCTATCCATACGCCGCTCGCCCCCATGTCCTGGGCGAACTTTGGCAGAAGAGGGCTCACCATGCCGATGCCGGCGATACTGATCAATACCGCCAGCCAGACGATGATGAATGGCTTGTTCTGAAGCAGGAACTGAATGGGGCGATTGCCGGGCACGGCAGCGGTGTTTGTTCGAGGAGGCTTGTTCAATGTCGCGTTTCTGTGTCGAGATTTGTGATGAGTGTAGCGCTTTAACGTGGCTGAAGCAAGTGCGATCTCCAGAGGGTTGTTTTAGACGCAAAGACAGGCAATTTCGGAAGCAAGTGGCGCTGATATTGCCGCGTCTTGATCCCGGAGTTTGGCATATTGCTGCAGTTGTGGTAAGATGGCAGCTAATAATTGAATAGCAGAACTATAGAGTCCACTGGTTTCAGCTCAACGGTTACAGCTAAGCGATAGTATATAAAGGGCCGATCTGAGCACTCAAGGGGACTCTTTTTATTTGCCCGTTATTCCTCCGAAAGACGGTTCGAAAATCCACAGAGCGCCAACGTGTGAAGGAACCAATGGTCGATCAGACTGTGTATGCGGACTATACTATGGTGGACTGACTTGGCGTGAAGGGAAAGGTGGCTCGCTTATGGACATGACGATCAAGGAAAGATTTGCTTCGCTGTGGCGGAAATACTTCCATAACTCGGAGCTTCCTGTCGTTTTCTACTACTCCAATGATGATGGACATGCCGAGAGGGCCAGGAAGGGGTCAGTGCCGAGGTGCCTGATAGCAGCGCTTTCCAGCGTCAGGGAAGGGAAAGCACTTTCTTTTGATGCGGACTCTATAGGTTGCCTTGGTGGGAAAAGGTATGCCGGATTCGCCCAGGAGGTGATGCCAGACTTCGAGTACTTCCTTTCCTGCGGCCTTCCCGGCAGGCTTGAGGGCGAACGGTATAAGAAATCCCCGGAACTTGTGAGGCTGGCAATGAAACATGCGCCGGCCTTCACGGCTCCGGCCCGCCTTATCGTTTTCAAGAGGTGGGACCTGCTTGACCAGTCAGACAATCCGGAGGTGGTCGTGTTCTTTGCACAACCTGATGTTCTTTCGGGTCTCTTCACCCTGGCGAATTTTGACGAAGACGAGCCGAACGGGGTCATTACTCCTTTTGGCTCCGGTTGTTCCTCAATCATCCAGTACCCGTATCTTGAGGGCAGGTCGGCGCGTCCAAGGGGAGTTATCGGGATGTTCGATATTTCAGCCCGGCCATTTGTGCCCAAAGATGTGCTTGCGCTGTCTGTGCCGATGAGCAAATTCGGCAGGATGGTTCAGAATATGGAAGAGAGCTTTCTTATCACAGGTTCATGGCGCAAAGTGAAAGAGAGGATTCAATAGGTGGTCTTCGGTCAGTAAGGCGATCTCGTTGGCTGTATTGCCTGATTGGCGGATGTACCCGGATGCGCCATTGCTTGAGATCACAAACTTGCTGCGGATGCGGAAAAGGGTTAGCATTGGCGGTGCATGTGCACATATAATAACGGAAAGTCAGACTGCTGAGGGACACTCGCAGCAGCGGACTGACTCAAGGACGAGACCATCAAACTTCAAACGAACCAAAGCCGGGATCTGAGCTTCGATAGTCTCGATGAGACCGACGTCAAGCTTATAGCTGAACTGGAAATCAACCCCAGACAGGCTTGCACTGACATCGCATCAAAGCTGGGGTTGAGCCGGGATACTGTCCGGACCAGGCTGCAGAGGTTGGTAGAGACACGGGCCATTCGAATAGTAGGCGTCGCGGATCCGATAGCTGTCGGGTACACCACTACCGTGGTCATGGGCATAAATGTGCGCTCTGACCAGTTGCTTGCCGTGGCTGAGGCACTTTCCGCCCTGAACTCCATCCAGCATCTGATGCTGTGTATCGGACGCTTTGACATCATTGCCTTCGGCATTTTCCGGCGGCGCACGGATTTCCTGGATTTTCTCGTGGGCAATATCGGCAACCTGCCCGGGGTGCTCCACATCGAGAGCATGCTCACCCTCAGGAACACCAAGATCTTCGGGCCGCTGCTTTCGGATGGGCCCGCTCCCAGTCCGAAGCAGACCTCGATAGCTGCTCTTGATTCCCTGGACATGGCCTTGATGAGAGAACTGCAGATTGATGCCAGGCAGAACAGCCGTCACTTGGCGAAGAAACTGGGGACAAGCCAATCCACAGTCTTGCGGAAGATGCAGGCGCTGCAGAACAGCGGGGTTATGCGCATAGTGACTCTGGCCAATCCGCTTGCCCTCGGATATGAAGGGCTCGCGTCGATAGCTATGAGGTTTGATCCGGCCAAGGTGAACGAGGGGGCGCAGGTCATCGGATCGTACCGAAATGTGCAGACCGTTGCTGTCTGCGCCGGCCGATATAATGTCCTTGCCTGGGCGATGTTTCGAGAGCTTGGTGATCTATCCGATTTCACTACGGTTGAGCTGGGAAAGATCCCAGGTCTTCAGCAGTCGGAAATCATGACCAGCCTCAGGATAATCAAGGCGTCACAAAGATATTTGGAAAACGAATCTCCAACCCCTTAAAACCCCAGATACGGAGATCACAAGAAGGGGGACAGTTCACCTCGAACACGGCAACACACTGTACCGGCGAATCCAAGTTGATGCACTTGAACTCAGCGCGAGCGCATTGCAGGAGCATTGCAGAGCTTTGTATTGACGTCCGCGCGGCTGTCTGCTACTATCATGGACGCATATGGCGATTTCCTGTAGCAGGACTAGACTCATATGCGCATCATGATTTCTTCTTGTGACGCAGAAATGGCCGGTTAGGCGGGTAACAATGCTGCAGGTTGCACTAAATAGAGTAGATATCTCACTAGTCAGATTAATACGACGGAGGATTGGCAGATGATCAAACACATGGTGCCCAGCAGATGGGATCTGGAAGTCGACCTGGTTGCAGTTGGTTCCAGTGCCGGCGGTCTCACGGCAGCAATCATGGCCCGGGATCATGGGCTGAGTACAGTGGTGCTGGAGAAGGGTGCGGTCCTTGGCGGAGGGACGGCGTATTCAGGAGGAGCTATATGGATACCGCTAAGCCACCACATGTCCGAAGTCAACTGTAAGGACACTCGGGATGGCGTTATTCGCTACATCCGCCAGTTGAGCATGGGTCACCATGATGAGGCCATCCTGGGCAAGTACCTGGACACAGGTGCTGAAATGGTGAAATACCTGGAGGAGCACACCCCTTTGCGCATGTGCGTGGAGGATGACAGCAGTGGTACTGAGTACTGTGCGGATGTCCCCGGTGGTGTACCTCTGGGACGCAAGCTCTGGCCCGATGCCAAGGTGGCGGCTGGTATCCTGGATGATGGGGAGAAAAAGTACCCCTTGGTGGGCAAGGTGGCCAAGGACCCCGTCAGACATCTCATAGGGCCCCGCCCTCAATGGGTTCAGGGTCGGGCGCTTATCGGAATGCTGGTGCTCGGCTGCGCTCAGAGAGGCATTGATGTGCTCACCGAAACCTCAGGCAAGCAGTTGATTGTCGAGAATGAAAGGGTGGTTGGCATCAGGGCTCAGCGGAACGGGCGCGATTTCTTCATCAAAGGGAGGAAGGGCGTTCTCCTGGCCACCGGTGGTTTTGAGTGGAATCAGGAGATGAACAAGAGGTTCATCTATTCGCCGCCTCTTCATGCTTACACCTGCCCTACTAACGAGGG
>CAYYWI010000061.1:0-8101 GCA_964475375.1 uncultured Dehalococcoidia bacterium
TGGCGTTGTCCTTGTCGCCGGCATCTATCGCCGCCTTGAGCAACTCCACAGTCTGCGTGCCCATCTTCTTCAACTCCTGGTCCGTGAACAGCCTTTTGTCTTTTGACATTTCTTGACCTCCTTCACATGAGACTATGCTCGAATGGATGTGACAGGGAGAGTCATCCGTTGGCAGAGCATCGTTGAACCCGGATACTCCATTGTCCCCCCTTAGCATGTGTTCTGATGGCCGGGAATCGTCAGAATCCGAGGAATCGATAAGCTACGCCGGATCGGCGCAGCTCATTGACCACCAGCGTCAGGAGGGGAGCGTTCCGTTGTCAACGAATGCATCTGGAAGGCTCTCGTTGTCTTGTTAATCAGGGAACACTCCATCTGACGTCATCACCTCTGTCAGCGGTATTCCTATAACGCAATCTCTTTCAAGTCCGGGGAGATTTGAAGTCCGGCATCCGTCAGCGCCTGCACTTCATCAACCGTCCAGCCCGGGGCGATCTCCTTGAGTACCAGACCTTTATCTTTGACTTCGATCACAGCTATGTCCGTGACTATGAGATCGACACATTCCGGGGCCGTCAGCGCCACGGTGCACTCTTTCAGTATCTTCGGCTTGCCGTCCTTCGTGATGTGCTCCATAGCAGTGATCACTCTCCTGGCATTAAAGGCCAGATCCATGCCGCCGCCGATATTGCCCACTCCCCTCCCGGGAAACATCCAGTTGGCCAGATCACCCTTCTCGCTTACCTGCAACGCGCCCAGTACGGTGATATCGATGTGCCCGCCCCGTATCATGGTGAAGGAATCCGCGTGGTGGAAGAAGCACATTCCGGGCTGAGGGCGGACGAATTGGCCGCTGGCGTTTACCAGGTCAATATCCGCCTTTTCCGCCATATCTTCTGCGGTCACTACGGGACCGAACCCGAGAGCCCCGTTCTCGGTGTGGTAGATAACGGTCATCCCTTCAGGAACAAAGCTGGAGACGAGAGTGGGTATTCCTATCCCCAGGTTCACCACCGCCCCATCGAACAATTCTTTAGCTATCCTCATAGCCATCGCTTCACGGCTCAGGCGTTCTTTCATGTCTCTCCTTGTCGGTTAGTCCGGCGGGCTTCTAGGAAGCCGACCTCACCTGAAAACTGCAATCGAGGTGCCGTGGAAATCCCGGATTCTCTTTCACCTTGACTATTCTTTGAACGTAGATGCCGGGGGTTACTATGGAGTCCGGGTTGAGATCACCGGGCTCTACTATCTCGTCAACCTCGGCGATGGTTACTGTGGCGGCGGTGGCCATTATGGGATTGAACTGCCTCTGTGTCCCCCGGTAGACCAGGTTTCCCATCAAGTCCGCTTTGAAGGCCCTGACGAAGGCGTAGTCTGCTTTGAGCGCCCTCTCCAGCAGACAGTTGCGGCCATCGAAGCCTCGAACTTCTTTCCCCTTCTCTATTACGGTTCCTGCACCGGTCGGTGTATAGAACGCCGGTATTCCAGCACCGGCGGCCCTGATCCTCTCTGAAAGAGTGCCCTGTGGAACAATCTCCAGTTCCACCTCTCCGGCGAGGATCTGCTTTTCAGCAGCGGTGGGACGGGAGGCTGAGGTCGAAAAAGGAAATGAAGCAATGACCTTCTTGACCTGCCTGTTTTCGAACAGAACCCGGTGATCGTCGTAGTCGAGGGTGAGGCCGATGCCGCCCGCCGTATTGGCTACTATGGTCAGGTTCCTGGCACCCTGCCCGCGCAGGGCCTGTATCAGATAGAAAGGCGTACCTCCGGGACCGGCAAAATTGCCGATCATAATGGTCGCGCCATCCGGGATATCACTTACCGCTTCTTCAAAGCTGGCGAATACCTTGTTTATCATTTCACCTCAATTTATGCCTGGGTTTATTCGACTGGCCTCGGCTGGGGTGCATGTCGAGAGGAAGAGCCCGAAAACAGTCTGTATGGCCATCGGCCTCTGCCAGAGGCCGATGGCTTGAGATAGTGAAAGAACTTATCCGTATCTTGTTGGCTTTTCGGACAGTCCCATGATCTGCCGGGCCTGCTTCGGCGTAGCTATCTCCCGGCCCATATCGCGCGCCATGCGGACTACCCTCTCCACCAACTGGGCATTGTTCTTGCAGAGCTCGCCCTTCTTGTAGAGGATGGTGTCCTCCATCCCGGTCCGGACGTTAATGCCCAGTATGATGCCCAAAGCGCACATTATGGGGCTGAACAGGCCCACGCCCAGTACACTGTAGACACCCTCTTTTGGTCCATGCCCAACCAGGTGCATCACTTCTCTGGGTGTTGCGCGTGCCCCGCTGCTGTAACCCATTACCGCCTGGAGTAGATACGGCGGCTTGACAAGCTGTCTCTCGATCAGATTGTTGACCAGGTCATAGTCACCGGTGGACCAAAGCTCCATCTCCGGTTTCACATTATGCTCGAGCATCAGCTTGGCGAACTTTTCGGTCTCTTTGAAAGAAACGCCTTGCACTGCCTCGAAGTCCTCATCCTTCTCCCGCGTGCCTGTCAGCGGCGGCAGTCGTTTCTTCAGGGTAAAACGGGTGACCGTTCGTCCCATGTCCAGGCTGCAGGTCTCTGGGTTGGCCAGCACCGGCGCGAGACGGTTCTCGTCAGTGGGTTCCATGCCGAGACCGCCGCCCGTAGTGTTGTTAATGATGATTTCCGGGCATTTCTCTCTGATCATGCCATTGACCCTGAAATATTCCTTGGGATCGCCACAGGCAAAACCCAGGGCTTTCGGATTCCTGACATGAAGGTGCACCTGCGTGGCCCCGAGCTTGTAACATTCATAGATTTGCTCTACCTGTTCCTCAGCGGACTCAGGATGGTTGGGATGGGTCTCTTTCCCCTGCACGCCGCCGGTAACGGCCACGGTAATTATCAGTGGGGGCAGGCTCTGCCTGGAGGTAAGTTTGAGCCATTGCATGTAGTCATTGGGGTCGAAGGCTTCCATAATATCTCCTTTCCGTTCAGTGCCAATCGAGCATTAGTGCCTTTTGGCCTCCAAGTGCTTCTCGTGGCTTTGGCTAGTACTTCGCTTCGTTGATAGGTGCACAGTGATGTCGGAGATGGAGCACCCGGGGTGGGTCTTTTCCTTCCGAGAAAGGTGCTCCATCTCGGGGGGCCTGCCCTATTTGCCCGGCTGGGGGATGGCGATCTGTATGTCCCACATCGGCGGGGCATCCGGTTCGGTCACTTCCACGTCCAGCATGGTGTAGCAACCCGGGCAGTAGTACTCGTGATAGATCACGTTCGCCGTTGCTCTGGGCGGCCGAACGCCGTAAACCTCGTCCGGGTACATGTCTGCTCTCGGCACGTGAAGCTTGTAGTTTTCCGAGCCGTGACAGATCTCCTTGCCGCACTTGCGGCACTTGATCTTGAGTGTCTTGTCGTCCAGATCCAGGTAATAGTGGATTCTCATTTCTTGCCTCCCCAGATAGCGCCTTTCTTCTTCCTTTCGGCCTTTATCTCGTTTCTGGCGGCCTCGGTAGCCTTGAGGTCAACCTTCATGCTCTTGGGATCAACCACCACTCCGAACACCTTCCGGGCCATCTCTATTGAGAAGATCTTGTTATCGATGTCAGCCAGCACCCGCTCGGGCTCTCTGTCCAGTGGATCGCCTATGCCTTTGGCCCCGCCAAATCCACCGGCTGCAACGTCCTTGTCCGTGGCCATGGGCATCACCGGCTTCGGAGCGTCGATCACTTCCACAGACCCCCCCGCTTGCTTGGCCAAGTCCTCCAGCTCTTTCACGGTCTGGGGTACCTGGCCCTTCTTCCAGACTTCGGCCAGGTTCAGTCCTCTGGCCAGCGTGCCTCTGTAGCTCAGCGCCGGAGGATAAGCACCGCTCATGGACTGGGTCGGGTCAACAGTGGCTCCCATGGATGCCCAACCCAACATGACGAACGGTGAGTTATGCGGCGTTATGGCGTAGACCACGCTGGCTCCACCCCGCCATCTGCCTGCGCCGGCGTTATCCCGGCCCTCTCTCCTCCACAGGTACAGGAAGGGCGACTGCAGTTCCGTCATCTCAACGTCTGATACCGACGACTCTACGGTCATCATGGCGCCGCCCGTGTCGCAGCCATCCCCTCTTCCCTGGTCGATTCCGGCTCCGGTCCCCGCAGCCCAGGGTTCGCTGAACAGCGAGCCTGAAGGATAGCCGAACTGGGTCAGGCCGCCCCAGAACATAGGTGCTATGCAGTTGCGCTGCCAGGGGGCGTTGATGTCCTGCCAGTACTTGGGGTTGGTGTAGAGCATGTTCCCTATCGTGCCGGTAACCGCCTCGCTCACCGGAAAGGCGGCGCACAGGCTGACCGGAGTCATGTACGGGGCATTGAGACAGCAGTTCTGGGGAATGTAGGTCTTGATCGGCTTGATGTAGCCCCAATTGCCCGGCGTCTCCCAGAAGAGCTGGCTGGATATGGCCACATATATCAGGCCAAAGGCTCCGCTGATGTAGCAGTTGTAGTAGTTGGGATTCGGCCCTGACGCGTCGAAGTCGAGTATCAGCTCATCGGCCTTCTTGGTCATCTCGAGGTTGATCTTGATCAGCCTCGGTTTCGGCTCGCCAACTTCGAGTTCCAGGTAAGAGACTATGCGCCAGGTGCCGTCGGCCAGGCTCCTCAGCTTGGCTCTGGCCATCTCCTCGCCGTAGTCGATGTTCTGCTCGATGCAGGCTTTCACCTTCTCGACGCCGTACCTCTTGATGAGCGCCGTGAATCTCTCCTTGGCCACATTCAGGCCGGCGATCCTGGCCCTGAGGTCGAGCACGTAGTAGGCCGGGTCTCTGGTCGAACGGAGCAGGCAGTTGATGGCGGCGCGGTTGATCTGTCCACGCTCCTGCACCTTGATGCCCTGGACGCGGTAGCCCTCGTCAAGGAGGGACCTCGCGCCGGCGGGCATTCCTCCCGGCTCGATAGCGCCGGTCTCGGAAGTGTGGGTCAGTGAACCCAGCCACGCTACCAGTTCACCGTCATGGAAGATCGGTGTGCCCGTCCACTGGTCGCAGGCATGGTAGCCGCCGACTGACGGCTCATTCAGCATGAAGATGTCGCCGTCGTAGATGCCGGGTGCTTTGCCCTGGATATCGAGGACCTCCCTGATGTTGCCCTGCGTTCCGGCGGTGTGCAGCAGCAGTCCGCATGCCAAGGACGAGGTCAAACCGTGGGGATCGTAGATGGCGAAGAGCGCCTCGCCGCCCTCCGCCACCACCGGCGACCCCGACACGCGCAGAATCGCCTGACGGGCCTCGTTGGCGATGGAGTTCATTCGGTAGGAGAGGATCTCGAAATCGACCGGAGACAGCTTCTTGTAGGAGATCACCTCCTCCCGGCTGGGCAGCCATCCCCCGCCGATGAAGGTCCTCTTGCCTTCCAGCGGGATTTCGTAGGTGTACAGAACCTTCTGTTGCTGACTGGTTGTTGTCATCTTCTAACCTCCAAAGGTTGTCTCAACATTCGCTTGCTCCAAACGGCTATATGACGAAGAAGCCGTATTCATCGATCTTCAACTGGCTCTCGTGCGGCACCATGATGGTCGTCGTCGCCAGCTCGGCCAGCGCCGGCCCGGCGATCACGTTGCCCGGCTCCAGCTTCTCGCCGTCATATATCGGGGTGAGCTGATAAGCCTTCTTGTCGCTCCAGTAGACGTCTCTCCTGCCCTTGAGAGCATGATCAGTCTTCGGAGAGCCGAGGGTCCGCTTGATCAGGCTCGGTCTGGCCAGCGGCACGGAAGCAGTGACATGGATGGCCATGATCTCCATACCGGCCTCCACGAAGGCCGCTCCCTCGCCGTAGACGCTGCGGTAGAACTCGACGAAGTCATCCCCGATCTTGGCTATGTCCTTCTCGTCATAGGTCTTCTGCGGCATCGGAATCCTTTCCACGTTGACCTGACGGCCGAACTTCATGCTGATCTCCCTGTGGAACACCACCTCGCTGCTGTCGAAGCCGATGCGGGTCATCTCAGCCAGGGCTTCGCTTTCCAGTTGGTTGCAGACGGCGTTGATCTGGTTGGGATCAGCCGGCATCCTCAGGAACAGCGACCGGTCGAATATCCTTGATACGTCGGCAGAAGCCAGACCGAATGCTGAGAAAGCAGCGGAAGTCGGGAACATGTATATTGACTTGAAGCCGAGGCGCTTGCCGTAGGCGGCTCCGTGGGTCGGACCACCGCCGCCGAAGCAGAACACCGAGAAGTCTCTGGGGTCGTATCCGGTTCTGGTTACCATCAGTCGCAGCAGGTCGATCATGTGCTCGTTCTGGATATCGAAAATGGCGGCCGCCGTCTCGGTGAGGCCCATGCCCACTTTCGCGCCCAGTTCCTTGACCGACTTGACGGCAGCATCTTTGTTGAGCTTCTTCCGGCCACCCAGGTAGAAGTTGGGATCGTATATGCCCAGCGCAACCGCGGCATCCGTCACGGTGGGATTATTGCCGCCCTTCATGTAGCAAACCGGACCTGGATCAGCACCGGCGCTGGCTGGTCCCACCTTCAGCGCCCCTGCCTCGTCAGCCCAGGCTATGGTGCCGCCGCCGGCGCCTATGCTGGTCACATCGATCATGGGTATGTTCACCCTGTAGCGCATGATCGGCTTCTCTCGGGCGTAGACATGGCGGCCCTCAGCGATGATGCTGACATCGAAGCTCGTCCCGCCGACGTCAGTGGTGACCACGTTGGGCAGCCCCAGGAGTTCAGTGGCCACTTTCCGGCTGCCGATGACGCCGCCGACCGGGCCGGAGTTGATGGTGCCGATGGGCATCATGTCTTTGTACGGCATTACGCCGCCCCAGACCTGCGCCGTCAGCAGTTCCTTGCCCAGCCCCTGTCCTTTGAGCACCTTGTCGAGGTGCTGATACCAACTGACCATGATGGGGCCGATGTAGCAGTCGATGGCGGCGGTGTTGAAACGGCCGTACTCTCTGATGAGCGGGGCTACTTTGTGGGACATGTCAACGTAGATGTTGGAAGCATGCTTGCTGACGATTTCGTAGGCTTCCAGTTCGTGCTTCGGGTACAGATGGGACCACAGGAAACATATGGCTATGGATTCGACGCCCTCGGCCACCAGTTCCTGGGTTGCCTTCTCCACCTCTTCTTTGTTGAGGGGTACGACTTCGTTGCCAAAGGAGTCGAACCTTTCGGCCACTCCCTTGATGAGGCGCTTGGGGCAGATGGCGATCGGCTTCTTGACCATGGCGGCATGGCGCACTTCCTCGGGGCTCAGCCCGTCGATCCTGCCTGAGGACCTCATGATGTGGGTGGTGTCCTCGAAGCCCTTGGTGGTGATCATCCCCGTCTTCACGCCGTTGCGGTTGATCAGGATGTTCGTGCCTACGGTGGTGCCTTGAACGAAGCTCTCGGTCTGCTTGAGAAGATCATTCAGTCCCAGTCCAAACTTCTGTCCGGCATCCGTTATGGCGTTCAGCACACCTTCCTCGAATTTCCCTGGAGTGGTCTCCGCCTTGCCGATGACCACGTTCCCATCGCTATCTATGACGATGACGTCGGTGAAGGTGCCTCCCGTGTCGACCCCAATGTGATAGCTTTTCCCATTCTGCTTGTGTTGCTTATCCTGCATATCCTGCCTCCTTAGAACTGCTCTCGGTTGTGACCGAACCATCGGAGGGGTTCCACGCCGTGTCAGATCGTGAGAAAAGAAAACTCTGTCCTGACTGGATTGATCAGGAGACCTTCCGACAGGGACGACCTGACTTAACCCCCCCACGGGTTGGTGTTGTTTGCCACCGTAAAGCAAGTCTAGTTCCACCGGGTGCAGCCACACATCCGCCTGCCAGCCGATTTTTTAGGGAGGAGTCGGCTGAGGGCTGCTGAGCCGGAGGCGCTGCCAATGGCACAAGAATGAGAAGCCCTGAGCCAACAGTGCGAAAATGGCTAAGCATTTTCGGCCCGAGCCGCTACGCCATTCAGTCGTTTGACCTGTATGCATCTCCGCCTGGATGCTTAATCTGCTTTGACAGCCGCTCTGCCCTCACATATCATGTCGGCGGATGATGGGGCTCCGACTGCTTCGTTGGGGAGGTGTTGGCTATGCTTGGTGACGAAAAGGCCAAGATCTCAGTTTTGCTGGCCG
>CAYYWI010000061.1:8111-13789 GCA_964475375.1 uncultured Dehalococcoidia bacterium
GAGGGGTTGAGCCGTCTACTTGGCGAAGAGAGCGATCTCCAGATAGTCGGCGAAGCCGGCGACGGCCTGGAAGCTGTCAAGCTGGCTGCGTTGTTGCTGCCGGATGTGGCTATCATCGATGTGGCCATGCCGAACCTGAATGGTCTGGAGGCCATAAAGCGGATCAAGGCGGAAAGCCCCGGCACCCACGTTGTCGTGCTGAGTGCCTTTGACTACGAATCCTACGTTGTACCGGCTATGGAGGCCGGAGCCTCCGGCTATCTCCTGAAGACTGTGGGGGTTCGGGAGATAGCGGCTGCCGTCCGGTCGGTGCATTCGGGCCAGACTGTTCTTGGTTCTACTGTCTCCAATCGACTGTTGAATCGCCTCAGCTCGACACCCGCTGCCACACCAGCGCCGAAGCAGCGATTACACCGGCGCGAGTTGGAGGTTGTCAGGCTGGCGGCCCTTGGCCTCAGCAACAAAGAGATCGCAGCCAGACTCGGCATAGGCGAACGCACGGTGCAGACCCACTTGCGCAATATCCTCATCAAGCTGAATGTTGGATCGCGCACGGAGGCTGTCGTGGCAGCGCTGCGGGAAGGCTGGATAGCCCTTGATGAAGTCCAGTCGGTTGCCAGGAGAGACTAGAGGACGTTTCGGTCGAAAGGGTGCGCCGCACCCCTCAAAGAACCCTGAAGGAGAGCTGCATTTGACCCGCAAAGTGGATGGAGATCTGGTCCGGCTATTGCGCGATGCAGCCATCATTGTCAGTAGAAGCGGCCGCATTGTTGCTGCCAACAGCAGGATGGCCTCTGTCAGCGGCTACACGGAACAGGATCTGCTGAAGATGAGGGCCGACGCTCTTGTCATAGATGGAGGTGCGGCCAAGAAGCAAAGTTGGTGGAACAGGGATGCATCTTGTGGGGTTCATGAAGTCATTCTTATCAGGAAGGATGGCGCCAGGCTCTCGGCGCGCCTGATTGCAGAGACGCTTGGCGCAAAGGGCGACTCCGGCAACATCCTCGCCGTATTTGCCGAGACAACCGGAGACAGCGCGGATAGCGCGGTTTCACTGGATGGCGAGACCATCCTGCGCATGTGCCTTCAGAATGTGGGGGCGGCTGTCCTGCTCATCGGCTCTGACGGCAAGGTGGTCTTCCTGAATCGGAAGTGCTGCGAGTTGGCGGGATGCAAGGAGCGGGAGGCAGTTGGCAGGAACTGGGCCAGCGTCTTCGTCGTCCGCCGGGACCGCCGCAGGGCCAGTGAGAATTTTGAAGCCATCGTGTCCGGAAAGGTGCAGCGTGAGGAATACTACTTTGAGGCGGCCATGCTAACGAGTTCCGGCGCGGAAAGGATCATGGGTTGGTTCAATACCACGATAAAGGACAGCGCGGGCCGGATCGCTGGTGTACTCGGGTCTGGATTGGACATAACCGACTACAAAAGAATGACGGAAGCCCTCAAGGACAGCGAGAGACGGTACCGGCTGATCTCTGAGAATGCCACCGATGGGGTCTGGACGACTGATCTCAGCGGCAACGTCACGTATATAAGCCCGGCGATCGCCAAGATTAGCGGTTTCACCAGCGAAGAGCAGATAGGCAAGAACATGAGGCAACTGGTTACGCCGCAGTCTCTCGAAGGTGGGTGGGGGATGGTGAAGAGGCAACTGGCTCTGGAGGAGCAGGAAGGCGCAGACTACGCCCGCTCGTGGATGGCTGAAATCGAGCTTTTTTGCAGGGACGGCTCAACCGTTTGTGTCGAAGCCAGAACCACTTTCATTCGCGATGATAGCGGCCATCCTGTGGGTCTTATGGGGGTCACCCGGAACATAACGGAACGCAAGAGGGCGGAGAAGATCCTGCTGGAGAGCGAGAAGAGATATCGAACGCTCTTCGAGAATTCGAGGGACGCCATCTGTATCATGAACCGTGACGGCAACATCCTTGATGTGAATCACGCTGCCCTGGACCTTTTCGGGTATTCGCGGGAGGAATCGGCTAACCTGGATCTGAGAGACATCGCCTCCTCTCGTGAGAGACGCCGATTTCAGCAGGCGATCGAGAAGTACGGTTATGTCCGCGATTTCGGGATGAGGCTGCGCCGCAAGGATGGCGAGAGACTCGACTGTCTGCTGACCTTCGATCTGCGCCGGGATGACGAAGGCAACATCATAGGCTACGAGGGCAGTATCCGCGATATCACCGAATACAAGCGGCTTCAGGAGAACCTTCGCTTATACGTCAATGAGATCACCAGGGCGCAGGAGGATGAGAGGTTGCGTCTGTCCCGGGAGTTGCATGACGGGGTCCTTCAGAACCTCTTTGCCCTGAAGCTGAACGTGGAAGAGGCCATCAGAGGCAACCGGCGTCCGCTCCAGCTGCGCGTTGCGCATCTGGAGGACATCCAGAACAGGGTGAGTCTGGCTGCTGAGGAGTTGAGCCGTCTGAGCCATGCTCTGCGTCCGGCTATCCTGGACCAGCTTGGCCTCGTGCCGGCAGTGCGCGTTATACTTGCGGACCTGGACCGGGCTACCGGAATTGACACCAGCCTGGTCGTACCTGGTGAGGAGAGGCGGCTGGATTCCGGCATGGAACTGGGCCTGTTCAGGATCATTCAGGAGGCACTCAATAATGTGCGGAAGCATTCAGGTGCCGGTTCGGTCGAGGTCAAGATCGAGTTTGCTTCTCAATCGGTAACCGCCACGGTGGTTGACGACGGGAAAGGATTCGAAGCCCCGGAAAGAATCGGTGACTTTGCCGCGATGGGCAAACTGGGGCTCATCGGAATGTATGAGAGGGCGCAGTTGTTCAACGGCACCTTCACAGTGCGGTCTGCCAGGAACAAGGGAACAACAGTAAGGGTGAGAGTCTGAGCGGACGGCGGCTGCCGGAGACTGACCGGGCTACGTCGGCTTGATCAGTGCGTATCCTACACCGGCCTTGGTGCGGATGATCTTTGGTTTCTTAGGGTCTGTCTCGATCTTGGCGCGGAGGTAGCCGATGTAAACCCTCAGGCTCTCGATGGCACCGGGATAATCCTCGCTCCATACCGCCTCGGTGAGCCTTGAGTATGTGGTCACGTGGCCGGCGTTCCTCATCAGATGCTGCATGATGCGGCCTTCGACCATGGTCAAGCTTATCTCCCTGCCGCCGTAGGTGAGCTGGCAGGTTGAAGGATCGAGGCATAGCGTTCCGCAAACGATCGGCGCTTCCTCATCCGAAGTAGTCTGTCTGCGCAGTTGGGCCTTCAATCGCGACAGCAGTTCCATTTTCCGGAATGGCTTGCTGATGTAGTCATTTGCCCCGGAATCAAGCCCTCTGGTCACGTCCCTTTCCTCACCCCTCACAGTGAGAACAACGACGGGAACGCTGGAGAACAGGCGGATTGATCTGAGGACCTCAAGTCCGTCCATATCAGGAAGACCCAGGTCGAGAATGACGATGTCCGGCTCCTCGCCTTCCACGAGTTCTATCCCCTCTTCTCCCATCCGCGTTGAGATCAGCCTGGCCTCCGGCCAGTCTTTCTCCAGGGCCAGCGAAATTGAGTTCACGATTTCCTGGTCGTCTTCAATGATCAATAGCTTCCACAGTTTCGTCGTTGCTGCTGATTTACTTGGCTCATGAGTGGCAGTCTCCAGAGGCAGGGAAAAGGCAAAAGTCGATCCTTTTCCTGCATGGCTTCTAACCCATATCTGGCCGCCGTGCAGCTCTACCAGGGTCTTGCAGAGCGCAAGCCCCAACCCGAGACCGCCGAAATGAGCTCTGTCACTTGCAGAGCGGTGATATGGCTCGAACAGCTTCTTCTGCTCCTCGGAAGACATTCCGCGCCCGGTGTCCTGGACCTCGACTATGGCAAATCCATCCTTTTCTCTGGCCCTGAGCGTGATCTGGCCACCGTTGGGTGTGAACTTAATCGCGTTTTCAAGGAGGTTGAGGAGGACCTGCTGCAATCTGGCCACATCGGCACGAAGCAGACCTATGGAGGTGGGGAGGTCCAGAATCAGGGACTGGCCCTGGCTGGAAACCAGCGGCATCACGCTCTCGCCCACATCGCGGAGGAAAGCAAGAACATCGATTGGCTCCGGATGAAGCTGCAGCATCCCCACCTCACCCCTGGCCAGATCGAGCAACTCGTCGATCCTGCTGTTGAGATTGTTGGCCCCCCGGCTTATGTTCCTTGCCAGGCTCATCAGGCGCTCCTCCTTTGCCTCGCTGAGCAGCGAGTCCACCGAAGCCAAAACCGGTGTCAGAGGTGTCTTCAGTTCATGTGCCAATGCTCTGGTGAACTCCACCCTTCTGTTCATCTCAGTCTCGAGTTGTTGCCGCAGTTCCCTCTCCTGCTTGTAGAGTTCCTGCAGCTTGTCTTCCGACTTCTTGCGCTCGCTGATGTCGCGCGTAACTCCCAGCAATCCGACAGTTCTGCTCATGGCGTCCAGCAGGGTCGTCACCGCTGTCTCGGTCCAGACCGTTGATCCGTCCTTGCGGTAGACCTCGGTCTCGATAGTCACCGGCTCCAGGGCGTTCTCACGCCGGCCGTGTGCTTTGCCCTCCCTCACGGAGGCAATCTTGTTGGCAAGCCGCCAGGAGGCTGGCGTGATGCCTTTGGATGGCTTAATGGCTACAGCCTCTTCGACCGTGAAGCCCAGCACACGTTTGACGGAAGGGCTGAGATAAGTGAAGTAGAGTTCCCCGTCTCTGTACTCCATGGTCCAGATGATGTCTGTGGCATTGTCCGCCAGCAGGCGATAGTGTGCTTCGCTGGCCCGCAGTGCCTTCTCTACACGCTCGCGCTCGGTAATGGCCGTCAGGATGTACAAGAAGCCGTGTGCCCCCTTGCCATCGCCCGGCTTGGCCGCAAAGAGGGTCCGGAGCAGCGTGCCATC
Source organism: uncultured Dehalococcoidia bacterium (assembly GCA_964475375.1). Classification (GTDB taxonomy): domain Bacteria; phylum Chloroflexota; class Dehalococcoidia; order UBA2247; family RBG-13-53-26; genus JAFGCL01. The sequence continues at coordinate 12,979 of CAYYWI010000061.1, forward strand.
CCTGCGTGTGGCCTCCAGTTGTGTCCACAGTTCGCTGTGCTGTCTCTCCACCATTGCCATCAGGCTCTTTATCTCTCGGAGAGCAGCAGGCTTGAGGAGGCCGAGGTGGGCGATGTTCTGTCCAGCCAGTTCATGCTTGTCATAGCCCAGGATTTCCTTCGTCCGGTCGCTTGCTTCGATAACCATGCCGGCTTTGTCGATTCCTATTACCTGCTCGCTGGCATCTTCGAGCATGGATGTCAGATTCTCCGCCGATCGGCGCAGGGCATCCATTTCTGCGTCATTCCTCTCGGGTCTCTTACTCATTTGCAGACTCCGGCCTATTGAGGATTTCACTGCTTCACCGGGGCGGTCAAGTTTATTTCATCCATGTTATCAATAGTTGCAGCCACCTTGTTGTCTCTGGCATGGATTGTGATTTGGAGAAGCATTTGCCATGGAATGAGCTGTGAGGCAAGTATACCACGCAGCACTATCGGGGGTGTGGAGGAGGGGAGAACCCCTCCTCCCTGTTCGTAGTTTCGTGCAAGAAAATCTAAAACTCGCCGGGGTGCGGGGGAATGGTGTTCCAATGCGTATTCAACATCAGCTTGAAGTTCTTCCACTTCAGTATGCCCTTGATGACCTGCCATATGTCAGGCCGGCAGATGCCTACACGCAGCTTCCACTTCACCGGCTCCAGGGTCTCTACCTGAAGGATCAGATAGTCCCTCTGGCGTATCAGCCCGGAGATCCTGCCCTTGAGCTCGGTCTTTCCCAATCCCGTTGATCGCATCAACATGTTATGGTCTCCCTTCAGCGAGCTGCTATA
>CAYYWI010000062.1:0-2643 GCA_964475375.1 uncultured Dehalococcoidia bacterium
AAAGCGTGCGGCGGGTGCTCAATGCCAACAGGATCCCCTGGGAAGCACTAGACATCTCCGGAGGCCGGCACTACTCCTTCGTTGACGGTTCCGGCAATCCCCTGTACTCCACGATTCTGATCAACGTACGCGGCGTTGGAATCGACGCCCAGAATGCAAGTGCCATAATCAATGTAGTCAAGATGGGTGTAGGCGCAGTCGGCCTGGTGCCTGATTGCGTGAACGCTCAGCTTGCAGCGGTCTTTGGGATATCAACGATGGGGTCACAGTGGGTGACCTCGGGTGGCATCTCCATAGAGCGGGACGAATTCACCTTTGCCTATGCAGGGGAGAAAATCGTCCAGAGCGGCATGTTGCTCATGAATCACGCCGTAGCCTCGGGCGCGGTTGTGGTTGCCCGCGACACCATCGGGGGCATCCCGGCCATCTGGGTATACCCTTATGGCAGCGGCAAAACAGTCTTCTTCAACCACAGCTTGTCTGGGGATCTCTACTATCAGGGTATCCTCGCACAAGGCATCCTGTACTCCATGCCGGTTGGTCTGAGCTCTCCGGTGGGCGCAGGCGCGATCGAAGTAGACGACTGCACGAGGACATACTACTTTCCGGATCGCATCCAGGAACTGCATTATGACTTCATCAGCAATTTCACCAGGTTTCTCAAAGCCTACAACCTGAAGACTTCCATCTTCGTTGCCTTCTCCTATTCCGGCAATGTGAACGACTTCTGGACGCGCCCGGAATCCGTGGACGGAGTCTACTGGTTCCTGAGAGAAGGGCACGAAATCGGCCTGCACTGCGGAGGCAAACATATGCCCCTGGACCCGGCGTACTGGGGTGGAGAATCGGGCGTTGACGGCGAGGTGGATGCCATGATGCAGGCAACTCAGGAACTCAGGACCCGGCTTCGGAGCACCTACGGCGTTCAACTCCCCGAGGTAGTCTCCTATGTTGCGCCCATGGAATGCATGAGCACATACGGCTACCAGTCACTCGATGCCAGGACGGGCATCAAATATGTCGGCACGGCCTATGCGCAGCAGTTGTCCGCATCTGGCTCTGCATCAACGGAAAGCAAGCATGCCCGCAGTGAGGCCGGCTCGCTCGCTCAAGTCCAGCAGGTAACATACCCCGTCACATTCAAGGACTTCGGCATGGAACCCGGCACTAACCTCTACAATCTCCCGCGTTGCCAGAACACCCCCTTCTTCTTCGCTCAGCCCCAGGCAAACGAGTACTACTACGGCTGGTCCACGCTGAGAAGCATGATCGAGAGCGGACAACCCTACCTGATATTCACTCATCCGGATGAGATGGACATGCTTGACTCAGCAGGCTACCCGGATACAACCATGGCCCAAGTCTTTCAAGGTTACACAGCCTGGGCGGACTATGTAGCCACACACTACCCTTTCTACCGCTGGTTGACCGCCGGCGCGCTTGGGCAGGTGCTTCAGTTGAGGTCGGGCTATCTGAATGCCCGCTGGATACCCGGACAGAAAATACTTGAGATACTGAATGCACAGCAGAATGAGGCTCTTCAGGTGAAAACCCCTCTCTATTTGAGCGGCAGCAGCAAGACCGATAGTACGCTCCGGTTGACCTTCTCGGAAACACCCAACGGGTTCGTATCGAGTGAATATGACATTGTGAAGACGGGCGCCAACTACTTCATCTATCCGCCGGGCTCGGCTGGCTCGCTGGCAGTAGTGCCCAGCCCTGCCTTCCAATTCATACCGTATTCCCAGAATCAGCCTCCGGTGCTCAACGCCATCGGCAACAAGACGGTGGATGTGGGACAGGTTCTCAGCTTCACGATTTCCGCCACCGATCCCAACGGTGATGCTCTCACCTACTCTGCTTCGAACCTGCCTGCAGGGGCGTCCTTCGATGCGGCGACCAGGACCTTCTTGTGGAAGCCGAGCGCGGCAGGGGTCTACCCCAATGTGCGTTTCCAGGTGTCCGACGGCAGCCTGACCGATTATGAAGACATCACCATCACGGTTCAGGAGCCTTCCCCCGGAGGCGAGGTCCTGGTGAGTGTGGCTTCAGGTGGTGATGACGGCTTCTCCGGAGCGTGGGGCTACTACAACAATCTTGCCTGGATTGAGGCAGGCCAGCCGTATAATGCCTGGCTGCGCTTCACCGGGATCACCATTCCTGCCGGAGCGGTCATACAGGAAGCCCATCTGGAGATGGCCAATGCGCGGTGGGACAGCGGCACGAGCCTGATGATACGGGCGGAGAAATCAGCCAGCCCGGCAGCGCCGACCACCACGGCCGACCACAATGCCAGGACAAGAACAACGGCCGGTGCCTCGTGGACCAGCGGCTACAGCGACTGGGCCTACCACAACTCTCCGAACTTTGCCCCGGTCATCCAGGAGTTGGTGAACTCGTACAGCTACTCGAACGGAACGATCCTGATTCTGGTTGACAACAGCGGCAGCTCTGCAGGGAAAGAATTTGTGAGCCAGTCTTTCGAGAGCGGCTCCAAGCCCAGACTGTACATAAAGTACGGCACCGGCACACCGGTCAATCAGCCACCGGTGCTCAACGCCATAGGCAACAAGACGGTGATAGCGGGCCAGGTTCTCAGCTTCACGATTTCCGCCACCGATCCCAACGGTGATGCTCTCACCT
>CAYYWI010000062.1:2743-13734 GCA_964475375.1 uncultured Dehalococcoidia bacterium
CGAACTTTGCCCCGGTCATCCAGGAGTTGGTGAACTCGTACAGCTACTCGAACGGGACAATCCTGATTCTGGTGGACAACAGTGGCAGCACTTCGGGCAAAGAATTTGTGAGCCAGTCTTTCGAGAGCGGCTCCAAGCCGAGACTGTACATAAAATACAGCTAAGCTCAGGTGTATTCCGTAAGCCGGAGGAACATTATGAAAAAGCGTTGCGCAGTCAAAGGGGGAGGGCATCCCGAACCTGTGGAGTCGTTGGAGAAACCGGGGCGGGGTTGCTGTGCTAGTGAGGCAGGAACACACGCTGGTTGCTGCCTGAAAAAGAACCGACTGCCCCGAGGAATGCATCGATCTCCTCCTCAGTGTTGTAAAAGTGAGGAGCGATACGGATGCACTTGCGCCCATCCAGGCTGTCCCTGATGGATACGACGAAGTTGCGCTCGTCTAAGTATTTCCTCAGTACCGTCATGTCCTCGCTGCTGTTGCTGGTGAACGAGATGATGCCGGAGCCGGTGTATTCATCGACAGGACTGAGAACCTCGAATCCCATGTGATTAAGAGCATCCGCTGACTGCCGCCGAAGTCTGCCCAGATGAACCTCGATGTTCTCGATCCCTGCCTCTATGAGAGTGCTCAGCGCGGCATGAAGACCGACTATGCCCATGCCGTTCATAGCGCCCGGCTCGTAGCGTTTCGCCGAATCCGCGAACTCGAGGTGATAGTCAAGATACCTGTGGTTGTCGGTGACCGATTTCCAGCCGCAGATCACCGGGCTGAGTCTGCCGAAGTGCTTTCTTCTGACAAAGAGCAGGCCCATGCCCATCGGTCCCATCTGCCATTTATGCGAACTTGCCACGGCAAAGTCGACATATCTGGCGGAGAAAGGAAGCGCACCCAGACCCTGTATCGCGTCCACACAGAACAGGATGCCCTCTTCCTGAAGATATGCGCCGATGGCATCCAGGTCCAGCCGGAAGCCGGTGACGAAGTTTACGCTGGAAAGAGAGACCAGTCGCGTTCTACTGTCCACAGCCTGCATGACGTCTTCAACGTAGACGGCACCGTTGGGACGTCGCGGGATGAATTTGGTGGTAACACCGATCCTGCCGAGGTTCAGCCAGGGATAGATGTTGGCAGGAAAGTCGCCGTCGGCGACCACCACGTTGTCGCCGTCTTGCCAGGGAAGACCGCCGGCTACCAGGCTCAGACCCATGGAGGTAGAGGACACGAATGCGATCTCATCGGCATTACACCCGATCAGGGCGGCCGCCAGAACTCGCGTTTTCTCTTCGATGGGCCCCCAGATGTACTCCCACTGTCCGAAGTCGGTATTGCTCTGGCAGTATTGCTGAACTGCCTGGCAGACCCGGCGGGAGAAAGGGGAGATCGCCGCATGGGCCAGGAAAACCTTCGTTCTGGTAATGGGAAACTCTTCAGACCGTTGCTCTGAACTTAGACATATACTCATCTTGTGTCCTCGATATCACCTTCGGCCAGAATTCCTTGTACCAGGATATTGTCTGTGCCAGGCCCTGTTCCAGGGTGTATGACGTATGCCAGCCCAGCACCGTCTCCGCCCGGCCGTGATCCAGCATCTTGCAGATCGCCACCTGGCGCAGAGGGCCGTGGAACATCGGCTCGCGTTCCCGCCCATCGAAAATGCGGCTGATGGTCTTGACCAGTTCCCCCACGGAGATCCCCCGGCCGCCGCTGAAATTGAAAGCTTCGCTACCCAGCCGGTCTATGTTCTCAGCAACGGCCAGGTAGCCGCGAGCCATGTCATCCACATGGAGGTAGTCGAAGGTACTGGTCCCATCGTCGCGATCGCCGAAATCGTAGGGCAGGTCTTCAATGAGGAGTGTGATCGCCCGCGGCACAATGGTGCTGAAGTTGGTGTTGCCAGGCCCGTAGGTGTTAATAAAACGGCATGGCACAGCCCTCAGTCCATACACACGGGCATAGCAGCGGACGGCGAAATCTCCGGCGATCTTGGAGGGGGCGTAGATGTTGGAAGCTACGTTGGCCGGCTGGTCTTCCCTGATGAGCTCAGTCTGCATGGTGGTGCCGTAGTAGGCCCCGCTTGATGCGAAGACCAGAGCCGGCGGCGTGCTGCATTGTCGTACGGCTTCCAGCACGGTGTAGGTACCCATCACGTTCACTGAGAGCGTCTCATATGGCATGGTGTTGCTCAGAGGCACGACCGGCTGGGCTGCCAGATGGAAGACGTAGTCTATCCTGCCGTTCTCCATCAGTCTCTTCATCAGGTCCATGTCTCTGATATCGGCGCGAATGAACCGGACTTCGTCGATCAGGCCGGACAAAACCAGATAGGAGTTGTGACGATATTGCCAGTCGAGCACGTAGACCTCGGCATCTCTTTGCAATAGCTGCTCTGTCAGATGAGATCCCCCAAACCCCATGCCTCCGGTGACCAGACACTTCTTGCCCTGCCAGAACTGTGTTTGGCTGTCCATGTCATCTCCTTGCTGCAACATCGCGCCCCTGCGATATTGCTTGTATATTCACCTCAAGCTGGGCCAGCCTCTCGGAGAGGCGCTCCTGTTCTATCAGGACGAAATGAATAGACTCGGCAAACGGGTCAACCAGCTTTCCATGTTCAAGCTGGTCCGCCAGCGGCGCGCTGCTGATCACTCTGCCCGGCACACCGACTACGGTGGACATGGGAGGCACGGGCTTTACCACTACCGACCCCGAACCTATGCGCGAACCATCGCCAATCGTGACCGGTCCCAGGACTATGGCTCCGGCACCGATGACAACGTTGTGGCCTATTGTCGGGTGGCGTTTACCCTTGTTGAGGCTCGTACCACCGAGCACTGCTCCCTGGTACATCAGGACATCGTCGCCTACTTCGGCGGTCTCACCAATGACGACGCCGGTGCCGTGGTCGATGAAGAACCGCCGGCCGATTGTTGCACCGGGATGGATCTCGATCCCCGTGAAGAAACACGCAGCGAGCGATACCAGCCGGCTGATCAGAAACAGATGGTGCCGCCACATCCAGTTGGCGAAGCGGTGAGACCATATGGCGTGCATGCCCGGATAGCACAACAGGATTTCGATGAGGTTCCTGGCAGCGGGGTCTTTCTTGTAAACAGTCTGAATATCTTCTCTCAGCATTTTCACGCACATAATCGGCCTCTTTTGTTTTCCATGGAATGAATGTCAGAAGCTTTCTTCTTGGCTCAATGCGGCTATTCTCGTAATATTGACGATTCACCAATATCAGTATGTCTACGGGATACAATTCCTTGAACGTACTTATATTTGTGTAGATAGTACTTGCAGCGCTTGGTATGCGGGGGAAATGCCGCGTGCCCTGGAGATCGGACAGTCAACGGTTGCGGAGCAGATGAAATGAGGAACGCCGAACCCCTTCAGTTGGAAAAAGGAGTCGATTTCCGTGCAACCCTGGGATGTCCAGACCAGATCCATCCCAGGGCTGGCATTTGGAGCGAGAGGTGCCCTGTAGGAAGTACCTACTTCTGGCCGTACTTTTCGTAGGATACGATTTCCGAGAGCTCTTTTCTGGGTATAACCCTGGGTTCGTCGTTGGGATATCCGAGGGGCGTCATCTCAACGAACACCACGCCGGGCGGCAGTCCCAGCACTTCGGCCGCTTTCTTGGCATCTACATTGCCCACATGAACAGTGCCCAAGCCGAGGGCACACGCAGCCAGCGTCAGGTTTCCCATGGCCAGACCGACATCGAACATCAGCCAGTCACCCTTGTCTGTGCAGACCTCTCCCCGTTTGTATCCGGCTTTTCCGGTCTCGGCGCAGGCTGCGATGACGATGGGGGCCTCCGTGACGGCGGTTGTGGAGGGATTGTTGGGGCTGAGAGTTGTGGCCAGCCTAGCTTTGATCCCGTGATCGCGCACCACCACAAACTTCCAGCACTGGGTGTTGGCCCAGGAGGGAGCTGAACGGGCAGCTTCGAGAACGGCCAGCAGGTCCTCCTGTTTCACCGGATCGGGTTTGTAGCGTCGTACGCTTCTTCTCTGCTTGATTGCCTGCATCAGGTCCATACTTCTCCTTACTTCAAGAGGCCATGCGGCCAGCTTCTATTCTCCAGTGGCTATGGTGACCAGGCTTCCGTCGGCACGGCACAGCGTTATGCTGCCGTCAGGATTGATCGATTGTGCCAAACCCTCCTCCACGCACTTACCTGACTTGATACGCACATTCTTGCCCAATGTTTCCACCAGGGGCAACCATCGATGATAAACGTCTTCATTTCGCCCTGCTGCCTGATAGAGCGAGTCCATCTCCTGCAGCAGGATTCGGAGGATATCATCCCGATTCAATTCCTTGCCGAGCTCGGTTGACAGGCTGGTGGCTATGGAAGAGATTTCCTCGAACTGAGAGGCATCGAGGCTGACGTTCAGTCCCATCCCGACAATGGCGGCCTGGAGATTCTCACCTTCAAAGACATTCTCCATCAATATGCCTGCCACCTTCTTGCCCTTGATGAGGATGTCGTTGGGCCATTTTACGGTGGCCTTGATTCCCGTTGCTTCCTCGATGGTAAGCACAATGGCCAGCGAAGCCAGCATGTTAAGTTGCGGCAGACTCTCCGGCGTCGGATGGAAGATCACTGACATCAGAATGCTGCTGGAGGGGGAAGCAAACCACTTGCGACCTTGTCTGCCCCTCCCCTCTGTTTGCTCATCACAAAGGACGACCGTGCCTTCCCTCATGCCTTCGGCGGCCAGTTTCCTGGCCAGATTCATGGTGGATGGAAGGGTCCGGTAGTACAGGATGTTGCGGCCGACGATGTCGGTCTTGAGGCCCTTGAGAGTGATCTCCATCTCACAACCTGCTCTTCCGGGGATGAACCGATTCTATAGATGGCCGCCGCGCCTTGTCAACGGATATCAACCTCTCCCGAAGCCATATCCTGGCATTGTCCGGCGGTGTGCTAGAATATGTTCAAATGGGGGAGGGGCATGTGAGAAGGCAGGTTACCAGATACACACCTGAGGAAGTCTGGCAAGCCGACGGAGGCATCTTGACCCTGGGTGAGGATGAGCTGCGAGAGTTGGTCTCTATTGCGCTGTCCAGAGTGCCCAAGGCGGTCGCCGACCGAGTCTTCAAAGGCTGCATTTTCGTGATGGCCAAGTTCGAGTGGGGTGCCGGCACCTATATTCCCAAGCAGCTCCTCCGCGGCAAATGTGTAATAGCCCTGTCGGAGAAGCTGATGGATGAGGACAGGGAAAGCGCCGTGCGCACCATCCTGCATGAGGTGGCCCACTTCTACCTGAAACACATGCCATCCGGTCTGGTGCCCGGCTCATCGGAGGACTGCGAATGCCGGCAGGAGGAGGAAGCCGATCTGGCGGTAGACGAGTGGCTGAAGGCGGATCGCAAAGAGAGAAGGATCAGACAAAGGGAAGAGACACGGCCGATGCCGGTCCTCCGCACTTTGAAGCCCTGACACTACCAACGAGTCTACCTCAACAGCCTCCAGTCTTGGCGACCCCCGTTTTACAAGGAGCTTCTCTCTCGGGAGATGCCTGCGATATCATGCAGGCGCACGTCGGGACTTCCAGGTCGAAAGCAGGCAAATGTATAGAGACCGATCCTGTCCAACCGCTGAACGCATTGATGACCTCCTGGGGCGAATGACTCTGGAGGAGAAGGTGGCTCAGCTCTGCGGCTGCTGGCCCTTTGAGCTGTTGGGACGCAACGGGCTCGATGCCGAGCGGATGAAGAGCCGGTCGGTCCACGGCATCGGCCAGATTTGGCGTCTTGCCGGCACCAGCGCAGGAATGCCCTGGGAGACAGCCGAACTTGTCAACACCATTCAACGCCATCTGATGGAGAACACGCGCCTGGGCATCCCGGCCATAGTGCACGAGGAATGCCTTTCCGGATATCAGGCGCGAGGAGGCACAGTCTTTCCCCAGGCGATCGCTCTGGCGGCAACATGGGATCCCGGACTCGTGGAGAGGATGACCGGGATCATCAGGGAGCAGATGGTCTCAGCGGGGGCTCGCCAGGCGCTGGCTCCGGTGCTGGATATTGCCCGCGATCCGCGCTGGGGTCGCACAGAGGAAACGTTCGGCGAGGACCCCTATCTGGCATCGGCCATGGGCAAGGCGTACGTGAAGGGACTGCAGGGCAACGATCTGTCTCAAGGCGTGATCGCCACGGCCAAACATTTCCTGGGCTATGGCAACTCAGAAGGGGGGCTCAACTGGGCACCGGCGCATATCCCTCCTCGGGAACTGCAGGAGGTCTTCGCCCGTCCGTTTGAAACGGCGATCCGGGAAGCAGGGTTGGCTTCCGTTATGAATGCCTACAACGAGCTTGACGGCATACCCTGCGCTGTGTCGAAAGAGCTGCTCACGGACTTCCTCCGGGGACAGCTTGGTTTTGAGGGGCTGGTGGTCTCCGACTACATGGCTATCGAAACCGCCTTCAATTATCACCGGGTGGCCCCAAGTTTGCAGGAAGCCGGAGTCCAGGCAATTCAGGCAGGGCTGGATGTTGAGCTGCCGACGGCCGTCGCTTATGGTCCATTGCTTGTCGATGCCGTCCGGAAGGGCATGGTTGACACCGCTGCAATCGATCAATCCGTAAGACGTGTGCTGGAGGCCAAGTTCAGGCTCGGGCTGTTCGATGAACCGTACGTTGACCTGGACGGAATACGTGAAGTCTTCACCAGGTCCGATGGCAGGGAGATATCCCGGCTGCTGGCGCTGGAGTCAATAACTCTGCTCAAGAACAAGGGCGGTCTCCTTCCACTTTCCAAGGATCTGAAATCCCTCGCCGTCATCGGCCCCGTCTCTGACAGCACCCGCTGCCTGCTGGGCGACTACAATTACGTCAGTTTCACGGAAGGCGTGGTCGGGATAATAGGAGCCATAGTCAGAGACTTGAAAGCTGATCCCAGCCAACTGGGTGATCTTGTCGCCCACCACGCCGCTACTTTCGATGATTTCCTGGAAGCTGAAGACGAAGAGTCAATGGCCCGGAAAAACTACAACGCCCCTTCCATCCTGGAGAGCATTAGGTCCGTTGTGTCAGGAAAGACCGAGGTTGTTCATGCCAGGGGCTGCACTTTGCAGGGCGACTCCAGAGACGGATTCGAGGAAGCCATAGCCGCGGCAAGAAGAGCTGATGCCGCCATCCTGGTGCTGGCTGGAAAGTCAGGGCTCGGTTACTCATGTACCAGCGGTGAGACAAGAGACTGCGCCACTCTCGGGCTGCCCGGAGTGCAGCAACAGCTTCTCGATGCAATACACGCCACCGGCACGCCGGTTGTTCTTGTGCTGGTCAGCGGCCGGCCACTGGCAGTAACGTGGGCGGCGGAGCACATCCCGGCTATAGTCCAGGCGTGGCTCCCCGGCACGGAAGGTGGACCTGCGGTGGCTGACATCCTGTTTGGCAACGCGGTCCCGGGCGGGAAGTTGCCGATCTCCATACCCCGAAGCGAGGGGCAAATTCCGGTGTACCATTACCACAAACCGTCCGGCGGTCGCTCTCAGTTCTTCGGAGACTATGTTGACCTGTGTGCCAAACCGCTCTATCCGTTCGGTTTCGGGTTGAGCTACACTCAGTTTGAATACAGTAATCTCAGACTCAGCAGTAGCAGGGTGGACAGCCAGGGCGACATCGAGATTTCCTGCGATGTAAAGAACGTCGGCCCGGTCGAAGGCGACGAGGTTGTCCAACTCTACCTCCACGATTATGAAGCCTCCGTCAGCCGCCCGGTCCGGGAACTGGCCGGATTATGCCGTATTCATTTGAACCCGGGTGAGACCCGGACGGTGTCCTTCAGTCTGGATATTGCTCAGCTCGCCTTCCTTAATCGCGAGATGCAGTTCGTTGTGGAGCCGGGCAAAGTGGATGTTATGATCGGCAGTTCCAGTGAGGATATCAGGCTGAGGGATGAATTTGACATAACAGGCGACCTGGTGAGTTTGCGGAGTCGCCGATCTTTCACCTCAACCGCTCGAAATCGCCTTCCCGAATGAGAGGCTGAGCCCCTCGCCGTCTGCCTCTTCGGAGTCATCTCTGGATTTGATGGGCCGTATCAGGCCGTCGCTGTTTCCTCATCCGATCCAAGACCCAGTGAGCAAATTGTGAAATGTCTCCGCCACATCGAGATATTGTCATGATGACGGCCAAATATACTCTTGGTGTGGACCCGGAAGATTCCAGACCGGGCCGCCCCGAGACGGCAGGCTGAGCTGAAGACGCCTTCCGCCGGCATCGGCCAAAGGGATTCAAGAACATCCCGGTATTTGGGGCGACATCTCTCTAGAGGAAACGACTGATTTGGTCACAACACAAAGCTTACTGGAGACCGGCAGCACAGAGAAGATCGAGGTACAAGATTACCTGCGAGCGATTCTTGACGCTACCCCATACTCTGTAGCTTTGATTGATGCCAAAGGCACAATCGTGACCGTCAACGGGGCCACAGTGCAGATCACCGGCTATCCTGAGGAAGAGATCGTGGGCAGGTCTTTCGAGGTCCTCAGGATGCTGCCCCTCAAGACCGTACTGGACATCCAGTCACGTTTCAAGGCTGTGATGTCGGGCCTGGAAGTTCCCCCTTTCCAGGCGGATGTTTGCGCCAGGTCAGGCGAGCGTCTCAGCCTGGAGATTCAACTGAGCCCCTGGACAAAGATGGGCAAGGTGGTAGGCGCTGTTGCTCTCATGAAAAGGGGCAGTGATTGCGCTGCAGCCGAGCCTGTTCCCCAGGATGCCGCTGAGAGATTTCGCGATCTTGTTGAGACCACCAGTGACACGGTATGGGAAATGGATGGCAGATCGGCCTATACCTACATCAGCCCGCAAGTATACGAAACCCTGGGCTACAAACCTGAGGAGGCAATGGGGAGGACACTGTTTGACTTTATGACGCTGCAGGAAGCGCAGCGCCTGACCAGGACCATCAAGGCTGCGATCGACTCCCAGAAACCATTCAGGTTTATCCAAGCTGCCCTCCACAAGAATGGCAGCACGGTCTTTCTGGAGACCAGCGGCGTGCCCTTCTACGGCAGAGACGGAAGACTGGTCGGGTACAGGGGCATCCATCGTGACGTCAGTGAGCGCAGAGCAGCGGAGGGTCAGGTGCACCAGACGATCAAGAAGCTGGAAACAACTATTGAAAGCGTTATCCAGGCTATCTCGCTGACCATCGAAATGAGAGATCACTACACCGCCGGCCACCAGCAGCGGGTCAATCAGCTCGCCTGTGCGGTAGCCAGGGAAATGCACCTTCCGTTCGACAAGATTCAGACCATCCGCGTGGCGGCGCTGGTACACGATTTTGGGAAACTATTCGTGCCTACGGAGATACTGATAAAGCCGGGCAAGCTGAACGAACTTGAGTTGTCTTTGATCAGGGCACATCCGCAATCGGGGTACTACGTGCTGAAGAATATTCAGTTCCCCTGGCCGATTGCCGACATTATCGTTCAGCATCATGAAAGAATGGACGGCTCCGGATACCCTTCGCATCTTCGCGCTGAAGACATCAGTCTGGAAGCGCGAATACTGGCGGTGTCCGATGTCGTGGAAGCCATGACCTTTGACCGGGCCTACCGACCGGCCCTCGGCCTAGATGCAGCTCTGAGAGAGTTGAACAAGAGCAAATCCACGCTTTACGATCCCAAGGTCGCCGAGGCTTGCCTGGACGCCTTCCTCGATCGCGGCTTCAAGTGGGAGAGAACGTAGAACCCGGTCGCCCGGAGATCTGCAACCACGAGGGACTTACACATCGGACGGACATGCCGGGGGATTGCAAACAAAGGGACAACAGAAGTACTGGATCAGTACTGGGCCGTTGCTGCGTCGCCAGTGAAGTTGAAGCCACCGTTCTGAAATACTTGCATGCAGGCGTCAACCACCTGAGAATCATAGAGGATACCCTTCTTGCTGGCTATCTCGTCCAGAGCCTTGTCAAGGCCCAGAGCCGGCCGATAGGGACGATGAGAATACATGGCCTCGACCACATCTGCCACCGCCAGAATTCTGGCTTCGAGCAGAATCTCTTCTCCTCGCAGCCCTTCCGGATAGCCTGAACCATCCATCCTCTCGTGGTGCTGAGCCACCATCTCAGCAATGGGCTGAGGGAACTCCACAGACTTCAATATCTCGTAGCCTGCGTTGGGATGAGTTTTCACCATGGCAATCTCGATTTCGTTCAAGCGCCCCGGCTTGGTGAGTATCTCTGTGGGGAGCGTTATCTTGCCAACGTCATGCAAGAGACCTGCTATTCGGATCGCTCTGATCTGCTCGCTTGACAGACCCATGATAGAGGCTATGGCACAAGCAAGCTCGGTCACCCGTTGCTGGTGACCGGCAGTATAACGATCTCTGGTATCCACCATCGATCGAATGGCTTGAATGGTGCCATCCAACGTCTTCTCCAGCTTCGTGTAGCTCTCTTGGAGCTGTTCCTCGGCACGTTTTCTTTCGGTGATTTCGCGTATGACCCCCAGGAACTGAATCGGGAGGCCGTTCTCTCCCCTAATGACATTTACTGTGGTGTTTATCCAGATCGTGGAACCATCTTTCCGCTTTATCTCAAAATCCTGCGACTGCAAGGGCATTCTGGCTGTCGAGCCTGTCGTCCATTGCGCGAATACATCCAACACGCGATCCGCTGAAGAAAGGGAAAGGCCGTCTTTGAGCCCATGGGACAGTGATTCTTCAACCGTGAAACCCGTGAGTCGCTCTATGGAAGGACTTATGTAAGTCAGTCTCAAGTCTGGATCAGTTACCCAGATAACGTCTGATATATTTTCCGCCAGCAGCCGATAGCGGCTTTCACTCTCTCGCAAAGCATCCTCGCTGTGCTTTCGGTCGGTGATGTCGCGGGAGACAGCCAGTACCGACTCGACCAAGCCGTCCTTTGAGAACTCCGGGGTAAGGCGAGCCTCAAAGTGTCCGTGTCCATTTAGCCCAACTTCCGCAGTTTGACCTGCAAAGTTCTTTTCAGCGGACTTTTTCGCG
>CAYYWI010000063.1:0-11334 GCA_964475375.1 uncultured Dehalococcoidia bacterium
GGGACGTCACTCCGAATGCCCCATGAACATCTTCTATCAAGGACCGTGTGAGCTTCCACCGCACTTTACCGGACCGTATGCTGACTACTATTACCTCAGGCCAAACCACACGGTATTCAAAGTGCCGGATGAATTGAGCGACATGATGGTGGCCCCGGCAAACTGCGCTCTTTCTGAGATGATCTACGGTCTGGAGAGGGTGAACTTCAGATTCGGAGAGACTGTAGCTATTCAGGGGGCCGGCGGCCTGGGCATTTACGCGACCGCAGTGGCCAGGGAGATGGGCGCAGCAAAGGTCATCGTCATTGACGGCATTCCACAAAGGCTGGAACTGGCGAAAGCCTTCGGAGCCGACGAGATCGTAGACATGAAGCAGTACAAGACACCCGCAGAGCGCGCCGCGCGTGTAAAAGAGCTCACAGGTGGTTGGGGCGTTGATGTGGTTGCCGAACTGGTCGGACATCCAAAGGCAATCCCGGAAGGACTCGACATGCTGGCCAACGGTGGTCGAGTGCTGGAGATCGGGAACATCAGCCTCATGCACGGCACCTTCGAAACCGACCCAGCCTTCATGGTCGTGTCTTCCAAGTCCATCATCGCCGTCGTGATGTACGGACGTGACGCCCTGAAGAAAGCCCTCGACTTCCTGGTGCGCACCAGGAACAAGTATCCATACGAAAGGATTCTCTCTCAATCGTACAAGCTGGAGGACATCAACAAGGCCTTTGAGGATCAGGAGAAGGGCTTGGTTTCCAGAGCCGCTATAGTCATGTAGGTGCCAATTCCTGGAACCGTCGTCCTGACGGCTGAGAATCCATGCAGTGCGGGTGCTTCCTGGAAAAGAAGCCTTCATGTTTTGAGTGCGGGAACTAGAACCTGATATAATTCTCCTCATTGTGCACCTCGCGGGTTTTTCCCGACGACATGCGATTCATCCACATGGAAGAAGGTCAGCCAAGCAGCCATCCGATCATAGAAAGGAGATATGTGAGCGCAAAGAAAACCGTTGGCGGTGATGTCAAGGATTTATCCCTTGCTCCGGAAGGAAAGTTGAGAATAGAGTGGGCCTCGCGAGAGATGCCGGTGCTGCAACTCATCCGGGCCAGGTTTGCCAAGGAGAAACCGCTCAAAGGAGCCAGGATCTCCGCCTGCCTTCATATAACTACCGAGACCGCCAATCTGGCGCTCGCGCTCAGGGCCGGAGGTGCCGAACTTGTTCTATGCGCCTCCAATCCCCTCAGCACCCAGGACGACGTAGCCGCCGCCATGCTGGCAGACGGCATACCTGTCTATGCCATCAAGGGAGAGGACGGCGATACCTACTATAAGCACATCAACGCCGCTCTGGCACAGAAGCCGCACATCACCCTGGATGATGGCGCTGATCTGGTCACTACTCTGCACCAGGGCAAGTCCGATCTGGCCGGCTCAGTGATCGGAGGCATGGAGGAAACCACTACCGGCGTTATCAGGTTGCGCAGCATGGCGCAGAACAAGAAACTGAATTACCCCATAATCGCTGTCAACGACGCGGAGACCAAGCATTTCTTCGACAATCGCTACGGTACCGGTCAGAGCACCGTTGACGGCATCACCCGCGCCACCAACATCCTTTGGGCCGGCAAGAACGTGGTAGTCTGCGGCTACGGCTGGTGCGGCCGCGGGATAGCCATGCGCGCCCGGGGGATGGGAGCTCAGGTTATAGTGACCGAGGTCAACCCCATCCGGGCCATTGAAGCCGTCATGGATGGATACCAGGTAATGCCGCTCCTGAAGGCCGCGCGCATAGGCGACGTTTTCGTCACCATCACCGGCGGGCTGAACATCATCGACAAGCAGCACCTCCAGGTCATGAAAGACGGGGCCATCCTCGCCAACAGTGGACACTTCAACGTGGAAATCAACATCCCGGCGCTGGAGAGCCTGTCGAAGCAAAACCGGAAACTGCGGCCCTTTGTCCAGGAGTACACAATGAAGGACGGCCGCCGCCTTTTCTTGCTGGCTGAAGGACGGCTGATCAACCTCGCCGCCGCCGAGGGCCACCCGGCCAGCGTGATGGATATGAGCTTCGCCAACCAGGCGCTATGCGCTGACTATATGTTCAATCTTAAGAAAAGCCTGAAGCCCGGCGTCTACACGGTGCCGAAGGAGATCGACCAGGAGGTGGGGCGACTCAAACTCCGCTCCATGGGCATAAAAATTGACAAACTGACACGTGAACAGCGACAATACCTGAGCAGTTGGGAGATGGGAACCTAACCCCGGGGCACATGCGACAGGAGAGGAAAGAAAGATGACTTTGAACTTCATGCGATCGCCGTCATATCTGCTGACATCTGAGTCGGTCACCGAGGGACACCCCGACAAGATGTGCGACATGATTTCCGATGCCGTGCTCGACTCCATTCTGGCGAAGGACCCCATGGCCAGGGTCGCCTGCGAAACATCGGTCACCACAGGCCTCGTGGTCGTGATGGGTGAAGTGACCACCAGTTGCTATGTTGAGATACCCCAGATAGTCCGCGAGACTGTCTGGGAGATCGGCTATACGCGTGCCAAGTACGGTTTCGACGGGGAAACCTGCGGCGTCATCACCGCCATCAAAGAGCAGTCGTCGGACATTGCGATGGGCGTGGACCACTCTCTGGAAACACGGGAGAAGAATAACTCGAACGAAAAGGAGACTCTCGGCGCCGGCGACCAGGGGATGATGATCGGCTTCGCCTGCAACGAGACTCCGGAGTTCATGCCTATGCCCATCATACTGTCCCACAAGCTCTGCCGCCGTCTGGCTGAAGTGCGAAAGGACGGCACTCTCCCATACCTCAGACCCGATGGCAAATCACAGGTCACCGTTGAATATGAGCGCGGGATTCCCAAGCGGATAGAGGCGGTGGTCATCGGAGCTCAGCACAGCGAGACCGTCAGCAACGACGTTATTCACCGCGACATCCGCGAAGTGGTGATCAACAAGATCGTACCCTCCAAGCTCATCGACAAGAAAACAAAGATCTATGTCAACGCCACCGGCCGTTTTGTGATCGGCGGACCGATGGGAGATACCGGCCTGACCGGGCGCAAGATTCTGGTGGACACTTACGGAGGCGCTGCCCGACACGGCGGCGGAGCCTTCTCGGGAAAGGACCCGACCAAGGTAGACCGTTCCGCTGCCTACTTCGCCCGTTACGCCGCCAAGAACGTCGTCGCGGCGGGATTGGCCGATCGTACAGAGATTCAGGTGTCTTACGCCATCGGCATAGCTCATCCTCTTTCCATCTCTGTTGAGACTTTTGGCACTGCGAAGGTGGATGAGGAATTGATACTGGAGCTTCTCAACAAGCACTTCGATTTCCGCCCGGGAGCCATAATCGAGACCCTGAACCTGCGCCGTCCCATCTACAAGCAGACTGCAGCATACGGCCACTTCGGCAGAGATGACCTGGATCTGCCCTGGGAGAAGACCGACAAGGCAGCGGCTCTTCGGGCTGACGCTGGTCTCAAGTAGGCCAGCTTTGAACAGGTGAAGTCAATGAATCCGAAGATAAAGTTCGGCACCGACGGCTGGCGCGGCATCATCGCCGAAGACTTCACCTTTGCCAATGTAAGATACTGCGCCCAGAGCGTCGCCGACCATTTGCGGGACAAGCAGACGGCCTCCCGCGGCATGGTAGTGGGCTATGACACCCGCTTTGCCTCCGAACGCTTCGCCGCTGCCGTTGCTGAAGTGTTTGCGGCCAACGGAATCACGACGCATCTCTGCACCCAAGCCACACCAACTCCCATTGTCAGCTATGGGGTGACGGACCGGAAGGCAGCGGGTGCCGTCATCATCACCGCCAGTCACAATCCTGGGCAGTGGAACGGATTCAAGATCAAGTCCCCGGACGGATCGAGCGCCCCGACACAGGTTGAAGCTGATATCGAATCGCGGCTGCCGCAGATCATGGCCCAGGACAACGTCAAACGTCTGCCACTGGAAGAAGGTCTTTCCAAGGGCATCATACAGTACCACGACCCGACACCCGCCTACTTCGAACACATAGCCCGGCTGGTCGATCTGGAAAACCTTCGCGAACCCGGGCTCAAGATAACGGTGGATTCCATGTTCGGCGCCGGATCAGGCTTCTTCAGGAGGGTACTTCAGGGCGGCAAGACCGAAGTCATCGAGATCAACGGGGAGCGCAACCCAATCTTCCCCGGAATCCAACCCGAGCCGATCGCCCGCCATCTGACCAAGCTGTCGGCAACAATCAGAGAGAACGGCTCTGCCGTCGGGCTGGCCACCGATGGCGATGCCGACCGTATCGGCGTTGTAGATGAAAAGGGCAACCCGCTGACTCCCCTGCAGATTTTTGCGCTCCTTGCTCTCTACCTGTTCGAAGTACGCGGAGAGCGCGGGCCCATCGTCAAGACGCTGACCACCACCAGCATGCTCGACAAGATGGGGAAGATCTACAACGTGCCGGTCTACGAAACCAAGGTCGGGTTCAAATATGTGGCACCTATCATGATGGCCCAGAATGCTCTCATCGGCGGCGAAGAGAGCAGCGGCTTCGGCTTCAGAGGCCACATCCCGGAGCGCGACGGTATTCTTGCCGGTCTCTACTTCCTGGACCTGATGAACAAGATGGGCAAGTCGCCATCTCAACTGATCGAGTATCTGTACAGTAAAGTCGGTCCGCACTACTATCATCGTGTTGATCTGGAGTTTCCTCCCGCCGATCGGGAGAAGATCATTGGCCGCATCGCCGGCAAGACGCCATCCGAGATTGCCGGTACGAAAGTGGTCAAAGTCAATACCGTGGATGGCTTCCACCTCTCTCTGGCAGACGGTTCCTGGCTGTTGATGCGCTTCTCGGGCACAGAACCCATCCTCCGTATCTACGCGGAAGCCGCCAGCCTGGATCGCGCCAAGTCACTGATCGCCGAGGGCAGGAACCTTCTGGGGGTTTAGGCTATGAGTATATTGGATGGCCCTGAGACATATCGCCAACTCGACCAGTCGGGAATGCTTAACCACCTGCACCAGTTCCCGGAACAGTGTCAGCGGGCCTGGCACAACGCCACAGACTTCAACCTGTCAAGGGACTACCTCAAAGTGGACAACGTGGTCATAGCCGGTATGGGTGGCTCCGCCATCGGAGGAGATTTCGTTCGTCGGCTGACCATGATTGAAAACACCGTGCCGGTATCGGTTCATCGGGACTACGGCCTTCCACCCTTCGTCAACCGCAATACTCTTCTGATTTTCTCAAGCTACTCAGGGAATACCGAAGAAGTCCTCTCCTCTTTCAACGAGTCACTGCGAACCCCGGCCAGGAAGATGGCCATCACCACCGGCGGGAAGCTCAAGGCTCTCGCCGATAAAGAGAGAATACCCGTCCTGACCATCGACTACCAGGCACCTCCCAGAGCAGCCTTCCCTCACAGCTTCGTTTCCCTCCTGGGCATCTTTCACAGTCTGCGTCTTCTCCAGGACAAATCGGCTGACATGAAGGAATCTCTGGCCGTTATGAAGAGAGTGGAGGAAACCGTCTCAGAGAAGATTCCTCTCGATTCCAATCCGGCAAAGCAACTGGCTGCTGATTTCTTCGGGCGGGTGGCAGTGATCTATGGCGCAGGACTGCTCTCAGAAGTAGCCATGCGGTGGAAGACCCAGGTGAACGAGAACAGCAAAGCTTCAGCCTTCTACGAGGTTTTCCCGGAGTTGAATCACAACGCCGTTGTGGGATACCAGTTTCCTGCAGAGGCACGACAGAGGATGATGACGGTGCTGCTGCATTCGCTGTCGCTTCACCCCAGGGTGGCAATACGCTACCAGGTTACGGCCGAGATACTGTCCAAGGCCGGGATGAAGCACAAGTCGGTCGAGGCGACCGGAAGGAGTTCGCTGGCCCAGATGCTGGGGATGGTTCTTCTCGGGGACTACGTCAGCTTCTACTTGGCTATGCTGAATCGCACTGATCCCACGCCCGTTCCTACCATCGACCACCTGAAGTCTCGCCTCGCCGAGTCTCAGTAGTCCCCTGACCGAAAACCCGTCAGCTCATTCTGCAACGGATGACGGATCTCCTACATCAGACAGGCTTCGTCTACAATGACTCCAGCAACAACGTCATTGTGAGTCCGCAGATTCAGGATCGGGACGACCCGCAAATAGCCAGGAGTAGTCGCCAACCCCTTGAAGATCTGGCCACCAGCAACCGACAGGTGAAACCTATCGTTTGGTGTACTGCGGTGCCTTGCGGGCGCGCTTCAGACCGTACTTCTTGCGCTCCTTTATTCTGGCATCCCTGGTAAGCAAGCCGTACTGCCGCAAGACGGTCTTCAGTCCTTCGTCGGAGTGAACCAAAGCGCGGGCAATTCCATGGCGAAGTGCTGCCGCCTGCCCTGCAATCCCACCACCCTCAACCTTCGCCGCCAAACTGAATTTCTCCAGTGTATTTGTAACCTTGAGAGGCTGGAATATGACCTCACGCAAAGGCTCATCGGGAAACGCTTCCTTGATAGGCTTATCGTTAACTATCATGTTGCCGCCGCCAAGCAACAGCTTCACTCTGGCGATAGCGGTCTTCCTTTTTCCTGTACCGTAGAAGTGCTTCTGTTCAGCCACTTAACGCCTCCGTTGTGCCCTTCACCTGAGCCTCATGTGGATGAGTATTTCCAGCATAGACCTTCAGTCTTCTGGCCATGGCACGCCCTCTGCTGTTTCGGGGAAGCATACCCCTGACCGCAATTTCAATCGGCCGGGTAGGATGACGTGCCAGCATGTCGCCCAAAGTAATGCTCCTCAACCCTCCCGGATACTGGGTATGATGGCGATAGACCTTATCTTTGATTTTCTTCCCTGTTACATGAATCTTGGCCGCATTGATTATCACCACGAAATCCCCGACGTCGGCATGCGGCGAGTAGATTGTCTTGTGCTTGCCCTCAAGCAGTCTCGCCACTTCCATAGCCATCCTGCCCAAGGTCTTCCCCGAGGCATCAATAACGATCCATCGGCGTTTCACTTCAGAGGCTTTTGCGCTATATGTCATGATATCTCCTCAGATGGGGGAAATCGGGATACTTGATGTTCATGAGACAAAGACCGCGAGCCGGAGCTGTTGGGCCTATTGTCCCTGCCTTTCCGGAAGAAGCTGTCTCCCGGAACCTGTCAACCGTCATCTTATGCAGTCCCACCCGGACCAACGCGCCGATAGTATTCCGAACCTGGTGCGGCAAAAAGGAGTTCGCCTTCATATCGAAAGTCACCAAGTCTTCCTTCCTGCCAACCTCGGCCTTGAACGCGTGTCGCCGCGTCGAGCGATTGTAGTTCGCGGGCGCGAATGGAGCAAAGTCGCGATCCCCGACCAGGACCTCACAAGCAGCATTCATGTCTTCAACATCCAGAGTCTGCGGCACAAAGTAGCTGAAGTTGCGCCACAAGGGCGACGCCGCAGGTCTGTTCATAATGTGATAGCGGTATTCGCGCCACGATGCCTGCCGTCGTACATCAAAACCGCCATCCGCTTCGTAAGCCGCCCTTACCGATATATCCTTCGGAAGGTAGTGGTTGAGAGCTTCAATCCAGGTCTTAGGGGGAAAGGATGCCTTTGTCTTGAAGCTGGCCACCTGCCCCTTGGCATGGACACCGGCATCGGTGCGGCTGGCCATCGACACACGCGTCTCTTGACCCGTCAGTTTCTGCACAGCAGACTCGGTCTCGCCCTGAATGCTCGGGGCGTTGGTCTGATACTGCGAGCCATGATACCTGGTGCCGTCGTACTCCATGATCAAAACAATCCTAATCTCAACTCCAAAATCCTGGATATGTAACTCCCCAAGCCGACCTACTTCACCAGCTCGATAATCGCCATCGGAGCACTATCACCCTTGCGGGGTCCCAATTTCAGAACCCGTGTGTACCCGCCACTGCGATCGGCGAACTTCTTGGCGAGCTCATCAAAAACCTTGTCCACCGCCTTCTTGTCATTCACCAGAACAATGGCCTGCCTCCGAGAATGAAGGCTGCCTTCTTTGCCCAGAGTAATGACCTTGTCCACCATGCCCCTTACTTCCTTTGCCTTGGTTTCGGTGGTGACAATACGCTCATGCATCAACAACTCGGTGGTCAGGTTGTGATAGAGCGACATCCTGTGGCCCGTCGGCCTTGATAGATTCCGTCCCGCTACCTTATGTCTCATCGCCTTCTTCCGTCATCAGAGAGAGTCCCTTCTCCTGGAGCTGCTGCTTCAGCTCGTCCAGCGACTTCTTCCCCAGCTTCTTCATAGCCAGGAGATCCCGCTCACTCTTCTCCAGAAGCTCTCCAACCTTGGTGATCTTGTTCCTTCTCAAGCAGTTGGAAACACGCGGTGAAAGCCCCAGTTTCTCCAAGGGCATCTCGTATTGTTCCGAAGACACTCCCAGGGCCGCTTCCGGCGGTCCGCCCGGTTCCTTGACACCAGCCTGAACGACCACCATGAAAGTCGAGATCTGCTCCTTGAGTATCTGTGCGCTTTGAGTTACCGCTTCCGCAGGTGACAACGTGCCATCGGTCCAGACGTCCAGCAGCAGTTTCTCATACCCGATGTACTGCCCAGTCCTGACGGGCTCTACAGAGTAGCTGACTTTCTGCACCGGCGTGAATATGGCATCGACGGGTATCGTACCTATGGGCAAACCATCGCCATGACTGGCCGGAACATAGCCCTTACCCAAGGCCACATTGAACTCAACATACAATTTGGCTTTGGCCGAGTCCAGGGTAGCCAGATAAAGATCCGGATTGGCGATCTCGAAATCGGTCGATGGCTTGATGTCTTTGGCATAGACCACTTTCTCGCCTTCGACTTCCAGAACCAGCCTGCCCTCCTGCCCTGTCGTCGGGCGAAACCGCAGGCCTTTTACGTTCAGAAGAAATTCAGTTGCATCCTCCTTCATATGGGCAATGGTGGAGAATTCATGCTGAATTCCCTCGATCCTCACCCAGGTTACCGCAGCACCCTGCAGCGAACCCAACAGCACACGCCGCAAGGCATTTCCCAGGGTAATACCAAAACCCCTGTCCAGCGGTTCAGCCACGAAACGCCCGTGGCTACCTTCACTCTCTACACACTCGACCTTTGGTGTCACCAGGTGCGACAAAGCCACTGCCTCCTTTCAAGGCTACCGGGAGTAGTACTCGACGATCATCTTCTTGTCGAACTTGGTTGCAATCTCTTCACTGACAGGAAGACTCAAGACGCGGCCGGAGAGATCCTTCTTATCCAAAACCAGCCAGCTTGGAATGACTTTGGAGTCGATGCGCTCCAAGGCCCTGTTATAGAGAGCCTTATTGATGCTCGACTCCTTCCAAGTTATGGCATCGCCGGGTTTCACTACATAGGAAGGAATGTCAACCTTGCGTCCGTTGACCATAACATGACCATGTCTGACCAGCTGTCTCGCCTGATTCCGGGAATCTGCATAGCCCAAACGGTATGCAATATTATCAAGTCGTCTCTCGAGCAGTTGCGCCAGCGTTTCGCCCGTCATGCCGGCTGCCTTCTCTGCCTCGGCAAAAACCAGCCTGAACTGCCGTTCCAATACTCCATAGCTGTATCTGGCCTTCTGTTTCTCCCGTAGCCTGAGCCCATAGTCGGAATACTTGCGGGCCCGGCCCCGGCCGCCACCACGTCCCGAACTCACCGCCCTCTTCTCAATTGCACACTTGGCGCTCTCACATCGATCGCCTTTAAGCATCAGTTTCTCGCCAACACGGCGACACAGTCTGCAAACCGGTCCAGTATAACGTGCCATCGTTTTCTAGACTCTCCTTCTCTTTGGAGGCCGACAGCCATTGTGCGGTATCGGCGTAATGTCTCTGATGCTGGTGATATTGAGACCCGCAATCTGCAGTGATCGTATGGCAGCCTCACGCCCCCCACCCGGCCCCCTGACGAACACATCTATCTGACGCAATCCGTGCTCCTTCGCCTTCTTGGCTGCCGCCTCCGCTGCCATCTGCGCAGCATAGGGCGTCCCCTTCCTTGAACCCTTGAAGCCGGCAGTGCCGGAGCTGCCCCAAGAGATCACGTTGCCGGACGGGTCGGTCAGCGTAATAATCACGTTATTAAAAGTAGAGTGGATATACGCCCTACCCTGCGGAATCGACTTCTTTTCTTTCTTCCTGGCCATCAGTTTCTCCTTATCGTCACACGAAACCCCAACACTAAGCACTACTTCTTGGCCGTGCCACGGCGTCTGCCTCTGCCGGCTACGGTCTGACGCGGACCACGTCGGGTTCTGGCATTGGTCCGAGTGCGCTGTCCACGCACCGGCAATCTGCGCCGATGTCTCAGCCCACGATAGGAGCCTATCTCCGTGAGCCGGCTGATGTTGGTGCTTATCTCTTTTCTGAGATCACCTTCAACCTTGAACCCTTTGTCGATGGCCTCGCGGATGCGGGCAATCTCTTCCTCTGTCAGCTCCTTGGCCTTCTTGGCAAAGTCTATCTTGGCCTGGGTGAGTATCCTCTTGCTCACAGCAGGGCCGATGCCGTAGATGTAGCACAGACTCACCTCAATCTTCTTGTCCCCGGGAATATCGACTCCAGAAATACGCGCCACTTGGACCTCCGCTTAGCCCTGTCTCTGCTTGTGCTTGGGATTGGAGCAGATGACTCTCACAGCACCCTTTCGCTTCACTATCTTACACTTCTTACAACGAGCCTTGACCGACGCTCTAACCTTCACGTTCACATCTCCAGAGAATCTTACTTGAAACGATAGACGACCCTGCCACGGCTGAGATCATACGGCGACAATTCCACACGCACCGTGTCACCAGGCAGAATCTTGATGAAGTGACGCCTCATGCGCCCTGAAATGTGAGCCAGGACCTTGTGCCCGTTGGCCAGCTCCACACGGAACATGGCATTAGGCAAACACTCCAGGACCTTTCCTTCAACCTCTATCCTCTCCTTCTTAGACATACACACCATTCAGACAGCAGTCAGAATCTCAGCCTTGCCGTCGGTCACAGCAATCGTATGCTCGAAATGTGCCGACAGGCTGCCGTCAGCAGTAACCACTGTCCACTGGTCATCGCAGACCTTCGTCTTCCAGCCGCCGGTATTCACCATCGGCTCGATGGCCAGAGTCATGCCTTTCCTCAGCAAAGGACCCTCGCTCTTGACGCCGTAGTTTGGTATCTGAGGCTCCTCGTGCATCTCCCTTCCAATCCCATGTCCGGTGTATTCTCTCACCACCGAGAATCCCTGCGATTCCACGTACGCCTGCACAGCCGCCGATATCTCTCCAAGGTGAACATCTTCACGTGCGGCTGCAATCCCGGCCAGCAGAGCACCTT
>CAYYWI010000063.1:11344-13289 GCA_964475375.1 uncultured Dehalococcoidia bacterium
CAGGTCTGATCTTTCCAACACCCACGGTGATAGCAGCATCACCCTGAAAACCCTTGTACACCACTCCCACATCTATCGAGATTATGTCTCCCTCATGAAGCACACGCTCCCCGGGGATGCCGTGCACCACCTCATCGTTTATGGAGGTGCATATGTGAGCCGGATACCCCCGGTAGTTCTTGAACGAGGACCGGGCTCCGTATCTCGCCACCTCTCTGGCACACAGAGCATCCAACTCTCGTGTTTTCACACCAGACTTCACCCCGTGCGCCAAGGTTTGCAGCAACTCTCCCACAATCCTCCCGGCTTCCCTCATGAGCGCAATCTCTTCAGGAGACTTAATGACTATGCCCATCCCCTCTCCAGCCCAGCTTTTTCAGCATCTCCTTGCTCACTTCTTCAATCGGCCTTTCGCCATTGAGCTCCAGCAGCTTCCCCTGTTTGCGATAGTAGTCGATCAAAGGAGCCGTCTGGTTGTTGTAAACCTTGAGACGTTCCTGAGCTGTCTCCATGGTATCATCCGCACGCTGGTAGAGTTCACCACCGCAGGCGTCGCACTTCCCGGCCACCTTGGGCGGCGAAGAGACCATATGGAACGGCTTCTGGCACTTCCGGCAGATCCACCGTCCGGTAAGGCGGCGAAGGAGTTCATCGCGAGACACGTCAATCAGGACCGCCTTGTCTATGCCTTCTTTTGTGAAAGCCTTGTCCAGAGCTTTTGCCTGCTCTATAGTCCGAGGAAAACCATCCAGGATGAACCCCTTTTTGTTCCCGGCAATGTATTCAAGGACCATCTTGACCACGATCTCGTCAGGCACCAGTTGGCCCTTCTCCATGTACGACTTGGCCACCTTGCCCAGTTCCGTGCCGTCCTTCTCAGCTTTGCGGAACAGATCGCCGGAAGAGACATGCATTATGCCCGTCATCTCAGCTATCTTCTCAGCCTGAGTACCCTTGCCTGAACCCGGAGCGCCCAAAAGAATGAGTTTCATTCATCCCCCTCAAATATCACTTAAGGAAGCCTTCATAGCGGCGCATCAGTAGCTGCGCCTCCAATTGCTTCATTGTATCCAAAGCCACACCGACCATAATAAGCAAAGCAGTGCTCGACAGCGCCACCACCTGAACACCAGTCACTTTCTCTGCAACAAAGGGCAAAATAGCAACCAAGGCAAGGAAGATGGCACCCGCCCAGGTAATCCGAGTCATCACTTGGCTGAGATAAGTGGTGGTATTCGGACCGGGCCTGACCCCCGGTATGAAGCCGCCCTGCTTCTGCAGAGTCTCAGCCAGGTTCATCTGTTCAAAGACGACTATAGTATAAAAGAACGAGAAACCAATGACAAGCAAGCCATAGATGAGCCAATAGCTCCAGTTGTTCTGCCAATAACGGAGGAAATGAGCCACACTGCCAGGGTCCGCACTGCTGGGGAAGTAGCTGGCAATAATCCCGGGAAGCATGACCAGTGACATTGCGAAGATCAGCGGGATCATCCCGGCGGAGTTCACGCGTAGCGGGATATGAGTCGATCCGGACTGACGGTACATCCTCCTGCCTTTGAAGACACTCTTAGAGTAGTGCACCGGAATCCGGCGGGCAGCCTCTGTGAAGATAACAATAAACAGGATAGTGGCAAGTCCCAGAATGGCGAAGGCTATCACTCCCCAGAGATTCTCCTTGACCACCAGCCCACCCTTCACCACGAGATTGGGCAGTCCAGCCACAATGCCGCCGAAGATGATGATGGATACGCCGTTGCCGATGCCGCGCTCGGTGATCAGTTCACCCAGCCAGACAAGGAACATAGTCCCTGCCACCATGGACAGGATAATAGCAGCCATGCGCACTGCCCCCCCGGGATCGACAGCGCCTTCGCGCCTCAACAGTATGACCTGTCCATATCCCTGCAATGCAGCCAGCGGTACCGCCAGCCAATGGGTATAC
>CAYYWI010000064.1:0-12896 GCA_964475375.1 uncultured Dehalococcoidia bacterium
CGCTACATTCACCCACGGGCAAGCCCGTGGAACCCTGCCCTTCGGGTTATTGGATAAACATCTTGCATATTGCGGATTTCTACCCCGTGGCCGTGACTTCGAGCAGCAATGATGCTGTGGTGAAAAGTACCATGGCGCGCAAACCTGCCAATCCTTGGTGGTCTGGATTGGGAATGCCAATCATATGGGATATCGCGAGTGGCCAACTCTGCTACTCACAGGCAACGACCGAATGGCCGGATAATCAGGGCATGCTTTGGGACCTTATGAGGCAAAGAGTCGCAGAGGTTTTCAGCCTGCGGGATTGATCACCCGCCACCGGGGAACGGTATCTTCTAACTATAGAGGACTAAAGAAAGCAGGCTCTCAATGGAGGATCCGGAACCGAACCACAGCAAAGTACTCGACGAGTTCGAATTGAGTCAGATTGAGCGTCGCTGGAGAGTTGCACGTCTAGCGTGGGCACTGATCCTCGTGGCCCCGATCGCCTTCGCGGTCGTCGCCAACGCGATTGGGCACGATACTGACACTGGTGAAGCCACATATCTTGTGAGGTATGTACTGTCCGTCATGTCGGCGGTAGTGTTGGCCTTGGCCTTCTTCCTGCGCAGGGCTGCCGCCAACCCGAGGAGCGTCATCCATCGCTTCATGGCTTCATATCTGGCCTGCATAATAGTTGCCGGTTCTCTCTGTGCATCCGTGGGCATCTACGGTCTCGCCGTTTTCGCTGTGGAGGGAAGCTATGCCTGGATGTATCTCTTTGAGGCGTTCTCCGCTGTGGCACTGATTGTCCTCCGTCCGCGCAAACAAGACTTGGTCAACCTGGCTGCGCACTCGAAGCGGGAGCATTGAATGACTGACCGAGGTGTCATACGGCCGAAGCTTCATGGCTTCCCAGTTCGCCTGCTTCCCCTTCGGCGGCACTCGCACATCTTCAGGCACTCTGGGCACCGACAAGGAGTTCACCGGCCAGCGGCTGGACCACGCAAGGGTTGCCCGGGGGGTCAATCAGTCGCCGGCCAGTATCTGGCCAGCCATTTGGGGTCCAGGTGCTTTAGCTCCCTGGCCGTCCACCGCCTCATCTCCGGGCTGATGGTCAGCAGGGCCGCCGCAAAGGCATCCGCCTGGTGCTCCTGGCGCATCCGCAGGGCCCTGGACCGGCTGTCGCACCACACCTGGTTGCCTGAGTGCAGGAAGTAGTGGCCGAGACAATGGGCCACACGCCAGGCCCGTTCCAGCGGCATGAGACCCGTCGGGATGAAGATGGTTTTGCCGACCAGCAGGTCCAGGATGCGGTCCGGCATGCCGGCCACCTCCACCACCTCGATGCCCTCACTCTCAGTTCCGTAGGGTGGGCTGCGCCCACCTTCCGTGACCTCCCTTGGATTGACCTTCGAGCCACGAGGAGATGGAAATCTCCACGCTCACCTCATCCCATCTCGCCGCCTGTGGGCAACTGAACGATTGCTGCCTAGTCGTGGCGGGCACGGAGGAATGCCGGAGGTTTGACTGGCAGGCCAATAGCCCTGGCTGACTCACGATTCAGAGAATGGCCGCCCGCCCGGCTCTCTTTCCCAGCATCACGAAGGAAGGCCGCTGGTAGCTCCCTACGGCACCTTGGCCAGGCGGCGCGTCGTCAGGAGGTCATGCGGGTCGATCCTCCTGACCTTTCGCTCGGAAAGCGTCAACAACGCCTGGGTGTCTCCGGAGCCCCGGACAAACTCCACTTCTAGCCCACCCCCCGGATAGACCTCCACCACCGTGCCCAGGTCCCCGGCGCGCAGGCCATGGTCCGGGATGTCCTCTGCGAGAACCACACACTCCAGCTTTTCGAATCTCACCGCAATCCTCCTGGATAGGCCGTGACAAATCTAGGAATACTCTGCTTTTTCAGTATAACCCAGACTGTCACGAGTTCAAGCAGCTTGCCTGAAGGAGTCTCCACTGCTCCCACAACCACATACTTCCGGCCGTGCGGCGTTTCCTCAACGGTGGCCACATCCTCAGACATGATCAATGTTCTCAGACTCCCTTCGAACTCGGCCCATTCCTCTGCCGAATACCCGAACCTGACGAAGACGGCGGACTTGAAGCGGCCCACCGGGTGCGTTGGAGAAAGGACATATCCACGTATCTTCTCGCTGTCGATGACAGCCTTGTCAGCGTTGGGCAGTCTTGCCAAACCACTACCTCGAAGGGACTGCGCTATCGGGTAACCAGGCTGTGATTATAGGCTGATGATGGAGGTGAGACAAGTTCCATAGGGACCACTATCGCCTACTCCCCCTTCTGCGGCACGCGCTCCACGTCCGGCGGCCTGAACACCGACAAGAAGTTCACCGGCCAGCGGCTGGATCAACTCGACCTGTACTACTACAACGCCCGGTACTACGACCCCGGCATCGGCCGGTTCATCAGCGCGGACACCATAGTACCCGACCCGGCCAATCCGCAGTCGCTGAACCGGTATAGCTACTGCCTGAATAACCCGCTGAAGTATGTGGACCCGAGCGGGCACGTCTGTAGCTTGAAAGGTCCGACAGGGACAAGAGACAACTACCATCGATCGTGGAGCGATGAGGGGGTCGTTGCCCCGCCCTCTTCGACGGGCAACTCACCGGACGTCCTTCTTGGGGGCACTCAGCCGGTGGTAAGCGCGTACGGGCCGGCAACCGGCTCGGCGTCCGATTCCGGGTCGCGAGATGACACGGTGGCTGTTGCAGTCGTGTTGGCGACGGCAGCAGTGCTGACACTTGGTATAGGAGCCATTTTCTACGCGGAAGCCGCGGGGGTCTTCTTAGCCTCAACAAACACGATGGCAACGGAAGCAGCGGGAACGGCAGGGGCAACGACGGTGCTGACCCAACTCGCCGACGGCGACGAGATATCGTACGCAGGACAGAGACTCTTTGTCATCGGCAGCTAATCAGGCCAATCCGAACTACCTGTGGGTCTACGAAACGCTGAGAGCGAAAGGGCTCGACGTAGCATGCTACAATCCAGTAGTATGGAGCGAGGCTGACAACTTGGCAGCATTGGAAGCGGCGTATGCGCGAGGCTACAACTTCCTCCTCTCCACGCCGTACCCGGTGGAGGGGAGTACCTACATGTGGGAGGTCAAGTACCTCTTGCTTGAGAAGGGAATGGTGTTTGGCCCCGACCTGACATTGCTCGTGCGGCCGTAGTGAGTCTGTTTTCGCGTTGGAGCGGCACTGGGACGTACTGCATCCTACCGGAGGAACTAGCATGGCAGAGGGCAGAGAAGAGACTAGAGATCGCATAGGTGCGATGAGGGTCGCTTGCGATGCGTGGCGCTATCGAGTTCATTTGGCGCTTTCGGCCGTGAACCCTCCTCCCGAAACAAACTTCTTTCGCAGGGAGTCTGAAAGTTGGCGCTTGGCCCGGCTTAGAGTGAGGAGTCCATCGCACGAGGAAGTGTTCTCTGTGCTCGACAATCTCAGTGACCGCTACCTGACGTCGACGCCGGAGGAACGAATCGCGATTCGCAAGCTATTCGACGAGGGAGCCGTCTTCTGCTTGTGTTTCTATGCGCAGAGTGCTGGTGACCAGATCGTATCGGCGAATGACGCGAAGTGGCTTCGCCGCGGGTTGGCAGCTCTGTCAATGGCGGACAATCGGCTTGATTTCCGGGACGTCTTCACAACGATGCGAGAGCTCTATCTCGCCTCAGTTCGCGCCGGAATCGACCCGCGCCCATTCCTCCACGAAGTGGCTGCCATATCCAGTACGACGCCCGGACAAGCTCCTTGGCTAGAGGGTCGGTGGTCAGCGCGCGATCATTTCTCGAATTTTGAAGATACGAGGTTCTTCAAGACCGAGGTGGAACCAGATCTGCTGAAGCAGTCGGGCAACATGGGGCAAACGCCCGGTTGACCCACGACCCGTGACCTCGTCCTGGTCGAACCGCGCGTGATGGCAGTTCTCAAGCTCTTCAGCACCTGACACTCCGCCGTCTGCGTCGGATCTCATTATCTCCTACTCCCCCTTCTGCGGCACTCGCTCCACGTCCGGCGGCCTGAACACGGACAAGAAGTTCACCGGGCAGCGGCTGGATCAACTCGACCTTTACTTCTACAACGCCCGGTACTACGACCCCGGCATCGGCCGGTTCATCAGCGCGGATAGCATTGTCCCCGATCCCGCCAATCCGCAGTCCCTCAACCGGTATAGCTACTGCTCAAATAATCCACTGAAATACACTGACCCGAGCGGACATTGGTGGCAAGTGGTCGTATTCGTCGGTGCAATCCTCTATAATGCAGCCTGTTATCGGTTGGCACCATACTATCCCCAGATATGGTCATTCTTGAACGGCTACTTTTCAACACCTCAATCTGGAATTCCCACATGGTCCTGCCTCCTGTCACTTGCGAGGGATGGCGTCTCCAGTTTCAAGCGCTTTATGGCTACTCGCCCTAAAGGTATGCCGTTTCTCTTTTTCGCCTTCCCCTTCGGCGGCACTCGCACATCTTCAGGCACTCTGGCACCGACAAGAAGTTCACCGGCCAGCGCCTGGACCAACTCGACCTCTACTTCTACAACGCCCGATACTACGACCCCGGCATCGGCCGGTTTATCAGCGCGAATATCACCCTTGCCCGGGTGCTACGCGACTTTGGCCCGCCTGCTTATGAGCGCCTTGGTCAGCTGGTAGTCAGTCTCCAGATTCAACCAGAAACGTGCAGGTATCTCCGGCATGACTTCCTCAAGTTGCAGTGCCGTTTCGGCGGTGATGGCCTTTTTCCCGTGGATGATCTCGTTTATTGCGTTCAGTGGCCGTCCCATGCGTCTGGCCAGTTCCTTCTGGGAGATGCCCCGCTCCCCGATCTCCTCCGCCAGGTACTCACCGGGGGGGATGGCCACATCCGGATAAGCATCGGTTCTAGTCACCATGGTAATCCTCCACGTCTATGATCCGCACCTTGTCTTCTTTGACCTTCTCGATAACAAGCCGGTAGTTCCCCGTGAGAGTCATCGAGTATTGCCCGACGCGATTCCCTTTCAAAGGATGGAACCGCAGCGCCCGGAGGCCGTAGAGTTGAGTGAACTCCCCCGTGGCTCTCGGAACGGCGAGTCGCTGGATGTACTTTCGCCCAATCGGAACGCCGAAAAGCCGACTGGCCTCCGCAAGACTCAGGCTGGCATTGGCCAAGCGGTTTGACGCGAACACAATCTCCACCCTTACACCCTATAGATCAACAATAGCCAGAAACGTTCGGCATGTCAAGCTTAGGCAATGGCGACCACCATCGCCTGCCTCCCCTTCGGCGGCACTCGCACATCTTCAGGCACCCTTGGCACCGACAAGCGATTCACCGGCCAGCGGCTGGACCAACTCGACCTCTACTTCTACAACGCCCGGTACTACGATCCCGGCATCGGCCGGTTCATCAGTATCGTAGGGTGGGCACAGCCCACCCTACGAGAACTGGAATATCCCCGCGGTTCCATTCTTCGTATACGGTTTGCCCGGTCGACCGCTGGCGGTGCCCGACAAGTTCATGATCCAGGGCCAAGCATTGCCTTCTCTCTTCACTCCAGTACAGCCGTCTGATCATTCTCGCGGCGGCGCAGGGCAGTCTCCTACTCCCGGGTCGCTTAGATGATACAATGATTCTGCATTGGGCCAATGCTTGAAAGGATCAGAGGCACGACCCGGATATTCACGTAGTTGGAGAGTGCCGACGAGGCGGTAGCCGAAGAGGGATCGGTCAGGTGATAGCGTGAAAAATGCTTATTATCCAAATGTCATACTCGGGAAATGGGCTCATACGGGGACATGATAATCCGGAGATACCGCTCCTCGTTGCTCTGGAGACCTGGGGAGGAGCTGTTAAAGAGACGGATCCGGACGGGAATAGCACCGGCGGTTGAGGACGTCAAAACAGAAGTTTGCTTCTATATCGATTCGATTCGACCGTTGCAGCCGGCCGAGTCCAGTTTGCTTGACTGGTTGCTGGCGGAGACCTTTGAACCGAGAGCGCTCACTGGGGAAAGCAGGCTGCAAGGTACAGTTCTGGAAGTTGGCCCCCGCGTAGAGATCATCACGCCCTGGTCCACCAACGCTGTCAAGATCTGCCACTCCTGCGGTCTTACCTCGGTCAGGCGTCTGGAGCGGTCGCGGCGTTATCAGATTGATCCGGGGCTTGGGACGATCTTGGACAAAGAACAGATAACCCGCATACTCTCCTTGCTGTATGATCGAATGACCGAGTCTCCGTACCCTGAACCTTTGACAACCTTCGAGTCAGACAGAAGACCGGCTTCAGTGAAGCTGATACCGTTGGTCGAAGAAGGTTTTCAAGCTCTTGAGAAGTCTGGCTTGTCTCTTGACCGGGAACTGCTTGAACACAATTACAACTACTTCGCCAGGGTAATGCGCACCAACCCCACTGACATCCTGTTGACCCATCTGGACCAGACTCAATCCGATCATAGCCGCCACCGGACGTTCAATGCCATCTGGCGAGTTGATGGGATCAGGCAGGAACTGACGCTGATGAACATGATCAAGGCCAACCATATTCGACATCCCGGCCACACGCTTGTTGCTTTTGAAGATAATGCCTCCGTGATTAGTGGACACAAGGTGCCGATGCTTCTGAACCTGGACCCTGCCGGACCGTCGCCGATTGCCGTTCAGCAGATAGAGGCGGACGTGACCGCAAAAGGCGAGTCTCACAATCATCCGACCGCCATCGTGTCGTCCGCGGGGGCGGCAACCGGAACGGGCGGGAGAATCCGAGATAACCAGACGGTTGGACGAGGCGGCTCAGTTGTGGCCGGCTCGACTCTGTATCTGGTGGGCAACCTGTCGATCCCGGGCTACGATCTGCCTTGGGAAAGCAGCAACTGGAAACAGCCTTACCAGTTGGAGACTCCGCTTCAAATCATTCTGGGAGCACCAAGAGGTGCATACCGCTACGGCAACGAATTCGGCGAGCCGACTTTGAGCGGATCGACGACTTCTTTTGAATACGTTCATGGCTCGGGGGAACAGAGTGAGCTGTTCGGCTACACCAAGTGCGGCATGTGGGCAATCGGTCTCGGGTGGATGAACAGAGCGCATGTCAAGAAGGGCAAGCCGAAGACTGGTCATGTGATTGTCCAACTGGGTGGCGATGCCTATCGAATCGGGTTGGGCGGCGCGTCTGGTTCGAGCAGGATCGCAGGCACACAGGAAGCGGAGTTGGACTGGAATTCGGTTCAGCGCGCTAATGCTGAAATGGAGAAGGTGGTTGACCGCGTGATACAGGCCTGCATCATGATGGGAGACATGAACCCGATCAGGTCGATTCACGATCTTGGGGCGGGAGGAAATGCCAATGCCGTAAGTGAACTCGTGTCTCCAGCCGGCTGCAAGGTGTCCCTGCGCCGGCTTCCCTGTGGTGACAGTTCACTGTCCGCGTTGGAGTTATGGTGCAACGAGTCACAGGAAAGGGTGGTTCTGCTGGCTGAGCAAGAGGACGTCGCACTTCTTCGGGAGATTGCCGGCCGTGAGAAATGCCCGATTGCCATCATAGGAGAGATCACCGGTGATGGGAGGCTGGTCCTGGTTGACGAGCATGCTCCGGCAAATGCTCCCGTGTATGAAAGAGAGCCGGTCAACCTTGACCTCGGCTTCGCTCTTGGCAAGATCCCACCGCTCACCATCGAGGACAAGACTGCCAACCGCAGCCTGACGGCCCTTGAACTCCCTGAAGACTTGACGGTGCTCGAGGCCCTGAAACGAGTGTTGCGGCTTCTTAAAGTCGCTTCAAAGGGGTTCCTTGTCAATCATGTTGATCGATCCGTCACCGGGCTGGTAGCTCAGCAGCAATGCGTCGGGCCTCTGCAGTTGCCCGTAGCGGATGTAGCCGTGACGGCGGATAGCCACCTTGCCACTACAGGCCGCTGTTGGGCGATCGGCGACCAGCCGATCAAGTGGATCGTCAATCCTGAGTCATCCGTTCGTCTGGCCGCCTGCGAGGCATTGACTAACCTTGTATGGGCTTTGGTTGAGGATTTTGAAGGGATATCACTCCTGGGGAACTGGGGCCTGAGTGCATCCGAGCCTGGAGAAGGCGTCCGTCTTTACCGGGCCAATGAGGCCCTGGCCGGCATGCTGGATATCCTCGGCATTTCAATCAATGGCGGCAAGGATTCGGTGAGCATGGCTGCCAAGGTGACAAGAGGGAATATTCAAAGGATGGCCAAAGCTCCGGGCACTCTGGTTGTCACTGCGTATGCGTCCTGCCCGGACATAACCGGGACCGTGACACCGGACATAAAAGAGCCGGGCAAGAGCAGGTTGATGCTCATCGACTTGTCGGGCGGCAGGTTGCGGATGGGAGGGACCGCCCTGGCGCAGGTGTGCGGGCAGATAGGTGATGAAGCGCCGGACATCGACGATTCGAGGCTGCTTCGGAAGTGTTTTGAGGCGGTCCAGGAGCTGATCAAACGGCGGCTGGTCTTGGCTGGTCATGATAGATCGGATGGGGGTTTGGTTGTGTGCCTTCTGGAGATGGCGTTCGCCGGGGATTGCGGTTTGGACATCCGACTGAGAGACCCCGGTATGGCTGACAAGAACGCACTCCACGTTCTCTTTGCAGAGGAGCCGGGGATGGTCATTGAATACTCCCCCGGCAACGAAGAAACGATACTGGAGATCTTGGGGAAGCATGGCGTCGGCATGTGCAGTCGAGTCATCGGCAACACGTGCAGCGACAAGCACATCAGACTCGACCATATGGATCAACTCATTCTCTCTGAGGACATGCGAGTTCTCCGCAGTGTCTGGCAAGAGACCTCTTTCGAACTGGAGAAACTGCAGGCAGTCCCGAAGTGTGCCAAAGCCGAGATGGAGAGGGCAAATGCCCGCTCCGGTCTTCGCTTCGAGCTGACGTTCACGCCAGGCATGACACCGAGGAAGTATCTTGAGGCGCAACGAAAGCCGAAGGTGGCCATTCTGAGAGAGGAGGGCACGAACGGCGACAGGGAGATGGCTGCAGCTTTCTTCTTGGCCGGCTTCGAGCCCTGGGACGTTACGATGACCGACCTGGCTGAAGGTCGAATCGGGCTGGAGAATTTCAGAGGCGTCGCTTTCTGCGGCGGTTTCAGCTATGCGGACGTCCTCGATGCTGGAAAGGGCTGGGCGGGGGTGATTCGGTTCGACAAGAGGATCCACCAGGAATTTGAAAGCTTCTTCGCCCGAAGCGACAGCTTCTCACTAGGCGTCTGCAACGGCTGCCAGTTGATGTCTCTTCTTGGCTGGGTGCCTTGGCAAGGGACTGAGGCGAGCCTCCAGCCGCGATTTGTGTGCAATGAGTCAGGGATGTTTGAGTCCAGATTCGTGGCGGTAAGGGTGATGCCAAGTCCATCCATTTTCTTGAAAGACATGGCGGGATCGGTCCTAGGGGTTTGGGTGTCTCATGGTGAGGGTCGCTTCTTCTGCCCGGGCCAGGATGCCGTCAAGGAGATTGAGCACAGGAACCTGGCACCTGTCAGATTCGCTGATGACAATGGAAAGATCACCGAGGATTACCCCTCGAACCCGAACGGCTCGGCGTCAGGGATTACCTCTCTGTGCTCATCTGACGGCAGACACCTGGCGATGATGCCCCATCCTGAGCGGCTCTTTCAACGTTGGCAATGGCCTTATTGGCCGAGAGAGTGGAGAGGCATGGAGACCTCGCCATGGCTGAAGCTCTTCCAAAACGCCAGAGAATGGTGCGATGGATAGCTGATGCAAGTGAAGGCCGGTCATTCTATCCACTGCGGGGTGTCCTTGACAACCGCAGCGGCCAAGATTAGTCTCGGTACATCAGAAATAAGCACGCTGACACGAATGATACTCATACACATCTGCTGTAATCAACCGCAGAGCAAGGTGACAAGCTTGGAATAGCCGGACGATGAAACGTGATCTGCAACAAGACATCCTGGCTGTTCTCGCCGCCACCGCGCTCCTGATCCTGGTCATAATCTTACTTCCGTCGAACGCCGCACGCATCGTGCTGGGGTTGCCCTTTCTGCTCTTCTTCCCCGGCTACATCCTCACAGCCGCTTTGTTCCCCCGAAGGACGGACTTGGGCGGAATCGAGCGCGTGGCCCTCAGCTTCGGGTTGAGCATAGCGGTGGTTCCTCTGATCGGGCTTGTTTTGAACTACACACCGTGGGGGATAAGGCTTTATCCCATCCTCATCTCCATTTCCCTTTTCATCCTGATTACATCCGCTGTTGCCTGGTACCGGCGAACCACCTACTCGCCGGCTGAAAGGTTCAAGGTGGAACTCCGCCCGAAGATGCCCGCCCTGTTCAAGGCCGACAACACCTTTGACAGAGTGCTGTCCATCGTGCTGGTCCTGGCCATCCTCGGCGCTGCAGGCACCCTCGTGTACACTGTGGCCAAGCCGAAGGTGGGAGAGCGGTTCACCGAATTCTACCTGCTGGGCATCGATGGCAAAGCGGATCGCTATCCAAAGCTTTTTACCTGTGACGGCGGGCTGGTGACCAGCGTCACCTACAAAGAGGGGGACTCCGATGTGGTAGTCAGCGAGAGCTATGGGCGGATCGTGCTGGGCATAGTGAACAGAGAGCACCGTGAAGAGACCTACCGGGTGGAGGTCCTTTGTGACGGGCAGCGGTTGCCCCTGAGAGTCGGCGACGCCACAGTAGATGAGCTGGGTCCGGTGGTCCTGCAACATGAAGAGAAGTGGGAACAGGAGATCGGCTTCGCACCGACCGGTCCGGGTGACGGCCGGAAAATCGAGTTCCTGCTCTACATGAATGATCAGCTCTACTTTGAGGAAGGCAAAGCCCTGCACC
Source organism: uncultured Dehalococcoidia bacterium (assembly GCA_964475375.1). GTDB lineage: Bacteria > Chloroflexota > Dehalococcoidia > UBA2247 > RBG-13-53-26 > JAFGCL01. The sequence continues at coordinate 10,828 of CAYYWI010000064.1, forward strand.
TTTGGGTGGATGCCAGAGAGTCCGCCTGACAGCCCTGAAAGGAAACGGGTCAGCATGTTTGTACTTGGTCATGCAGGCATCACGATCGGCGCGGCGGCCTTGCTTGATAAGGCCATCGCCAAGCTGCATCCGGCGTCTCAGAGCGACCCCAGCCGGGTATCGTTCCTGTCGCGGATCGATCTGCGGGTCCTGGCCGTCGGCTCGCTGCTCCCTGATATTATCGATAAGCCAATCGGCCTGATGATCCTGCGGGATGAGGTGGGCAACGGGAGAATTTTCTGTCACACGCTGCTGTTCCTGGCTCTGCTGTCCATCGCCGGGTTCTGGCTGTTCAGGCGGAGCGGCCGCACCTGGCTTCTGGTCCTGGCGGCAGGAGTCCTGGCCCATCTCGTTCTGGACGGGATGTGGACGGCCTATCGCACGCTGCTCTGGCCGGCTTTCGGCTTCAGTTTACCTCACTATGCCGAACCCAGCGGCATCAGCCGGTACTGGCACAAACTAATGGAAATGCCGGGAGTCTACGCCCCGGAGATTATCGGCGGGCTGATTCTGGCCTGGATCGGCCTGCTGGCAGTCGCCCGCCATCAGATGCTGAACCTGATCCGGTACGGCAGGTTCCCTGATCAACGGCAACCGGCTTGCGGGGCCTCGCGCGAAGAGGTATGAAGCATAGCTGAAACAGACCGCGGTCAGACCCAGAGCTCGTTCCGGGAGTCAGGGACCCCGGAGCCTGCCGGCTCGCCGCGGGTAACACTCTTGCGCCGCTGCCTGGAACCCGCAGCACGGCTCATTCTGTTGATCGAGTCACTCTGGGTGGCTGCTGCCGCCGTCATCGTCACTCTCTGTGTTCTCGGCATCATGCCCAACTACTCCGCCATCTTTCTGGCTGCAGCCTTTCTGCCGTTCCTTGCCCGCTGGCTGTGCCGGGGCCGATTGACCGTGCGTACTCCGTTCGATATCCCCATCGCCGTTCTGCTGCTGGCCGGGCTGGTTGGTATCCTGGCCGCCTCCGACAGGAGCCGTGCCTGGCAGGTGTACCAGACGCTCCTGGGCTGGGTGCTTCTGTACTATTCGATGGTGAACTCGGGGAAGCCCCGCTTCGTCTCTGTGGGTGGCCTCCTCCTGGCTGGCACGATCATACTGTTCATCTCGGGCTATGTGTTCCTGCAGGAGGATACCGCGTTGCCTTTCTATTCGCAGCTCAAGGACTGGATCAACCCCAGCCCTGCTGCTCTTCCTGAAGGCTGGCTCACGCCGCCCCTGGCATCCAGCGCCTGTGGGGTTACGGTGGCCGCCGAGGCGGTCGCCCTCATGCTTGGCGGCATAGCTGTTTTCCACGGTGCGGCCAGGGTCAGGATTCCGGCGCTGGTGATGTTCCTCCTTCTGCTGGCCGTCCTGATCGCCTCGCCATGCCACGCTACGTGGATGGTGATGGGTGCCGGCCTCGTGATGCTGCTGGCTTTGCGCAGCAAGTGGTCGCTGCTCTTGATCCCGCTCTGGCTCTGGCTGGCTTACAGCGGTCTCACGGAGTGGCATGGAGGGGGACTTGGTGGAGCCATCGATTTCGTGCGGGATGGGTTGGCGTACAAGTGGAACTACCGCTGGGAGGGCATATTGTACCTGCTCCAGGACCATCCCATCTTCGGCTGCGGGCCGGGCATGTATCCCGCCGTTGCCCCAACATACAACATAGGCGGTCCGCATGCTCACAATGCCTTCCTCCAGTTCTACTGCGATTTCGGACTGCTGGGAGTCCTGGCGCTGGGCCTGGCCGGTGTTGTGTTTTTGAGAATATTTTGTGACATTCTGCGGGATCGTTCGCACCATCCTCTTCGCGGCGTTGCCCTCGGGGCCGCCGTGGCTATCGTGGCTGGCGCTATGTATTCCATGGTGGAATCGGCTCCGGCATGCATGATCGCCTATAAGGTTGGTGGCTATGCCTACGCCATATCGCCACTGTTTCTGATCCTGGCGGCGGTGTTGTCCAGGTCCTATCTGTCAATGAACAGCCCTACGGATGATTCCTCGTCCCGACCGTGACCGAATCACCCCCACCCTGAGATTGCTTC
>CAYYWI010000065.1:0-12617 GCA_964475375.1 uncultured Dehalococcoidia bacterium
GGACCTGACCAAGACCCTGCAGGACGACATCATCGCCAGGACGGAGCAGAGTTTCGGATAAAGAGTTAATGGAATAACCAGGCCGGGAAACCCGGTCTGAGGCTATCAGAAGAAACTGAGAGGAGGGAGCCTGTAAGTTATGGAGTTGCTTGATGTAAAAGCCATCGACACAATGTGCCGCGCTGGCTATGCCGGCATCGTCTCCGCCGAAGAGTGGAAAGATGTTTGGGCTAACTATGAATCCCGGGCCTGCGTGAAGGGCACGTTCGGGGGCGTGCTGAAGAAGATGGGCATTTCCGAGGAGGACGGCTGGAAGGTAGTTGCCGGACAGTACAAGACCTCCGTCGAAGAGATGATCAAGGAAATGGATGCCGCTGGCGTGGAGAAGGCCTTCGTTGACCAGCAGTACATCTGGTCCCGGCGGGAGAGCAAGATGGCCACCGGGTTCGAGTTGAAGCGGATCATCGATCTCGTCGAGAAAGGCAAGGGCCGGATCGTCGGCGGCGCCGGCTACAATCCCTGGAGAATCGAGGAGAGCCTCAAGGATATCGAAAAGGCCGTCAAAGATCACGGCTTCAAGTATGTCTGGTTCCACCCCAACAGCTTCGGGTTGAAGGCCAGCGACGCCAAGTGTTATCCGCTGTATGCCAAGTGCATTGAGCTCGGCATACCAGTCTCATTCCAGAGCGGCCAGTCAGCCGAGCCTCTGCCCAGCGAAGTCGGCCGACCCATGTATGCTGATGAAGTCGCCATGGACTTCCCCAACCTGGTCATGGTGCTGACTCACACTGGCTACCCGTACATCGAGGAATGGATCTCCATGATCTGGAGACACCCCAATGTCTACGGCAACATCGGCGCTTACTATCCGTCGAGCCTGCATCCACCTACGGTGGACTTCATGAACGGGCCTATCGGCCGCACCAAGGTGTTCTGGGCCACCAACGGCTTCGGCTTCACCCGCTGCAAGGACGAGTTTGTGAAGCTGAACATCAAAGACGAGAACAAGAAGCGGATCCTCCGCGACAACGCTGTTGCTGTCTTCAAGCTCTAGGTTTTCCCTCAAGACAAACCAGAACGCGGTCCCGAGTTCAACTTGGGACCGCTGTTCATTTTGTGGCCTATCGTCCTGTGTTCACAAAACGCAAAATGTAGAGGCAGGTTTCAAACCTGCCTCTACGCGTTTCTGCATGTTGGAAATCCTGTCCCCTGACGATCGCACTCGGCGCACCGTGCTATCGCTTCGCGAAAGCCGGGTTGTGTTCTCATCCTCGTCCCAGCGGGTGGGATTGCCCAGGATGTATTCGCAGGTCGCCCATCAGCTCTGCCTCGTTTCGGATGACGTGTTCGTAGTAGCCACGTTGCCAACCGAACCCCGTAGGGGCGTGATTCATCACGCCCAAATTCGTCGCGCCATCGTCTCTTTTCCGGACGAGACGCGTCACGGTTGCTTTGTACGCCCGAACGATCTCTCCCAACGCGGGAGGGCGATCTGTCATCCGGCAATCGGGATCGGGGCGCAATGAATTGCGCCCCTACCAGGATGATGCCGTGCACGTGATTGTGCATGATTGTCATTGCATCCAACGACACGTGCGGAAAATGGTCTGGGATTTCCTCCCAACAATGCCGGGCGATCTACCCGAATTCGTTCAAACGCACCGGATCGCTGCAGAATCCTGCGATGTGTAGACCCAACGCATGCGTTGGGTCTACATGGGGCGTTGCCTCTACACGAGGCGGATGGAACGGCGATGGTGTTTGTCAGGGGCGTAGGCCATCGTTCGAAGACGGGGTTAGGTCGAGGCGATCTGCAGGGTTCCGCCCCAGTCCCTAGATGATTCGTTTCAAGCGCTTAAACGCTCTCACATCCTCTGGAGACAGATCAAACCATTCGCCTTCACCTCGTCTGCCTTTAAATCTGTTGTGCCAGTATGCTTCGACTCCAAGAGGGTCGTCTGTTTCGATGCTGTGGATCGTTTTCGGTGGAATTGGAATCTGGATTGCGAATTCTCGCTCTCGGCGACCAACAGAATTGGTCTTGCCAATCTTGTAATGTTTCCCCGATTGCATCAAATAGACAAAGCCAGAGTTGAGTCTCGACTTGTCTCTTGTATCTCTCACAGGCTCGTGCTTTGAGGCTAGGTCGTGCTCTGCACAGAGCGCCAGTATGTCTTCGTGGCCAGGATTTCGCTGGCAGTAGCGAGTAACCACAGCGAGCAGTTTCTCCTTGCCACCAAAACGATCGAAGGCGGTGTGACTTGGGAACGACTCATCGCACTTAGATCTACGTCGGGTCTCGCCTTCAACAGGAAGTCTGCCCAGTTCTCTCGCCAATACAATGTAGCTTTGAATGATTACACCGTCGCTTATTGCCGTCTGGAACTTGTTGGGGGCATAGCCAGCTTCCACCAGCGCATCACCCCAGCGAAGCCAAATGTCCGGATACCAATCGGACTTCCTGGCGCCAGTCTGGCGCTGAAACGCCATCCAACCGGGAGCCTTGTCGCCATTTTCGCTGGCGATACGTTTGATTTCGGAAAGTATGCGATTCTTGTCCATCTTGATTCTCCCTGCGTAGCATTTCCTCTTTTTCTCGAGCCGCAGCAGCCATGGGAATCTTATGTTCTGGGCATGGAAGACGTCAACTTCGTGAGCCACATGCTGTTCGGCGAGACTCGACAGGAAGTACGGACTTCCTTTGACACCCGCCTGCCGGCGGAAGACAATAGAGCCCATACAGCCTTCTCACGCCGCAGGGCTACCATCGGTGGTCTGCTGGAAAGGGGGAACCATGTTCAAGACCAGAGTCACCGAAACGCTCGGAGGAATCAGTAAATGAACATTGTGATGGATTCCGTGTCAAGCACGGAATGACAAGAAGGCATCTCAACGCCCCACAGGAGCCGAGCCCAATGTAATAAAAGAAGGTGCAGCATGGATGTGATCGAAGCTATAGAGTCCCGCAAAAGCATCAGAGCCTTCAAGCCCGACCCGGTGCCGAAGGAGATACTGGCCAGGATCCTGGAGGTCGCGCTTCGAGCGCCTTCCACCGATAACACGCAGCCTTGGGAGTTCACCGTCGTCACTGGTCCCATTCTCGCTGATCTGAAGGAAGCCCTCTCTGCGAAGATGGGCGCGCCAAGCGAATTTCACCCGGATATCCCTTTTCCTGCCCTCAGCTACAAGCCTCCGTATGTGGAGCGCTCCAAGAAGCAGGGCAAGAAGGTCTTTGAGTCCATGGGTATTGCTCGAGACAATTGGCCGAGGAGAATGGAATGGTACCGCTATATGGCCCGCTTCATGGACGCGCCTGTGGGGCTGATCGTCTACGTGGAGCGCTGCCTCGGAGAGTACGCCATCCTCGACTCCGGCCTGTTCCTGGAGAACGTGCTGCTCGCGGCCATGAACTATGGAGTTGGAACCTGCACCCAGATGGCCCCGGTTCTGTACCCCGAGATTCTGCGGGAGGGGTTGAAGATACCGGAGTCGAAGCTCATCCTGTGCAGCGTGGCGATCGGTTATCCCGATGAGAACGCACCGGTCAACAAGTTCCGCAGTGAACGAGAGCCTCTTGAGACCTTTGTTTCGTGGCACGGGTTCGACGGGTAGAACGGCCAAGAGAACCCGACACCGGCTAAGTCGGCTTCTGGAACTCCATGAGTTGCAGTAGGACGCCATTCGATCCCCGAGGACTCATGAAGGCAAACTTCGCCGGACCTATGGCTGTGTTCACCATGACAGGAGCTGAAGCAGTGAATCGAGCGCCCTTGCTCTTGAGGTCCGCCATCACTTCCTCGATGCCGCTGACCTTGAAGGTCAGGTGCTGCAGTCCCTCGCCGTGTTCTTCAATGAACTTGGCTATCGGCCCATCAGAACCGGTAGGTTCGATGACCTCGATGAAGAAGTCACCTACCGTGAGAATACGGTATCTCATGCCATAAGGCTGGTACGCCACAGCCTCCCCCGGCACCAGTCCGAACGCCTCCGACAGAAGGCTCGCGGTCTTGTCCAGATCCTTCGTGGCAATGCCGATCTTCATCAAACCTTCGATTCCCATTCGTTACCTCTCTTGATGTTGAAATGAGATGAAAGACCCTGCTTCGTTCTAATCAACCCCGGCCCCCCGGCAGGAGCTTCTCCTGCACCTCTTTCGGGATTTGGGATTTCGTATTTGGAGTTTCGAGTCTTGGAGCACTATATCTCTTGCCTTCCTTCCAGCGCCCGGGTCAATGTAACCTCGTCGGCATACTCCAGATCGCTGCCGAACGGAAGCCCTCTGGCAAGGCGGGTGACCTTGACCTCCAGAGGCATTATCAGACGGCTGAGGTACATGGCGGTCGCCTCGCCCTCCAGGTTGGGGTTGGTAGCCAGAATGACCTCATTCACCGAGCCATCCTTGAGGCGCTCCATCAGTCCCTTTATCTTGAGATCCTCCGGCCCCACACCATCCATCGGCGAAAGCACTCCGTGAAGAACATGATAGACGCCGGTGTATCTTCGAGTGCGTTCCACCGCCAGTATGTCCAGCGGTTTCTCCACAACGCAGACCCTGCCGCGGTCGCGCCCCTGGTCCTGGCAGATGGAGCACGGGTCGGCCTCGGTGATGTTCTGGCAAATGGAGCAGAGGATCACCCTCTCTTTGACGGCCACGATCGCTTCAGCCAGAGACCTGGCTTGTTCCTCTGGGATGCGTAGCAGGTAGTAGGCCAAACGCTGCGCGCTCTTGGGGCCGATGCCCGGCAGCTTGTGGAGTTCCTCAATCAGGCGGGCCACCGGCTGTGCGGTGGGGACAGACTCTATACCCAAGACTTGCCCTGCCTTCGCTTTACATGCCCGGTATCTTCAAACCTGCGGTGACTCCACCCAGGCGTTCCTGCGCCAACTCTTGAGACTTCTCCATGGCCTCATTGACGGCCGCCAGCACCAGATCCTCCAGCAGGCTCAAGTCCTTCGGATCCACCGCCTCAGGGGAGATCTTGATGGACTGGAACTTCTGCTGCCCGGTGATAACGATCTTCACTGCTCCGCCGCCGGCAGTCACCTCTATGTTGGTGTTGGCCAGCTCCTCCTGGGTCTTGGCCAGCTTCGCCTGCATCTCCTTCACCTGGCGCATGAGCTGCTTGTTCATCATTTCCTCTCTCCTTCTATCGTCGAAACGTCCTCCCGGCTCGTAATCCGGAAACCCAGATCCTGGGCTGCCTTCACCAGATTGCTCTCCACCTTCTGCCTGGGCTTGGCCTCCTTGGCTTTCGACACACAGCGTATCTTGTTCGGGCTGCCGAACTTCTCGACCAGCTTCTTTTCCACCTCACGGATGTTCTTGGGAGACTCCACCTGCTCCTTGCAAAAATCATTGTCGAACATCAATACCAGAGTGTCATCCTCCACCGCCTCCGGCCTGCTGCTCCGGAGGTGAGCATCCAGATTGCGCACGCCCTTCAGCATCTTGGCGAAATCGCTCCACTGATTCCTGATCCGCTCAAGCTCGGGTGGACCCGACGTCCCAGGAACTCTGGCAGGCGGTTCAGGCTCAGGGACAGGTTCAGGAGTAGGCACGGCCATCTCAGACGGCGCTGGTTCCCTGGCCTTCGGCTGTTCCACTGGCTTTGCCATCTCTGGCTTAGGTGTCTTTGTGCTGTATTCCACTACCGGCTCCATCACCTTAGTTGGCGGAGTTTCCGGTTTCGAGACCGACGCCGCAGGCTTGGGGATTGCCGGTTCGGCCTTCCGGACCGCCGGTTGCCGGGCGATCGCCTGGGGTTTGCTCTCCTTCACCAGGATGCTTTCCACCAGCGCCAGTTCGAGCGGCAGCGAAGAATAGTCTCTGGCACGGAGATCAATCTGCCCGAACAGCTTGAGCGTTTTGACGATGTCCTCCATGGCCAGCTTGCCGACCAGAGCTCTCACTTCGGCCAAGTCTTCCACAGCCAGGTCCACCGCGCTCTCTGCTCCTGACTTGACCAGCAGCATGTTCCTCAGATATTCAACCAGCCCGCGGTTGAACTGCATCAGGTCCAGGCCGTCACCAACCAGGCTGTTGATGGTAGCCAGACCGGCGGATACATCTTTGGCTGCAATATGCCCCACCAGTTCCCTCACCCGCGAATCAGCGGTCAACCCCAGCATGTCCTGCACCTGGCTGACATCGATCTGACGGCCGTAGTAGGCCACCAGTTGCTGCAGGAGGTTCTCGGCATCGCGAAGGCTTCCGGAAACGCTCCGGGCCACCAGCCTCAGACCCTGGGTCTCGATCGAGATCCCCTCTTCCCGGCAGATATGCGCCAGCTTGGAGACGACGGCAGCATGGGATAAACGGCGAAAGTCAAATCTCTGGCAGCGGGAGAGGATGGTGGGCAGCAGCTTGTGCGACTCTGTAGTAGCCAGAACAAATATGGCATGGGGCGGTGGTTCCTCCAGAGTCTTCAGCAGCGCATTGGAGGCATCGGTGGTGAGCATGTGCACTTCATCAATGATGTAGACCTTGTACCGGGCGCTGTTGGGAGCGAACTTCACCCTCTCGCGCAGCTCTCTGATATCATCGATGCCGCGATTGCTGGCGGCGTCGATCTCGATCACATCCAGGGCGCTGCCGTTAGTGGTAGCCTGACACATGCTGCAGGCGTTACACGGCTCCCCTTTTCCGTTCTTCTGGCAATTGATAGCCTTGGCCAGTATTCGCCCGGTGCTGGTCTTCCCGGTGCCCCTCGGCCCGCAGAAGAGATAGGCATGAGCTACGCGGCCGCTCTCCAAGGCATTCAGCAGCGTCTTGGTGATGTGCTCCTGACCTACTACATCAGCCAGCGTCTGAGGACGCCACTTGCGGTAGAAGACCTGAGACGTCATCGCCGATCCTGTCCGGACGCTCCCCGGACAGCGGAGAGCACTCTCTGCTCCAGCGATTTCATTTCACGTTCTCGCGCCGGTTTGTCGTGATCATAACCAAGGAGATGCAGCACGCCGTGAACGACCAGTAGGGCCAGTTCATCCTCCACAGCCAGATTCCTCTCCGCGGCCTGCTCAGCAGCTTTGGGATAGGAGACAATCACCTCGCCAAGCTGAGTCGTGCTCCCGGGCGGCATCACAAACCCGGCTGAAGCGTCGCCGCACTTGTCTGCCTCCAGCGCGAAGGACAAGACATCCGTGGTCCTGTCAACCCCGCGATACTTCTTGTTGAGCTCATGCACGGTGGCGTCATCAGTTATCAGCAGGCTCAGCTCCACTTCGCTTTCCACACCGTGTGCAGCAATCGTCTCTTTCACCAGCCGCCGTAACCACTTCTTGTCAACATATCCCTGGAAGTCCCTGTCCACCCGAGTCACCAGTTTCACTACACCAACCTCTTGCCACACCTAGCGGTTCAGCGCTGCCTGCAGCGCATCCCCCAGCGTTTCTACGCCCACAGTCTCCATCCCTTGCGGGACATTCAGTCCATTCAGCGAGATCGCCGGGCCCAGGCAACGTATGAACCCCTGCCTGGCAGCGTCGCCGATCCGGCGCTCAATCTGAGGAACGCCTCTTACCTCGCCGCTCAAGCCCAATTCTCCAATCACCACCGTACCTCTGTCCACTTCCTTGTCCCTGAAGCTGGAGGCGATGGCCAGGGCCACCGCCAAGTCGGCAGCAGGTTCGCTGGTCTTCAGGCCGCCGACTGCATTGACAATTATATCCTGATTGGAGAGTCTCAGCCCAGCCCGCCGGGAAAGCACCGCTGTGATCAGCAGCAGCCGGTTGAGGTCCACACCATTAGCCGTGCGGCGCGGCAAGCCGAAACTGGTGACGGATGTCAGCGCCTGCATCTCCACCAGCAGCGGCCGTGTACCTTCAAGGGTGGAGGTGACTACCGAACCGACCGCGCCCTTCGAGCGCTGGGTCAGAAATACCTCTGAAGGATTGACCACTTCCCCCATGCCCTGTTCTTTCATCTCGAAGATGCCCACTTCGTTCGTCGAGCCAAAGCGGTTTTTGACGCAGCGCAGCAGCCGGTATGAGCTGAAGGACTCGCCTTCCAGATACAGCACAACATCGACAATGTGCTCCAGAACCTTGGGACCGGCTATGGCCCCTTCCTTGGTGACATGCCCCACAACGAGGAGAGGAATCGATGCCGGTTTGGCCCACTGCATCAGTCTGAGGGTGCAACCCCGCACCTGAGACATGCTGCCGGGTGCGCCCTCCAAATCGTTGAGATAAACAGTTTGAATGGAGTCGATCACGCCAAGGGTCGGCGAGACCTCTCCCATGCGCTGCAGGATGGCTTCCAGGTCCGTCTCAGGGAGAACATAGAGGCCGTCGCCCTTGATGCCTAAGCGATCGGCCCGCAGTTTGGTCTGGTGCAGCGACTCCTCGCCCGATGCGTAGACCACCTTACCGCCCTGACTGGCGATCATGGCCGAGATCTGAAGCAGCAACGTGGATTTGCCGATACCGGGGTCACCGCTTATGAGGATCAAAGAACCGGGAACAATGCCGCCACCGAGAACGCGATTCAACTCGCCAAAGGGGAGCGCCAAGCGAGGCATTTGTTCAGCCGAGACTTGTGACAACTCCAGGGCTTCTTCCTGCGCCAGGCTGCCGATTGTCTTTGACGCGCTCACGGTCGTCTCCACCAAGCTGTTCCAGGTCTGACAGCCGGGACAGCGCCCCAGCCATTTGAGACTCTCCCGGCCGCACTGCTGGCACACGAAGACGGTCTTGCGGGATTTGTCCACTGTCTGTGTCTTCCAAAAAAGGGGAGCACCTTTTGGGGGCTCCCCTTAGCTTGCCATGAGGCCTAGCAGATCATCAAGATGAGGTGACCGAAGGCTTTGCTCTTGCCGAAACCTCTTCAGTCTTGTGGTCCAGCTTAACTGAGATGTCATCGCCATCGCGGTCGAGCCGAACGGTATCGCCCGGCTTGATCTCGCCATGAAGCAGTATGTCGGACAACCTGTCTTCAACCATGGTTTGGATCACCCGTCGGAGCGGTCGAGCGCCAAACGCTTCATCATAGCCTTTCTGGCTCAGAAGGTCCTTGGCCTCCTCGGTCACCGCCAAACCAACGCCGCGCTCTATCAACTGGGCCTTCACCGGGCGCAACATCAAATCGACGATCTGGCGAATGTGCTCCTGCTCAAGGTGATTGAATACCACAACACCATCGAGCCTGTTGATGAATTCAGGCCGGAAGGTCTTTTTCAGTTCATCCAGCAGCCTTTCTTTCATTCTCTCGTAGGAACGCTGCCTCATCTTGCCTTCATCGGTGCGGCTGACGAAGCCCATGACCGAGTCCTTCTTGATGAGCTCTGCCCCGATGTTGCTGGTCATTATGACTATGCTGTTCCGGAAGTCCACCTTTCTGCCCTTGGCATCGGTCAGATGCCCGTCATCAAATATCTGGAGCAGGATGTTAAACACATCGGGATGCGCCTTCTCGATCTCGTCGAGGAGTATGGCGCAGTAGGACTTGCGCCTTATGGCTTCGGTCAACTGCCCGCCTTCATCGTAACCAACGTATCCCGGCGGAGCGCCCACCAGGCGCGCCACGCTGTGCCTCTCCATGAACTCAGACATGTCGAGGCGAATCAGGGCATCCTCGCTGCCAAACATGAACTCGGCCAACGCTTTAGCCAGCTCTGTCTTTCCAACGCCGGTCGGCCCGAGGAAGATGAAACTGCCGATAGGCCGTTTGGGATCCTTAAGGCCGGTCCTGGCACGTCTGACAGCCTTCGCTATAGTGGTGATGGCTTCATCCTGCGACACGATCCGCTTGTGCAGTTCTTCTTCCATGTGGAGAAGTCGTGTTGCTTCGTCGGAGGCCAGCCTCGACGTAGGAATCCCAGTCCACATGCTGAGCACTTCGGTGATGTCAGATTCAGTGACCAGCGGTCGCTCACTGCTGAGATCTGCTTTCCAGTTGCTCTCAAGTTGCTGGACCTTCTCGGCCAAATGAGCTTCTCGATCGCGGAGTTCCACTGCATATTCATACTGCTGCGACGAAATCGCAGCTTCTTTGTCTCTGCGCACGCTCTCCAGAGCCATCTTGGCTTCTTTCAGGCCGATGGGGATGGCCCCCATCTTCAAGCGCACGCGAGACGACGCTTCGTCCATTAGGTCTATGGCCTTGTCGGGCAGAAAACGGTCGGCTATATAACGCGAAGCCAAGTTTGCTGCAGCTCTGAGGGCATCCTCGGTAATATTCACCTGATGATGTTCTTCATAGCGCTCTTTAACACCGCGCAGTATCTCCACTGTCTGTTCAATAGAAGGTTCTTCCACCAGCACCGGCTGGAACCGCCTCTCTAGAGCGGGATCCCGTTCAACGTGCTTACGGTAGTCATCCAGAGTCGTGGCACCGATGCACTGCAGTTCTCCCCGTGCCAGAGAAGGTTTCAGGATATTGGCGGCATCAACAGCGCCTTCAGCAGCGCCGGCGCCGACTATGGTATGCATCTCATCAATGAACAGGACACAGTTGCCCGCGCCCTTCAACTCTTCAATGACTTTCTTCAGCCTCTCTTCGAACTCACCACGATATTTGGTGCCGGCCACGAGTGAGCCCATATCCATAGTCACCACTCGCTTGCCCTGCAAAGTGTGAGGGACCTCGCCCGATACTATGCGGTGGGACAGACCCTCAACTATCGCTGTCTTCCCCACCCCGGGCTCCCCAATCAGAACAGGATTATTCTTGGTGCGTCTGGAGAGGATCTGTATAACGCGCTGAATCTCCTTGTGCCGACCAATGACCGGGTCAAGCTTTCCGGCGCGAGCCATAGCAGTGAGGTCCAGGCCCAACTGATCAAGGGTAGGAGTCTTGCTGGTGCTTCGTGGAGCTTGCTGCGTCTGCATAGCACCCTGGTTAAGTATGCGAGTCGTCTCAGCACGAGCTCGTTCCAAACCCACACCCAAGCTCTCGAGCACACCACCAGCCACTCCTTCACCTTCACGAAGCAATCCCAGCAACAGATGCTCCGTGCCCACGTAGCTGTGGTTCAGTCGACGTGCCTCATCAACGGCAAGCTCGATGACCTTCTTTGCTCTCGGAGTCAGCCCAACCTCAGCTGAGCTTGTCTTTCCACCGCGGCCTATGATGAACTCCACCGCTGAGCGCACCTTGTTCAGGTCGACATCAAGGTTCTGAAGCACCTTGGCCGCCACACCATCTGTCTCACGCACCAAACCCAGCAGTATGTGTTCTGTACCAATATAGTTATGATTAAACCTCTGCGCTTCCTCTTGAGCGTAGGTTAAAGCCCTTCGTGCTCTTTCCGAGAATTTTTCAAACCTGCTTGCCATATCTCTTCACCCGCCTTCAATATAACACAACATGGGTAAAAAGGAAAGCGAATTATTCGTCAAAACCACTGCCTTTATACTCAGGGCATCCGCCTCTTGACAAACGATTATAGCCAGCCTGTCAAACTTACTGGATAGGTTTTGCCTATCGGCGATGTACGTTGAATCCTGGTCTAATGCACCTGCAGTCCGTCAGATTGCTTTTTCCGGCGCGACGAAATACACTAATATGGCAAACGGAAGGTCGTGAGTCAGCGAAGCAAGGAGGTCTAACTCAGGTGGCGAAGTTGGGAAATGTGGAACGTCGGCGTGAGCGCAACAGGTCAGTGCGAAGCGCTATGAAAACTAGCCTGACCAAGACAGAGAAGCTCATTTCCAAGAAGGAAGCCGAAGTGACCAGCCCGGAAGTGGTCCAGGCAGTGAGCGCTCTGGACAAAGCAGCCCAGAAAGGGGTTATCCATCCCAATCAGGCTGCCAGACGTAAATCGCGCCTTATGAAGAAGCTCAATCGGGCAAAGTGAGGCAAGAACCGAAGTTTGCCTCAGGCCGTCCTTGCGGATGAAGGCTTCAGCGGCCGATTGACATTGTAGACTGCCGATGGTATTATTCTAGTTGCTCCTAATTGACAAGCCAGACGGCTTGACTTAGAATAACAACTTGTCTGTTGTTCAAGTTATCAGCACATTAATAAAAGAATAAGTGAATAGTGCCTTTAAATTGACTAACTAATGGTATTGCTCTGGGTGGAAAGGTCAAGCTACTAAGAGCACGTGGTGGATGCCTCGGTGTACAGGGCCGAAGAAGGGCGTGGCGAGACTGCGATAAGCCTCGGGGAGCTGTCTAGCAAGCTTAGCCGGGGATACCCGAATAGGACAACCTGCTGAGGTAAAACCTGAGCACTCTTGGTCGAACACATAGGCCAAGGTGAGGGAACCAGGGGAACTGAAACATCTTAGTACCCTGAGGAAGAGAAATCAACAGAGATTCCCCTAGTAGTGGCGAACGAACGGGGATCAGCCTAAACCCTAAAGGAAGAGTGGTCTTGGAACTTATGCCTTTAGGGGGTTGTAAGGCATAACAGCCTGATCCAAGTCAGGCACGGAGTAAGAAACCCCAACACTAGTCGAAAGTCCCTGGAAAGGGCTACTCAAGAAGGTGATAGTCCTGTAGGCGAAAGTGTTGAGGCTCTGGTTATGTCCTTGAGTACCGCGGGACACGTGGAATCCCGCGGGAAGCTGGGGGGACCATCCTCCAAGGCTAAACACCCTAACAACCGATAGTGAACTAGTACCGTGAGGGAAAGGTGAAAAGCACCCCGGGAGGGGAGTGAAAGAGAACCT
>CAYYWI010000066.1:0-4030 GCA_964475375.1 uncultured Dehalococcoidia bacterium
CCGTCCACGAACTGGGTCATACCTATGGACTGGGACACTGCCGTGACCCCCGGTGCATCATGTTCTTCTCTAATACCCTGCACGACACCGATCTGAAAGGCCCGGACTTCTGCGCCGCCTGCAGAGAGAAGGTAGACCGCAGGATACGCGGGTAACGGGGTCCGCTTGTTCCAGAATAGCATCGCAGTTCTCCATCGCCGCTGCTCCCGGTCACAGTTGTGTCACGACTGCTCGAAATCGAACGATTCATTTGCCAGTTCGGCTCGGATATGCTACGATCCAAGTCACTGGTTTCAGTTACGGTTGTCAATAGTCTGGCTTCCCCAAGTGCAGCCACGGGCTCTGGATGACCCCTACTCTAGCCTAGTATTCCAAGAAAGGAGGCCATCATATGAGCTTTGTGGACAAGTCTCTCAAGTGCTTCGAGTGCGGTGAGGATTTCACCTTCACCGCCACTGAGCAGAGCTTCTTCGCCGAGAAGGGCTATACCAACGAACCCAAGCGCTGCCCGGTGTGCCGCGCTGCCAGAAAAGCCCAGAATGGCGGATCTTCTGGCTACAGCCAGCCCCGGCGACAGATGTACCCGGCGACCTGCTCCAGCTGTGGCAAGTCAACGGAACTGCCCTTCGAACCCAAGAACGGCAGACCGGTCTATTGCCGCGAGTGCTATAGCAGGGTCAGTCCCTCGCGATACTAGTCGCATGAAACAGAGGGCGGGATCGCCCGCCCTCTGCCGGTTCTTAACTGGGAACCCCATCATGCCCCAACCGGCGCAGCGCCGGAGAGGAGGACAGCCCGCATGGATCCATGCCCTCTGGCCCATCATTGGCTCATAGACGCCCGGCCCATTCGTGGCTCATACCACGCCACCTGCAAAGTCTGCGGCGTGGAGAGGGAGTTCCCGGAAGACGCCACCCGTTTCAAGTTCCGCATGGGCAAGAACGTGGTCCCAGCTCCAGTCACAGAGCAATTGCTCGGTCTGCCGGCAGAGTCCGACTCACCAACACCCAGCGGCGGAGGCGAGACAATGGGCTGAATGACAGTTTCGGGGCGTGCAGAGGGCAAAGCCCCTTTGCGTTTCTTTGCTCATCCCCCTTTGCCAAAGAGGGAGTGCATTGCGCCCGGCAAAGGCTTCTGAGACAATTGGAGGCTGAGCATCTGCGGTGCTCAGGGTTGATCGGCTTCCGTGTCCAGGTTACGTTCGCGATTAGACGAGGTCAAGAAGAGCCTCAGATACAGCATACTTGATGGCTCGGCCAATGCAGCTTCCTCAGGGCTCACCCAGGAATACATCTCGCCTTTTGCCCTGGCCCTCAAGGCCACCACGGTCCAGATAGGATTACTCTCCAGTCTGCCCAGCCTGGCTACCGCATTGTCGCAACTCGCCGCCCCCCGACTCTCGGAGGAAGACGGCAGCCGCAAGAGGCTCATACTCCGGGCGGTTTTTGTACAGGCTTTGCTATGGGCTCCCATTCTCCTGATTCCCTACTTCTTCCCCGGACAGAAAGCCTGGTGGCTGGTAGTTCTGTTCACCCTGAGTGCCATTGCCGGCTCGATAGCCAACCCCGCTTGGTGGAGCCTGATGTCCGACCTGGTGCCCGTGGAAATGAGGGGGCGGTACTTCGGTCTGAGAGGCAGGATCTGCGGGTCTGTATCCCTGGCCTTCTTCATCATCGGCGGGCTCGTACTTCACTTTTCTGCCACTGACGTCTTTGTGGGCTTCGCGATCCTCTTTGGCGGTGCCATGCTGTTCAGGCTGGTCTCCTGGTTTTTCCTATCGAAAATGTACGACCCACCCATCCTGACGGGATGGTGGGATCGCCACAGCCTGCCGGAGTTGGCGGGCACTCTGGTCTCATCCAACCTGGGCCGGTTCATACTCTATTCCTCACTGATGAACTCCGCCATCTACCTGTCCAGTCCCTTCTTTGCGGTGTACATGCTGCGCGATCTGAGTTTCAGCTACCTCACCTACGCCGGCATCACAGCGGCATCCTCGCTGGCGAGTCTTCTCTTTCTGACGTTCTGGGGCAGGCGGGCGGACAGACTGGGAAACATCAAGGTGGTGAATGCCACATCGCTCCTGGTACCTTTGATCCCCCTGCTGTGGCTGGCCAGCCATCGCATCTACTATCTGATTCCGGTACAGATACTGTCCGGCTTTGCCTGGTCGGGATTCACCCTGGCCAGCACCAATTTCGTCTCGGAAGCCTCTCCGCCAGAGAACAGGACCCGATACGTTGCCCTGTTCAACTTCATGAACGGTCTCGGCGCGTGCCTTGGCGCGCTGGTGGGCGGGTTCCTGGTGTCGCTTTTGCCTCCGCTACTTGGTTATCCTATTCTCACTCTGTTCCTGGTTTCCGGCCTGCTGAGGGTACTTGTGGCACTGGTTCTGCGGCGCAGTTTCTCTGAGGTGCGTGCCGGCGCCGGAGGATAGCTCTTTTTGGGGCCCCAAAGGCAAGAGTGCGGGTCGAATTTGATGAGCGCTTCCCAGATACCCATGATACACTGGTGTTCAGGTGAACCATGATTGTCAGAGAGGTTTTGGCCAGAAGCGTCCTTTCCAGGTCGAAGGTGTACGACTACGTTGTGAATCCATACACCGGTTGCCAGCATGGCTGCACCTACTGCTATGCCCGCTTCATGAAGAGGTTTACCGGCCACCGAGAGCCGTGGGGCGAGTTTGTTGACGTCAAGGTGAATGCGCCCGATCTGCTTCAGCGGGAGATAAAGAGGAAGACGAAGGGCAGAGTATGGGTGAGCGGGGTATGTGATCCATACCAGCCCATGGAGGCCAGATACCAGCTCACCAGAAGATGCCTGGAGATACTGATTGCGAACAACTGGCCGGTAACCGTCCAGACGAGGTCCCACCTTGTTACGCGTGACATCGACCTGTTCAAAGCTGCCGCCGATATCGAAGTCGGCATGACTATAACCACCGCCGATGAAGGTATAAGGCGTCTGTTTGAACCTCATGCTCCTTCGATCGAGAGCAGAATCAAAGCACTGGATGAACTGCATGCCGCCGGCATCAGCACTTTTGCCATGATTGCCCCGATGCTTCCCAAGGCCGAGGAACTGGCCAGGTATCTTGCCGGAAAGGCAGACTACGTCCTCATCGACCGGATGAACTACCATTACGGCGACTGGGTCTACAAGGAGTACGGGCTGGAGAGCGCCATGGGTGGCAACTTCTTCATCCGGAAGAGCAGAGAACTTGCCTCTGCCTTTGAGGCCGGGCAAATCGAGTGCCGGCTGATATGCCAGTGAGGATCAAAGGGCAACTTGCGCGGCAATTTGTTCCCTTGGCTGATTCCGGTATGAACTCACCCCACGAACCAGATTGAGAAAGATGCGGAAGTACCTAGGTGACTGCATTTGGATACAGCCGCCCGGCGATGAGGACCAGGACCGTGGTCACTGCCACCAGAACGCCGAAATCCAGCGCCAAGCCGAACTGGCTGGTGCCGCCGCTTTTAACATCATCGCGCGCAGCGCATCCACCTCATAGGTCAGCGGATTGACGTGGGCGATGACCTTCAGCCAGTCCGGCATACTCGAGATAGGATAGATGGCACTGCTGGCGAAGCATGGTCAGGACTTGGCCAATACCCATGAACCGCTCGCGGGTCTTGACCAGGAGGGCAATTATCAGGGAGAAGGACTGCTATCCCTGACCGACAAAAAGCGGCTGGCCGTCATTGATGCCCCCGTGGATGATGCCCTCCTCGACCCATGCGCCGCTGATTTCGTAGGTCGATGTCTTCGACGGAACTTTCGCCTGGAGGAATGTGTTGTCCTGATACAGGTACGCAAAGATCGCCGGGAAAGTGTCCTGGAGAACGGTTATGTCATCATAGTCCTTGAAGTTCTGAGTCGGCCACCTGATGGCCAGGAAGGTCCCGAACCGGTCCTGGATATCGAGGCGGGTTATCTCGGAAACGTCGTAGGCATCTCCAGTCATATAGCAGTTCTTGGTCAGGTAGGGGCCATGGTCGCCTGCCACAATAACAATTGCATTCGGATC
>CAYYWI010000066.1:4040-12545 GCA_964475375.1 uncultured Dehalococcoidia bacterium
TTGGGAGTTGGCCAGAGCCAGCCTTTCTGCATACAGCGCCGTCTCGTTCGGCAGGCAAGCCCCCGAGTTCTGACTGTGGCCGGGATGGCTGTCATGTGTATATACGAGCCTGGGCTTCTTGGGAACGCTCTCAAGAACGTTTGCCTTTCGTTTCACATACTCTTCCTCTGATACCACGCCAAAGGATGACTCATATCTGAATTCCCCCTTGAAGATCGCTTTTATTACGGAAGAACAGGCTCCCGAAGAAGAAGGTTCCGGGAATGAGACATCATAGTTGGCGCCCACCTCTTGAAAGAAATAGTCGCTGGGAAATATGCCATAAGTCTGATATCCAAAGCCCTGCAACAGGTTTTGCACTATGCCATCCCCTGAAGCCGCCTTTTTTTCCTTGCCGTAGAAGTCCGTGGATGCATTGAAGAGTTGACTTATGGTGCTGGTTGAATCTGCGCCCACCGAGTAAGTGTATGGATATAGTTCAAAGCCCTGCTTCTCCAGGTACTTCTCCTGAGCGCTGTTGTCCATGCCATACGCAAGCATGGTTTCATTGGTAACATAAGCGTCATAGACCAGCAGATAGATGCTTGGTTTGGACAGGGGTTTTCGCGAACCGGCAAGCTTCACAAGTTGGCTGTCGGTGCTGGCGGGTACTGTCTTCACCCCGCTTTCAGGGACCAGTTGCAGCACACTGGTTACTAAGAAGAGAACAGCGACTATGGAGTAGGCAAACTTCCTGCCAACCAGATTGTATAGAATCCAGCCTGCAATGAACGTCACAGCAAGAATGGTAAGTTGAATCCCAAAGTTGCCGCTTTCAAACCAGTGTAACTCGGCGCTCAAAGATGCCATGCTGGTGATCGTGAATGTGAACGCCAGACCCAATATCATCAATGTCTTGGTTGAACCGAGAAAGCCGAGCAATGCGGGTACTGCAAAGATGAAAAGTGCAGAGAAGGCCGCGAACGCAATCAAAACGTACAGCGAACCCAATGGCGACAGGACATCTTGATTATTCAGAATGTATTTGACTACCGGTGTCAGTGGCAGCAGGATCAGAATGAGATCGAACCATTCTATACCGTTCTTCGATGCTGTTGTGTCAATCTCGGGTGCTTTCTTCTTCCTGTAACCTTGGGCGACAAAGTAGACTGCGTAGAAGATCAGGTACAACCCGGCCGCCGACAACGAAAACTTCCAGGCTTTGCCGGCAAAGACACTATTTACGCTTGTGCTGTCTTCAGGCAGCAACCACGAAAGGAACAAGGAAAACGAGACAAAATACAGCGTTAGAACGACCAAAGCAACAAGCACCCGCAGCCATCTGGCTTTGCGGAGATTCTCTATCATAGATACATACTCCTCTCACAGGAAGTCGGATTACTGCCACTGGTCTTGGGATATTTTCGAAGCATAGAGACGCCGCCCCCCGCCCTGAGCATCGAGCTAACGGTCCGGGCTCAGCGCTGTAAGGTTCCAGGCGAACCCATCGTGCGGCACCCCAGCAATGGCAGCATCGTTATCCGGGCTGGGCCGCGGAAATGACCGCCTTGATGGCAATGATTATTGCTGCCGGGGCCATCAGCAGAGCGAAGGCAGAGACCACGCCCACCAGGTTTTCCGCCAGTGCTTGAGACAGCTGGTAGACCGGCAGGAATGCTCTTGTATCGCTCCAGATGCCCAGGATAATGAAGGCCACAGCAGCCATCAGGATTGCAGGGGCCTCCCTGGCAGTGATGTTGAGCAGGCCGATGACGACACCAGATGCCAGTAAAGCGATGATCACCGTCTCGTTGGTCGGTACGGATTTGCCTCCCCAGATCCCTCCGAAAATGGCGAAGAGAATGCCGGCCACGAAAGCGATTTTGCCTATGATTGCCAGAATCTTAGCCATTGCACACCTCCTCCGGGGTCATATAAAACACCAACCCCCTTGGTTTCCTCGCTCCTCGACGAGCAAACGTGCGAACCCAAGTCAGTATCCCAGAGAGCGGCTTGGCAGGGCTATTGTGGAGATTACTTAGGAAGGGATATGGGCAACTACCTATTTGGACCCTGGCATATTGGATCAAATCCGTTATTTATGGAACAGAAGCAGACTATTGCCAGTTGCCGTCCAAGGGCATCTTTGGGGGCTTACACGTCTAAACGTGAACAGCAGCTTGGCGGAGGCTTTTCCTCGACTTCGTGGCGGGCACTGTGAAAGACCTTCTCTGGATGCCAGAGGCCTCCCTCGACCTTGGTCAGAACAGCCAGGAAATGACCGCTGCTGGAATAGGCCCGGCAATGAACTCCCACCGGGCTTGTGCCAAGGGGGAAGTGCAGTTCCACATTCATCCCCGCTTTGACCCGGGACTCGTTCTCCTCGTCCAGGATAGCCGCCGGCCAGCCGAGCAGCACCTCATCCATCGAATGGAGATAGCCTTGCCAGGAGCCGCGGCGAAAGGCGTCTTCAAGGGTTGTCAGAGGGACGGCCTCGTCGATGTGAAAAGGCTCGCTCCTGAGCCGCACCAGCCTCTTGAGATAAGCCCCACAACCCAAAGTCGTTCCGATGTCATGGGCCAGGGAGCGAATGTAGGTGCCGCTGCTGCAATCGACTTCGACGGTAATGACCGGAGGCTGCCATGCCAAGAGGTCCAGTCGCGACAGCTCCACCTTGCGCGGTTTCCGGTCAACCTCGATCCCCTCGCGGGCCAGCTGATAGAGGCGTTTTCCCTGGTAGTGAAGAGCGCTGTGCATCGGCGGGACCTGTTCTACAGCGCCATGAAACGAATCGAGCACCCTGCGCACCTGTTCCTCACTGACCGCTGACGGATCACTCCTCTCGACCACCTTCCCGGCAGCATCATAGGTGTCAGTGGTGACGCCAAGCTCGATCTCAGCCTGATAGGTCTTGTCTGCTCCGGCCAGGAACTCGACGACCCGGGTTGCCTGTCCAAGACAAACGATCAGCACTCCTGTGGCCTCGGGGTCGAGGGTGCCGGCATGTCCGACGCGGCGCTCTCCGCTCCAGCGCCGCACCATGGAGACTATGGCAAATGAGGTTTTGCCTGCCGGTTTGATGATATTGAAGATCCCGTCAACGCTCACCCGTCTCCTGCGTCCCAGTTTCACTGGAGTTGACCTCGTCGATCAGCTGGATGACCTTGCTGGCCCGCTCCATGGTGTCGTCATAGAAGAAGTTCAGTTCAGGCGTGTAACGCATGTTCAGCCGGCTGGCGAGTTCCCTGCGCAGGAAACCGGCGGCGGCGTGAAGAGCCGCCAGCACTCCCTTCTTCTCGTCTTCGGTGCCCATGACGCTGACAAACACCTTGGCATAGTGCAAGTCGGAGGAAACCGATACGCGGGTCACACTCAACAGGACAGAGAGTCTGGGGTCCTTGGCTTCGCGTTGCAGAAGTTCGGTGATCTCTTGCCGGAGCAGATGATTCAAGCGCTCAGTGCGCCGACTCATCCAACTTTCTCCCTGCGGTAGGCTTCGATGATGTCGCCGACCTCAAAAGAGCTGAATCCATCCACCACCAGCCCGCACTCCATGCCGGCCGCCACTTCCTTGACATCATCTTTGAACCGCCTGAGGCTGACAATGGTGGACTTGTGGATGATCTGGCCCTTGCGCAGGATTCTGGCCAGAGAATCACGCCGCAGCTTGCCCTCGGTGACCAGCAACCCCGCCGCTTTCTCCCGCTTGCCGGCAGCAAAAATCGCCCTGACCTCGGCACGGCCGTCCACGACCTCGGTATAGGTAGGCTCTTTCAAGCCCTTCATGGCCCTCTCTATGTCCTCGAGCAGGTTGTAGATGATATCGTAGAGACGGATATCGACGCCTTCGGACTCCGCCATTCGCTGGGCACCCACTGTGGGTGCAGTGTGGAAGCCAATAATGATGCCCTTGGAGGCCAGGGCCAGCAGCACATCGCCCTCGGTGATGTTTCCACTGCCGCTGTGGATGATCCTGAGTCTCGCGCCGCTCGATTCCAGACGCTCTATGGAGTTCTTGATCGGCTCAATGCTTCCCTGAACATCGGTCTTCAGGATCAGGTTGAGTTCTTTGGCTTGTCCGGCCTTGATCTGAGCATAGACTTCATCCAACTTCACGGGCCTGACCGGTCTGACAATCATCTGCTGTTTTTCCAACTGCCGTTTTTCCGCTGTGGTGCGGGCTTCGCGTTCTGAGGCAGTCACCATGAAAGTGTCACCGGCCTGCGGAGCACTGCTCAAGCCCAGTATCTTGACCGGGGTTGCCGGCTCAGCCTTTTTGAGCCGTTTTCCGGCATCGTTGAACATGGCCTTAATCTTACCCCAGGTATCGCCTACCACCACCGGATCACCCGGTTTCAGGGTGCCGCTCTCCACCAGGATGGTCGCCATCGGCCCTTTGGTCTTGTCCAGCCCGGCCTCAATAACCACTCCGCTGGCTGTACAATCGGGATCGGCCTTCAGCTCCAGCATCTCCGCCACCACCAGAATGCTTTCCAGAAGATCAGTGATACCCTGCTTCATCTTGGCTGACACCGGAACACAGACGGTGTTGCCACCCCACTCTTCCACCACCAGCCCGGCCTCGGCCAATTGCTGCTTGACTCTGTCTATATTCACCCCGGGCTTGTCGATCTTGTTCAAAGCCACCACGACAGGCACGCCGGCTGCCTTGGCATGGTCCAGGGCCTCGAGTGTCTGCGGCATCACACCGTCGTCGGCTGCAACTACGAGCACGGCAACATCAGTCACCTTGGCACCCCTGGCCCGCATCGCCGTGAAAGCCTCATGGCCGGGAGTATCCAGGAAAGTTATCTTCCGCCCGTGGGTCTCCACCTGGTAAGCACCGATGTGCTGCGTTATGCCGCCGGCTTCAGAGGCCACAACATTCGCTTGACGAATAGCATCCAGGAGCTTGGTCTTGCCGTGGTCGATGTGCCCCATGACAGTCACCACCGGCGGGCGGGGTTGCTGGTTCCCCTTATCCGCTTCCTCGCCAGTCACAGCCGGAACTTCGGGTTGGGCCTTCTCAACTACCTCGTAGCCAAGATCAGAAGCAATGACTGCTGCCGTGTCGAAATCAATAGCCTGATTGATGCCGGCCATGACGCCGTTCTGCATCAACTGCTTGATTACTTCCACACCGCTGACGCCCAGTGCGTCCGCCAGATGCTTCACGGTCATTGTAGGTGGAAGCTCAATCTTGTGCTCGCCCTTGGAGGGGGAACCGTGACTTGGGGCACTCTTCGCCATTAACTAACTACTCCCGTCTGGGATGGTGCTGCTTCACCACCGCGAATCGCAGTTCCAAGCTTGATAAGCCCGGCCCGGTTCTCCGAGCCGATACTGCTCTTCAAAGCATGTTCCAACTTCCCTTTGCTGACACCTTTCTGCCAGCACTCGGGTGAGCGACAGATATATGCACCCCTCCCGGGTTTCCTGCCCGATGCGTCTACCTGGACCAGGCCATCGGAGCCATACACCAGCCTCACCAAATCCCGCTTCGGTCTCACCTCACGGCAGGCAATGCAGGTCCTCTGAGGAACATGTTTCAACGTCGGCTGCTGCGACTTACCACTAGATTTCTTCAAGGTCTTCATCATCAATGGTAACGCGTCGTTTTATTCCCTTCTTGACTTTGGGTTTCCCGCCGGGCTCCTCATCCTTTCCGGTGCCAGTCTTCTTACTCTTCTTAGATTTGGGATCGGATAGTATGCCCATCTTCTCTTCAGCATAGCGAGTTCTGCCTCGACGCTCCGGAATAGCCTCCAGTTCAGAGAGTATTTCCTCGAAAGTATAGGTTCTCGGCGCAGCTTCCGCCGGAACCCCGGGTTTTTCTTCGTGCTTGACCTCCGGAGGCGCTTTTGCCGGCATCTCAACCGGAGAGGCCACAGCCTCGGCTTCCTTTGCCGCAGGTTCTGGTTTCTCTTCAGCCTTTACCGGTTCCGGAACGGCAGCAGCGGCAGGTTCGGGCTCAGGTGTCGCCACCAGAGGCTCAGGAGCTGGCGCCGCGGCTTCGGGCGGCGCTTCGATGACCTCAATCGCCGACTCCGGCACCACAACCGCCTCAGCAGCCACCACTTCCTCGGCCTTGGGAGCTTCTTCTACCTTCGGAGGCGCTGCGCCTTCGACCATCGACGAGCTCTTAATGTCGATCCGCCAACCGGTGAGTCTCGCCGCCAGCCGAGCATTCTGTCCTCCCTTGCCAATGGCCAGGGAAAGCTGCTTATCGGGCACGACAACATTGGCACACTTCTCTTCACCCTTGATTTCAACTGACGTTGTCGTCGCCGGGCTCAGCGCATTGCCGATGAAAACACTCGGGTCGGCATGCCACTGTATGACGTCTATCTTCTCTCCGCTGAGCTCTTTGCTGATGTTCTGTATCCTGATGCTGCGAAGTCCGAGACAGGACCCCACTGCATCCACACCTTCCTGGCGAGCGGCCACGGCCACCTTGCTTCTCACGCCCGGTTCGCGCGCTACCGCTTTGATCTCTACGGTGCCGTTGAATATCTCGGGAACCTCAAGCTCGAAGAGCCGGCGTAAGAAATTCTGATGAGTCCGGGACAGGACCAACTGGGTGCCCCTCGCTGTCCGCAACACCTTCATGAGGTGGAACTTGAGCCTTTGCCCTATTCGATAGTGATCCGCCGGCATCTGCTCGGCTTGAGGAAGTATCCCTTCAGCCTTTCCTAGATCGACAGCAATATGCTTGGCTTCGATGGCATGCACAGCTCCGCTGACGATGTCCCCTTCCTTGTCGGCATACTCGCCGAAAATGGCATCGCGCTCCGCCTCGCGCAGCCGCTGCAGGATGACCTGCTTGGCTGTCTGGGCTGCAATGCGCCCGGCGTCGGATGGGGTAGCTTCTACTTCAAGGACGTCCCCTATCTGGGCATCCGCCTTGTGTTTTCTGGCTTCGGACAACAGCATCTCAAGGCGTGGATCCCTACGCCTCTTCACTACAGCTTTCTTGGCATATACCTTGACCTCGCCGGTCTGTGACGAGATCCTGACCCATATTTCCTGGTCCGGCGCGAAACTGGTTTTTCTGAAGATGGGGACCAGGGCTGACTCCATGGTCCTGAGGATGACTTCCTTAGGCAGGTTCCTTTCGGCAGCCAGCTGGGTAAGAGCAATTACAAACTCAGTCTTCATGTCCTCACCAGCCCTTCCATTCTGAGTCTTCCGTCATCCACTCTCTAACAGCCCATTTTTAACCAAAAAGAGTGGGATAACACCCACTCTACCCTTGAGCCGTGTTCACGGCTAATTTAGCATAACCGGGGTAACAATGCAACTACAAAGCAGTCGAGAAAGCGCATCAGCACGATGGGACCGAGCCGGACGTTCCGACATTCATGAATCACGAGGAATACCGCGTGCGGTCATGTCGTACTCAACCCGTCAAAGGCATTCTTCAGCTTCCGCGCTGCCGATCCGGTCATTCCCTCAACTGATTCCAGCTCCTCCAAGGACGCCTGCCTCATTGCCGCTACAGAGCCGAATCGTCTCAGGAGTGCGCGCTTCCGCTTTGCACCAACTCCGGGTATCCCATCCAGGGAGGAGGCAAATGTATGCCTGCGGTGCACCTTCCGGTAATAGCCCAGAGCAAAGCGATGGGCTTCGTCTCTGGCCCTTTGCAGGAGACGGAGGGCGGGGGACTCCCGCGGAAGTACGATCGGCTGGGCCAAATGCGGCGCAAAGACGGCTTCCTCCTCCTTGGCTATGCTGGCACAGGCAATAGAGCCAACCCCCACCTCCTCCATGGCTCCCAGCGCAGCATTCAACTGTCCTCTCCCTCCATCAATGAGCACCAAGTCAGGAAGAGCAGCCCAGGCACTGCCATCGCCAACTTCCTTTGCAGCTCTCTTGAAACGCCTCTCGAGCACTTCCTGGAGCATGGCGTAGTCATCCGCTCCGGCTACCGTCCTGATCTGGAAACGCCGGTAATGAGACTTCCTGGGCAATCCTCCCTCAAATACCACCATGCTGCCGACTGCCGAGGTGCCCTGTATATTGGAGATGTCATAACATTCGATCCTCTGTGGAAGAGCCGGGAGAGAGAGCATCTTCTGCAGTTCCTCCAGCGCAATGGTCAGAACCTCCGGTTCAGCAATGGACCTTATCCTCGATTGTTCCATGCCTTCCCGGGCATTGTCAGCCACCATGTCTACCAGTTCCTTCCCTATTCCTTTTTGTGGAACCTGCAGCTCCAGTTTCTTACCTCTCTTTCCTTCCAGCCATTGCTGCAGGATTGATGCATCCTCCAATGGATGTTGCATGAGGATTCTCTTCGGAACATAGGTGGCTGAACTGTAGAACTGTTGCACGAAGTTGGTCATGATACGCGAGGGGGTCTCATCCCGCGCCCCGGCCAGAGTAAAGGGTTCCCTGCCCACAAGCCGGCCCTGGCGGATGAAGAAGACGAGCGCGAAAGCCTGGTCACCATCCTGGGCAAAAGCAATTACATCCATATCTCCCGCAGCAGAGGCGATCTTCTGCTTTTCGACCACAGCCTCTACC
>CAYYWI010000067.1:0-12359 GCA_964475375.1 uncultured Dehalococcoidia bacterium
GGACAACAGCACGCCCGCCTGAGTTGTGAAGAGCCGCCTCGGCTTGGTGGAGTTTAGCCCTCGGCAGCAGTTCATCGATAGCCTGTTTGTCATCCACTATTCCTTTTTAATCCCTGAATAAATCTGACAGGATGCACATGGATGATGCACACGGGGGACACGCGAAAAGAAATATTGTCAAATCATATAGGATGTATTACACTAACGACTAAAAACAGGTGGGTATCATGAAGGTCAACAGCAGACTGCTTCATCTCTGTCTTTCCATGATTATCGCGCTGATGGTAGTCCTGGTATCGTCCTTGGCGATTCCTGCGACGACATGCGGTTGACGGAACAAGAAGCTGACGGTCGTCGGCAAGCCAGAGGATGCCGGCTCAGTCGCGATATATCCGGACTACGGGGACAACTACTATGAGCCCGATGAGACTGTGATTGTGACAGCCAGGCCATCCACGGGTTATGAGTTTGAGCAGTGGACGGGAGACGTGGCTGACGTCCCGGATGTGACAGAAAGCATCCTGTATGTTGTTATGACGGATTCTAAGTCGATTACTGCAGTCTTTGTGGAATCATCATTAAGAGGGTACAAGATCGCGGTCGCTGTTCAACCGTCCGGTAGCGGGACGATCACTCTGAGCCCGAAACAAACGCGGTACTCAAAGAATGACCAGGTCTCTATCACCGCGAGTGCAAAAGAGGGGTACGTTTTCAGTCACTGGGAAGGTGACCTCACTGGCACCAGTCAAAGCACAACATTGGTCGTGGATGGAAACAAGAGCATAGTTGCTGTGTTTAATCCCATCCTGACCGTTCAGCACACTCCAAGCGGAGGAGGCACGGTGGAAGTGATCCCATCTTCGAGCTCCGGTGACTATACCCCCGGTACAGTTGTAACTCTGGTTGCCCGACCTTCTGTCGGACACGTTTTCAGCAAGTGGACTGGAGATGTAGCCGGCATTGCTGACGTGACGCAAAGCGCTGTGTCCATAGCCATGACGGGACCCAGGTCGATCACCGCGAATTTCTCAGCATCGCAGGTTCGTCACAAGGTTGGAGTGACCGTTCTCCCTTCTGGCGGTGGCTCCGTTGTTCTGAGCCCCAACCAGTCGGATTACACCACAAACCAGTTGGTTTCTGTTACGGCCAGCCCGAACGACAGATACGTTTTCAGCCACTGGCAAGGTGACTTGACCGGCACCAATCCGATCATGACATTAGCCATGGACAGAAGCAAAACCATAACTGCAGTTTTCAATCCATTGCTGACCATTCAACAGATGTTCAGCAATGGCGGTGTGGTGGAAGTGAACCCGCCTTTGACCACGAACGGGTATGCCCTCGGTACAGTTATCAGCCTGACAGCCCGACCCAATACAGGTTACGTTTTCGACAAGTGGACCGGCGATGTAGCCGGAGTATCAGATGCCACGCAGCACACTGTGAACCTGGTGATGGATATGCCACGCAATATTGCAGTGAACTTCATACCAATCCCCTTGTTGAAGGTCATGGCAGGCGCAAAGGATGATGGGAGTGGAGTGGTAACTCTCGACCCTGCGCAGTCTTCCGAGGGCTATCAGATAAACCAGGAAATAAAGTTGTATGCAGTGGCAGCGCCGGGATATGTGTTCAGCCATTGGTCGGGTGACGCGAGCGGGAGTGACCCTGTTATCACGCTTACTATGGACGCAGAGAAGAATATTACGGCAGTTTTCGACCCCTGTATCACGATTAACTGCAATCCTGTCGCAGGCGGCACCGTGGAGTTTACCGGGCCTGCATCCTCGGGAGGCTACACGATGGGCACAGAGATAACCCTGCAAGCCGTAGCCAGCGAAGGGTACAAGTTCAAGTCCTGGAGTGGCGACGTAAAGGGCAATGACGAGAGAATGACTATAACCATAGATGGCCCGATGGAGATAACGGCTATTTTTGCTTCCAAGCAAACCCAGGTCTCTTGGTGGCTATGGAGCATATTCGGTGCCGCCGGGTTGCTTGCCGTGCTGGTGGGTGTGCGGCTGGCGCTTCTGGGGTCGGAGAGCAAGTCCGGCGAAGATTGACCACAAAGCGGTACTGCAAAGAGCCAAGGCTTGTTGGTACAGGGGTTTAACGAGAGCCTCACCCCATTGTCAGCTTACGGTACAGTGCAAACAGTGCGTGAGTGACAGCCCGCCGCTTCACATCAATTCGGAGAGGCGGGTAGCGGCCTTCGAACGATTGAACCATCTCCGCGTCAGCCAAGGCAATGTAGACCAGTCCAGGCGGTTTTCCCTCCAGGGCATCCGGGCCGGCTACCCCGGTGATACCAATCCCGATGTCCGCCTTGAGCTTTTGCCGCACGGCCTGCGCCATGTCCTCAGCTACTTCACGACTGACCGCACCATGCCGTTCAATGATGGCAGGATCAACACCTAAAGCAATCTTCACCTCATTGATGTAGGATACGAATCCTCCCTTGAAGTAAACGGAACTGCCCGGAACGTCGGTGATGGTGCTGGCCAGCAATCCTCCGGTGCATGACTCCATGGTGGCCAGGGTCAGATGCCTGCTCACCAGCAGCTTACCGACGGCGCTTTCCAGAGTATCGGTATCAGTGCCCCAGATTTGCTCAGCAAGAACGCCGCGCAGCATGCCTTCAGCTTCAGCAATCGAGGCAGCCGCCTTTTCCTGGCAAGAAGCCCTGCCTATCAGCCTGAGATGAATTCCATCGGGCTTGGCATAGATGCCGAGAGTTGGATTATCCATGGCGAACACCGGAGCAACTCTCTCTCCCACCTCGGATTCGGACAGGCCGAAGCACTTCAATGTCCTGAGTACAACCACTTCGCCTTGAACCCTGGCTCGGAGCCTGGGCATTACTTCCATGTCCCACATGCGCTGCATCTCAACAGGCGGTCCCGGCATGGCGACAATGACTCTGCCGTCTCTCTCCACCCACCAACCGGGAGCAGTTCCTCTGGAGTTTGGAATCGCCCGCGCAGATGGAACCAGGGTTGCCTGCTTGATATTGCTCTGCGCCATAGCCCGGCCCATGGCTGCGAATATGGCACGGAGGTCCTTCTCAAGCTCCGGCGAGACAGTCATTTGCTCACTCAATAGTTGAGCGATGGCCTCACGGGCCAGGTCATCCTGGGTCGGCCCCAGGCCGCCAGTGGCAAATACTATGTCGAATCGCTTCCAGGCTTGTTGAAAGGCTTCAACCAACTCCTCGATGCGGTCGGAGACCGTAATCACTGCCTGAAGGTCGAGGCCCAGCAGAGGCAACTGTGAGGCAATGTAGGAAGAGTTGGTGTCCACCACCTCTCCCAGCATCAGCTCTGTGCCGATGGAGATGATGCCGGCCCTCATGATTGAAGGGACTCCCCGATGTTGTAAGCGAGATTTCCTTTGACCATGTCCTCAGCCCTCTTCTGTCAGTTCAGCATGCAATCGATCTTCAAACGCTTGTCCCCCGCTCCTGGGGCATTTTGGGGTAGTGAATAATGCAAGGGGAGAAGCCTCTCTCTGTCTCCCAAGTCTGGGGGTTCGCTTCGCTCCGGCCACCCTGGCCCCTGTCCATTCTCTCTCCCGTCCCGTGCTTGACACCCTCGCATGAGCGGGAATGACAGTCCACTGATCCATGATATGGACCGCTTCCAGTTTCTGGATTCCCCTTTGTTGTGGGAATGACAGTTTTGATTCATCGTTCTTTCCTGTGGGTGTCAGGTCTCCCGACCTGACCCGACAGCCACGATCCTGGATTCCCGCTTCCGCGGGAATAGCACCCCAGTTGCTTTGTAGGATAAGATGTCATTCCGTGCTCGACACGGAATCCACGTCGGATCCCTTCTTGGGTTCCCGCCTGCGTGTTAGATTCATCGTTCTTTTTGAGACACAATGCAATAGTGGAAGGAATGCATGCGGCTACCGCGACTTCTTCTCACGCTCCGCCTTCTCCAGGGCATCCAGGAACCAGTTGGGAGCGCGCCGCGGTGCTGGACGCTGCGTCGGGCTGACCATCTTTTGAGGTGAAGCCTTCTTCTCCGGCGGAGCAGCGGGCTGTTTGGCTGCCTGCGGGTCCTGGCGCATGGAAAGCGAGATGCGGTTGCGCTCCTTGTCCACCTCCAGCACGGTCACGGTGACCCTCTGCTGCACCTTGACCACGTCGGTGGGCGTCTTCACAAAACTGTTGGAAAGCTGGCTCACATGCACCAGCCCGTCCTGGTGCACGCCGATGTCCACGAAGGCCCCGAAGTTGGTCACGTTGGTGATGATCCCCGGCAGCTTCATGCCCGGCTGCAGGTCTTCGATCTTGTTGACACCCTCGGCAAAGGCGAAGGCCTCGAATTGGACGCGCGGGTCGCGCCCCGGCTTAGCCAGCTCATCCAGGATGTCGGTGAGCGTGGGCAGGCCCACTTTGTCTGAGACATACTTGCCAAGGTCAATCTTCCCACGCAGTTCCCGGCTCCCGATCAGATCGGCCACGGAGCAGTGGAGGTCGGCAACCATACTATCCACGATGGCATAGCTCTCCGGATGAACAGCGCTGCGGTCAAGCGGGTTCTCGGCATCGCGGATGCGCAGGAAGCCCGCGGACTGCTCGAAAGCCTTGGGCCCCAGGCGGGGCACGTTCCTCAGCTCTTGCCGGCTCTTGAACGGGCCGTTCTGGTCCCGATAGACGATGATATTCCTGGCCAGCGCGGGTCCGAGCCCGGAGACATAGGTCAGCAACTCCTTGCTGGCTGTGTTCACCTCCACGCCCACCCCGTTCACACAGCTCATCACCACGTCATCCAGGCTGCCCTTCAGCTTGCCCTGCTCGACATCGTGCTGGTACTGTCCGACGCCGATGGACTTCGGGTCGATCTTCACCAGTTCCGCCAGCGGGTCCATGAGACGCCGGCCGATGGAAACCGATCCGCGCACCGTCACGTCCTGATCGGGGAACTCCTCGCGGGCCACCTCTGAAGCCGAGTAAATGGAAGCGCCGCTCTCATTCACCAGGACCACCGGGATGGACTTCGGCAGGTCCAGGGATCGCACCGCCGCCTCTGTCTCCCGGCTGGCCGTGCCGTTGCCGATGGCGATGGCTTCGATAGAAAAACGCTGCACCAGTTCCTGAAGCGTCTTCCCCCCTTCGGCGGCCTGCTTCTCGGACTGCGCTAGAAAGACAGTGGTGTGGTGTACCAGCTTGCCCTGGCGGTCGAGGCAGACGACCTTGCAGCCGGTGCGGTAGCCGGGGTCCATAGCCAGCACGGCCTTCTGTCCCAGGGGGGAGGCCATGAGACATTCCCGCAGGTTGCGGGCGAACACCCGGATGGCCTCGTCATCGGCGCGCTCCTTGGCTTCCTGGCGGATGTCGGTCTCTATGGAAGGCGCCAGCAGCCGTGAGTAGCTGTCACGTACCGCTTCGGAGACCTGCTGCGATGACGGGCTGGTGCCTTTCACGAAGCGCGGGTCCAGGATGGAAAGCGCCTTCTCATCCTCCGGCCGGATAGTGAGCTTCAGGAACCCTTCGGCCTCGCCGCGCAGCATGGCCAGGATGCGATGCCCGGCGGCTTTGGTCACCGGCTCCTGCCAATCAAAGTAATCACGATATTTAGCGCCTTCTTTCTCCTTGTCCTTGGCTACCTTGCAGCGAAAGGCGCCCTGGTGGGCGAACAGATCCCGCATCGTCCGGCGCGTTTCGGCGTCTTCGTTCACCCATTCGGCGATGATATCCCGCGCACCGGCCAGCGCCTCTTCAACGGATGGCACTGCCAACTCTTCATTGACGAAAGCCTCAGCCTCCTTCAGAGGGTCAACGGTTGCATCCTGCGCCAGGACCGTCTTGGCCAGCGGCTCCAGCCCCTTCTCCCTGGCCACGGTGGCGCGGGTGCGGCGCTTGGGGCGGAACGGCAGATAGACGTCCTCCAGAGTGGACATGGTCTGCGCCCCGGCAACGGCACCCTTCAGCTCGTCGGTGAGCAACCCTCGCTCCTCCAGGGACTTCAGGATGGCCTCTCGCCGCTTGTCCAGTTCGGCCATCTGGGCCAGGCGATCACGCACGGTAGTGATGGCCACCTCGTCCAGCGAGCCGGTCATCTCCTTCCGGTAGCGGGCGATGAAGGGGACGGTGGCGCCTTCGGCGAGCAGGGCTTCGACGGCCTTGACCTGAGTCTCTGCAACGCCGAGTTCACCGGCTATGGTTGTGGAATAAGCTGTGGTCATGATGCAATCTCCTGTTCTGCGATCCGGGGCTTCATGCTGGCTTGCTTCATTCTACGATCATTGGGCGAAGGGGGCAATCCGGAGGCGCGGGCGGAACGGGTGCCATGTGGGATTGGTGGTCACTGGAGCCTGTAGTTCCGTAGGGTGGGCTATGCCCACCAATACGTCTCCCTATTCTCCGGCGAAACCCTCGGGAAACGCAACCGTACGGCTACTCCCCCAATCCTCCTCGTACACGCCTCGGGCCACCCACCTCATGAAGCTGCTGCATGACCAGTCCGTGGGTGCTTTCGCCAGGCCGTGCTTCACTGGGTTGAAGTGGATGTACTCGACGTGAGCGCGGTAATCCTGGTCATCCCTTGCCTGATGCTCCCAGAATCGGCGCTGCCATAGCGTCCCCTCGCGGCGGCGTTGCCTGGAAGGGCCCGGGGCGATGCCGGGGGCGAAAGACGGGCCGAGCCGCTTCGTCAGCTCTTTCTTCACCATGGCCCATCTCAGTGAGTAGTCGCTGTCTCCTTCAGGCATAATCCATACACAATGCAGATGATCGGGCAACACAACCCAGGCATCAACCTGGAAGGGATGCCTCTGTGCCACTTCGCGGAACACAGCTTTTATGGCATCCAGGGTCTCTGGCAGACAGAGAACCGGCTGGCGCCGATGCGTCACGACGGTGAAGAAGTAGGTGGCGCCTTCGGCTCTCGCTCGTCGATATTGAGGCATTTCCAGAGTAACCCGCGCGATCAGGTAACGATCGTGAAGTTGGCGGCAGACGACGAAATGGTATCAGATGAGCACGGAGATTGCCACCAGCGGGCCATCTTACGGTGGCGGCAATTGAGACGGAAGGCGGACGCAGCCTAGGATACAGAGGGTTTGGGCATGATAGAGAGAGGGATTACGGAAGGTGGGCGCAGCCCAACCTTACTAGAATCTTCTGTACGTCGTTGGCGCAAACAGGGCAGGAGTAGACGGCGATCTCTGGTTCTGTGGCTCGAGTCGAGTCGTCGATCCGTATGGCGTGGTCGTGGCTTCGGCATCGGAGGTCGGCGAACAGCTCCTCTTTGCAGAGATTCAGAAGAGCAGGGTCGGTGAGGTAAGGCGCTCGATGGCTGTTCTTGAGGACAGGCGCAAGGACCTCTATACGCAGTAGTGGCGCCCACAGCACGTTGGAGAAGCGGATCATGCTACTGTGTGGCGCAGCAGAGTCCTCCGGCGGCTTCCTCAGCCCCAGAAGGATGCATGGGAAGATAGTGAATGACATCCCCGTCGGCGGTGTCAAGCTGCAGCTTGCTGGTCCAGCCCCAATCTGGCAGATCGCCTTGCACCAGTATGTCGAAAAGAGTCAGGATATTAGAGTGAAGTATTGGGACCAGGGTGACAATCTGGCATGTCAGCATGGAGTCGATCCCAACGATATCAGTGCTGCAGCAGTCTCGAAGAGCGGAGTCTGGCCAGTCTGCTTCTGCCTTGAGTCTGTCACTGGCAGAAGATCTGCGCCTTCCAGTATTGAGGAGGCGTCAGCTGAGAGGACGTAATCCATAAATGCCCTAGCTATGTTGTTCAGCTTGGTGTCCTTGTACACAAAGGCGTACTCTGCAATCAGTCCGTAGGCACCCGTCGCTGCATCTGTGGCTGTGGGATCCATCCCATCAATGCAGATGGCCTTAGCCGTGCCCCCTGCCAGTGCGGAGGCGGTGCACCAGCCAATGGCACCTTCGTGTTCTTCAAGGGCAGTGATCATGTCATAATCGCGGTATACCGTTGTGCCAGTGAACTTGAGTTCTGAAAAGGCAGCGATGTTGTCTTTGATGATACCGAGCGCGGAATCGCTATTGTCTCTGACGTATACATCTATGGCTTGCTCAGTACCACCCACCTCTGACCAGTTGGTGATTTCGCCCGAAAAGATCTTGGCTAGTTGCTCCCCGGTCAAACCAGTTATCGTGACATCCTCCGAAACCGCGAAAACTGCCATATCCCTGGCAAACGGCGCGTACTCCATTGCTCCGTATTGGCTTGTTTCAGACTCCGTGATAGGACGTTCTACTCTGGCCAGCACGATTTCACCCCTTCCCACCTTCTCAATCCCATCACCTGACCCGATGCCATCAGGGATCGTCACCACATAATCGCTGGTGTTGCTGGCATTGAAGTCGAGAGCCAGGAGTGTCAGAATGTCTTGGCAGGCTGGGCTACCCTCAACTGAGAGTGTCTTGGTCTCTTCCTCGCCACATCCAACAAGCCCCGGAAGCATCATGCAGAGAAGGAGCAGTGCTAGACTGCCCAGCAGTGTGGATCTACGTATCATTCTCTTATTCTCCTTGCTGTCCCCCAGCCAGCCACAGCTTGCTATGCTCCAAGCTATTCTGCTCTCATTTGTACGGTGGCGCCACCTCATTCACTTGAGTCCGTCAGTATGGCGCTTCAATTACCGAAATGGCTCCCACACTGAGGTCTCCGCTCTACTCAGTAATCGTGGGTGCTCCCAATTCCGCATGTTTCGCTTTTTCACCATTCTTTCGGAGCCTAGGAATCAACACGATAAACACTGCGCTGAGGACAGCAAGAAGGGCTGTACAGGCTCCTCCAATCCCGAGTAGAAGGAGAGACCTTCCTGTGAATCCGCTGGCGGGTCCACCCCCTTCGGCCGGATCATCTGTCACAAGGGCTTCACATTGGCTGACTGCAATGGTTCCATATGTGTCAGTCACTGTCAGAGAGAC
Organism: uncultured Dehalococcoidia bacterium; assembly: GCA_964475375.1. Classification (GTDB taxonomy): domain Bacteria; phylum Chloroflexota; class Dehalococcoidia; order UBA2247; family RBG-13-53-26; genus JAFGCL01. The sequence goes on from CAYYWI010000067.1 coordinate 8,919, forward strand.
CGAGAACGTGCCGGCCTTTGAGTAAGTATGCACGGTGGTTGGCGCGGTCACTGTCTCCTCTATCCCATCACCGAAATCCCAAGTGTAGCACGCAATACCCTCCTCATCGCTGGAAGCCGAAGCATCGAAGGTGAGGGGCTCATTTATCATCCCGGTGAGGCCAGTTCCTGTTTGAGCCGCCGGGCTATCATTTGCACCGGCGGTAGCTACTATGGAGCCAGCTCCTATTTTGGCCACTGGGCTATCATTTACACCAGCGATAGTTGCAGTAGTGGTTGCTGGGGTGGAATCCAGGTGGCCATCGTTGACCACCAGAGTCACAGTGTATTTCACACTAGCACCCGGTTCCCCAGTGGTATAGGTATGAGTTGTGGTGGGTACACCGGCTCTGGTTGTGGTACCATCTCCAAAATCCCACTTGTATATCAGGTGGTTGGAGTTGGGATCCCAAGCGCTAGTGCAGGTCATAGGCAAGGGGACATCCTCAACGCCATTGGACGGATTCACCACCCCCACCACCGGCGGGTTGTTGGTGTTGGGCGTCCAGCGGAGAGCGGCTGCCGCGTCTATTGTCCCCCAACCGTATCGCTCGTCCCAGCCTGGAGCACCATGATCCTCTGCAGTTTGCTGCAGGGCACCCCTCACGTCCCTTGGATTAGTCACCCCGTGAGATATCAATAGCGCAGCAACTCCTGAGACGTGAGCAGCTGCCTCGGAGGTGCCGTGCACCGATCGATATTCAAAATCGCTGAGGCTGTTGGGACTGAGGGTCTGCTGCACAATCCCATCGTCGTGGCCATCGCCGTTCTGATCGACCACTACATTGCCCCCGGGAGCTACTAGATCCAGGGCAGTGCCCCAATTAGAATAGGATGCTACACTCTCGTCATATTGCGTGGCTCCCACAGCCATAACATAGTCGTTGTACGCCGCGGGATATTCAACTTGACCTGATCCTTCGTTCCCTGCTGCTGCGACTACGGTGACGCCTCTTTCATAAGCATATGCCAAGGCATCCCTCCATGCCTGTGACGGCTCGCTGCTGGTGAGGCTGAGGTTGATAACATTTGCTCCGTGGTCCACGGCCCATCGAAGAGCGGCTACCCCATCAGCACAGGTCCCCTCGGAGTACTTCCCCAGTACCTTGATCGGCATGATGGAGCAGTTGAAGGCTATTCCTGCGGCCCCTATGCCATTGTTTGTGCTCTGGGCAATGATGCCTGCGATGTGAGTACCGTGGCCGTTGTCGTCGTTGGGATGGGCATCGTCGTTTACGAAATCGTAGCCAGGAACGAAGTGGGTTTGCGCCAGATCCGGCGCAAGGTGGTATCCGTTGTAGTCTTCGTAGGCCACGCCAGTGTCCAGGATAGCTACTATGACGTTGGGACTACCAGTCTCCATTTCCCAAGCACCTTCCATGTTGATCCCGCCATACTGAGCGTTGTCCAAATTCCACTGAAGGGGGTAATAGGGATCATTGGGTATGGAACATGCCTGGGCAAGATAGTTCGGCTCGGCGTACTCAACTTCCGGGTACTTTCTGAGGACGTGTATCATCTGCATGACGGTCTTTCCCGTTGGGATCATCAGCCGTTTGAAGTCTGCCCCTGAACTCATGGGCGACTCTGTCATTTGGTATTTGGCAACAACGCGGGCTATTGTTTCGGGTTCGACTACCTCCTTGAACTTGACAAGGATTTCCTGTGGCATGTACCTGTCGCTTTCAAGGAGTTCTTCACGTATTCCAGGGGCTGGCAGGGCAGCTGTAGCTTGCCCTGCCAGCCCAATGATCAGGATTGAGAGAAGGACTGCCCAGACACTATTCAGCACCAGTCCCCTGAGGGTTTGTACTCTCTTACATCTCCTCATCGGGGCCAACCAACTTGTCTGCTATACTTCATTCGCCGGTAGGTCTGGAGTTCTTCCTGTGCCTTGGTCGTCAGTCTTCCCAATGCTGATACCTGCCCAGTAGACCACGTCGAGGGCTACGACCCCTTTCTCCTGTCCTGAGTCGAAGACCAGGAACTCACTTCGATAGGGCTTTCCCAGGGCATCGCTTCCCTCCAGGACCAGTACTCGACCACCGGTGGACATTGATCCGTTACCGTAATGCTCTGTAGGTAGCAAGTAGGTGTCAACAACTGCCGGCGGATCGACAGGGGCCGTATTCCATTCTCCTGCGCTTCTCCATTCACTCTCACACATGAGCGCCGAGCCGCTCAACTCACACAGTCCGTCCAGGTCCCGGGCCGCTACGCAGGCTACTGCCTGATTCAGAACGTCCTCGGCCTCTTTGACACTGACCTCGTGAACAACACTACGGCTTACACATGCCGCACAGAGCAGTACCGGTGCAGCACAGAGATAGACCAACAGCAGTCTTAACTTGCTCATCCCAACCTCTTTTTCGCGTCAGCTCAATATTCTAGGGCCAACTGTAACCATACCGCAAATTCCAAATAGGCCAACCACCTTGGGTCACCCATATGCCTGCCATATACGCGACCTCGCGCTCTGACTTATAGGCGCTGCCTTTCCAGCAGTTCTCGAATCTGCCAGCTTCCTCGTACTTCGTGATGTCCCAGGTCTCACATTGCGTGTAGGTCTGTGACAAAATCACACCACACACGTTAAGACCGACTGTAGTCGATGTTCCGGGTACGGGGACAGTTGAATCCGATCTCGGGCACCAATCGTACCAATTCATATCGCAACTACCGTCCTTCTTCTGGCAGTTGACCCAGGCTTTGTTGATTCTGCCTGAATCCCACGAATGGCACCGCTTGGCGCAAGCAGTTGCCCAGTTCTGCAGTGTGTAGAAGTCCTCATCGCAGTTGCCGTCGTCCCCGACCTTATGCAATATGTAGGCCATGTCCATCCACCCGTGGCTATCCTCGAGTCGAGCGAAGGCTTCGTGAGCCACTACCTGGTCATACGGAGCCGCGGCTTGTATGACGCCAGCCTTTGGTGTACTGAACTGTGGAGTGCTGATGGAGAAGTCCAACTTGACATTACCGTCCTCACCCACCGCACGTCGCAATTCGACATCTGTGCCAGGAGACACTATCAAGTTCTGCCCGTTGAGCAGATAGTAGGTCTTCAACTCATCTGCATTGCCGTTGAACCCCATGGCACGCCGCCAGCTTTCAGCCGCTTGGCGTGCGTTGACTTTGCTGCAGGTCAGATCAGAGATGTCGTAATCTGAGGGATTGACGATGAACTGACTTGCCGATGGGTCTTCCCCGGACGCGGGAGCCGCGGTAGCGAGGCTTGCTGTGCTGACTGCAATGAGTAGCGCAATCATGAATGCCATTGTAACTAGCTTTAGCTTGTTCAATGAAGAGACTCCTTTTCCTTTTCCAGATTCTGACATGTTTCCCCGAACTGCTAGCCCAACTTCCGCAGTTTGACCTGCAAAGTTCTTTTCAGCGGACTTTTTCG
>CAYYWI010000068.1:0-12354 GCA_964475375.1 uncultured Dehalococcoidia bacterium
TGAGAGCCCTGCCGGTGCTCCTGCTCGGCGGGATAGAATCGGTTCCCGGAGCCTTTATCGGGGCCATCATCATTGGCCTGGTCGAGACCCTGAGCGGCACTTACATAGACCCGCACGTCACTGCATTCAGAGAAGTCCTGCCTTTTATCCTGATGGTGGTTATCCTGATGATCAGGCCGAATGGCCTGTTCGGTCTGAAACAAATTCGGAGAATCTAGAAGCCTGCAAAGAAGCGGATCAAAATGATCGGCGGAACGCGGCAAGAGAGGTCAGATATGCGAACACCATCGAATCGTGAGGAGTTGCTGGCCCTTTACGATGAACAGAAGGAGAAGCTGCCTCCGGACGAGAGGCTGGAACAGCTCAACATGAGGCTGCAGAAGCAGATTCGGTATGCCTGCAAGAACTCGCCCGCTGTGAAGGGAATTTTTGACAATGCCGGGATTTCACCCTCCGGCATCAGAACCGTCAGGGATCTTGAGAAGTTGCCGGTGACAACCAAGGACGAACTGGTGGAACTGCAGCGCGCTCGCCCTCCATTCGGGGGTTTCCTGGCCGTCCCGCTTAATAGCCTGGACAGGGTCTATGTCTCGCCGGGACCGATCTACGACGCGTGGGGCCCCGAGCGTATCCACTCACAGCTGAGGTCTTTCCTCAGATGGGGGTTCCCCAGGTTCGGTGACGTTGTGCTCGTGTCACAGGCCTATCATATGGTTCCTGCCGGGCTTTGTATGACCGATGCTCTCGACCTGATGGGATGTACGGTGGTCCCGGCAGGCACCGGGCAGACTGAGCTTCAAGTCAAGCTGCTTCATGATCTGCGTCCCACGGCCATGTTTGCTTTTCCCAGTTTCGTTATGACTGTTCTGGAAAAGGCGGAAGAGCTTGGCTATGACGTTCGAAAGGATCTCAACCTGAAGTTTGTACCTGGTGGCGGTGAGAGACACATTCAGACCCTCAAGAAGGTCTTTGAAGAGAAATACGGGTTGGTTGTGGGGGACGGCTACGGGACGGCCGACGCCGGACCGGTGGCCTACACTTGCGGCAGGGGTGAGGGTTATCACTACGACGATGAAGTCTGCGTAGTAGAGATTGTTGACCCGGACACGGGGAAGCAGGTCGGGCCGATGGAGGTTGGCCAGGTGGTCGTGACGCTCTTCAGCTCGGTCTACCCCCTGGTCCGCTTCGGCACCGGCGACCTGGCTTCATACACTGATGAGCCCTGCAAATGCGGCAGGAGTGCCCCCAGGATCACCGGCATCAGGGGCATGGTCGGTCAGCATTTTCGAGTCAAGGGGATGTTTGTCCATCTGAGGGAGCTGAATGAGGCCATGTCGGCATTCCCTGAAATCGCCAACTATCAGATGGTCCTTGCTCTGGATGGACACAAGGATCGGATAATCCTCAGAATCGAAGTCCTGGCCGGGGCTGATCGCAGCGCCTTGTCCCAGGCGGTCAACAAGCGTTGCCAGGATGTATTCAAGCTGCGCATGGATGAGATCGAGTTTCTCTCCAAAGGGGCTCTACCCTCGGACTGTGAGAGATTCGTGGACAGGAGATGGGGGCACACGTAGTCGCCGGATACCGGTCCTGTGCTCATGCAAACTGAAGGAGTCGGTCAGATGTCGGATGTGGCTCAGAGAGAAGTTGAAGTGAAGCTCGATGGTATTGACCTGAGCTTCGGCGGGGTAAAGGCTCTGCAAGGCATAAGCTGCGAGATCGCCAAAGGTGAGATCTTTGGCATCATCGGGCCCAATGGTGCCGGAAAGACAAGCACGTTGAACTGCATCAGCGGCTTCTACCGGCCGCAAAAGGGCGATATCTACTTCAAAGGGAAGCCGATCAGCAGACTGCGACCGGACAAGATCGCCCGGATGGGCGTGAGCAGGACCTTTCAGAACATACAGCTCTATACCGGGCTGACGGTGGTGGACAACCTCATGGCCGCCAGGCATTTCTTCTTCCGTTCCACGTGGGTGGAGCAGGCCCTGTACTATGGCCGGCCGCACCGGCAGGATGTCGAACAGCGCAGAGTGGTGGAAGAGATCATCGACTTCCTGGAGCTGGAACGGTGGAGGAAGGCCGTGGTGGGCGTCCTCCCTTACGGCATCCGGAAGCGGATCGACCTTGGGAGAGCATTGGCTCAGGAACCGGAGTTGCTGCTCCTGGATGAGCCTATGGCCGGCATGAATGCCGAGGAGAAGGAGGACATGGCCAGGTTCATCCTGGACGTGCAGGAAGAGAGGGGAACCACCATAGTGCTGATCGAACATGATATGGGGGTGGTGATGGATATTACCGATCGAATCATGGTCCTGGACTTCGGGCGCAAGATCGCCGAGGGGGCCCCCGACCAGGTGAAGCGCGATCCCGTGGTCATAAAGGCATACCTGGGCGAGGAAACGGCCGTACTGGTGTAGGGGAACGACATGCTGCTGCAGTTGAACAATATCGAAGTGAAGTACATGGGCGTGATCCTGGTGCTGAGAGGCGTTTCGCTCCAGGTTGAGAAGGGAAGCGTGGTGGCTCTGCTGGGAAACAACGGGGCCGGGAAGAGCACAACCCTCAAGGCCATCTCAGGTCTGCTGAAAACCGAAGAGGGAAGGGTCACCGATGGCTCCATCGAGTTTGAGGGGGTCAGGATCGAAAACGGAGACCCCCAGAAAATCGCCAGAATGGGGATCATCCAGATCATGGAGGGGAGGCTGGTCCTGGAGCACCTCACGGTTGATGAGAACCTTCGAGCCGGGGCCTACATCGCAGGGAGTGGAGGGCGGCTTGGAAGGAATCTGGACATGGTATATGAGTACTTCCCGGTGCTGAAAGAGATGCGGAAGCAGACCAGCGGCTACCTGTCCGGTGGTGAGCAGCAGATGCTGGTGGTGGGCAGGGCATTGATGGCGCGTCCCAAGCTGATGCTGGTTGATGAAGCGTCTCTGGGGTTGGCGCCGCTGCTGGTGGAAGAGATCTTCAGAATTCTGAAAAGGATCAATGAGGAAGAGGGGGTTTCGATTCTCCTTGTGGAGCAGAATGCCAGAGCCGCACTGTCGCTGGCTCACCATGGCTATGTGATGGAGAGCGGCCGAATCGTCCTTGACGATACCTGTGAGAAGCTCAGGCAGAACGCTGACGTCAGGGAATTCTATATGGGGCTGGGTGTGCGCGGAGAAGCCAAGAGCTACCGTAACGTGAAGCACTACAAGAGAAGGAAGCGCTGGCTGGGTTAAAGGCTATTGCGTAGAAAATCCTGTATTGAGGCGAGGCAGTATGGAATGGCAAGTGACGGCGACGACGGTGGATTGTGAACATGTGGCTGATTTTGCCACGCTGATGGTTCAACCGGATGGCACTGCCAGGTGCTCATATGTCAACAGGCACAGCAAAGCTGGTGCCGGCAAGAAGAAACTCCAGACCTGCAAATGGCCCGAATGTAAGCTGGTGGCGGAATTCCGCCGGACAGCACTGACCCTGTGACCGGTGCTTTCGGCTGAAATCCGATCAATAAGCTGAGAGATGCCTCTGCACATTCATGAGTCTTCGAATCGCAGCATCCTCATCGCCTACTATCTCTTGCTCTGGAATAGGTGGACCCCACAAGCCGAACCTAAGTGATTCTACGTATAGCGTCATGGCTTACCGGCCTGTGATACTGGCGATAGATGCAATATCACCGGGTAACAGAGGTATTCATGATGTCTACTGTGCAGGCTGGCGGGAGAAAGGCGCAATCGCCGGAACGTCTTCACATCCCAAGCCATTGGGTGGAAGTCCAGTTGTTGCGCATCCACTACAAATGCCTGGGTGAGGGTCAACCCGTTATTCTCCTCCATGGCAGTGCAAACGACTGGCATGAATGGCAGGAGAACGTGTCCTACCTTGCCAGGCAGTACCGAGTCTACGCCTTGGATATGCCGGGCTTTGGCTTGAGCCAACCTCTGGGCTCACCCCTTTCTCTGCCGTGGGCGGTGTCGTTTCTGGCGGATTTCATGGACGTCCTGGGCATCTCCAGAGCGCATCTGGTCGGTCACTCACTTGGTGGAATGGTTGTCCTCACTTTCGCGTTGAGGTTCCCGGAGAGGGTCAGGAAACTGGCACTGGTGGACTGCGCCGGTCTGGGCGAAATGAACGGAAAGGCCAAAGTGTCGCTCTATATAGTCAGAGGAGCAAGGAAGCTGATCAATGGAGCGCGTATCCCAAGGATAGCCCGCACCCCGAGGGGCGATCGTTTCTTCTTGAACCGGCTTCCGGGGCTGAGGCCAAGGACGATTATCATGTGGGGGCAGCACGATCGCTATCTACCCGCCTGCCAGGCCGAGCTGGCCCATCTTATGATCCCGAACTCCGAACTGCACATCTTCCCAGACTGCGGCCATGCGCCGCAGAGGCAGCGGCCGGATGAATTCAACAGGCTGCTTTCCCAGTTCCTCATCAACCCGGATCAACAGAGGGAATCGCCGTTTGTGCTGAGCCGACCGGGTTAGTTGGAAGCCTTTGCGGGCAGTACCGCCGACGCAGCGATACATTGTGCCTGGCTCGAACAGGTATAATACCGGAAGATATGGCCGTACAGGGACAGTATGTGCAAATAGGGGGAGTCATGAGTAGTACCGGGCAACAAAAGGAATCGATACCTGAGAGGCTTGCGAACGTGATTATCCTGATCTGCTGTCCTCTCATTTTCGTGTTCCTCATCGTGATCTCCCTTGTGGTGCTGGTTGAGGCAGGCGCAGTCTTCTTCAGTCGGAGGCCGGTGGCTATGCTGGACAAGCTGGCAAAGACAGAGGCTTCCGAGGGCCACAGATAGTCAAGCTCCAGGGACCGGCGACGCCATCAGCAGTTGACTCAGCCTTCCCTGCCACCAGCCAAGCCTACGCCCAGCCCGCTGCCAGCGCCCTGACCGTTGAGCGGTGGCGGATTTCCATCTCACAACCCCCTTGACAAATACTGTCTGGTGTGGTGGTATTGACATGTACGATTATATCTGCCTCTCATCCTGAACGGCGCATAGTCGGGGGTTCGAGGGACCCGGGAGAGAACAGTGGGCCAGGCGAGCTCCAACGCTGTCAAGATCCAGGGACGGTTCACCGTCCGGCAGCTCCCATGACGCAGACTTCATCCCCCATTTTGCAGGAATCCACCAATTATTCATTGTCAGGAGGACCATGAAGTGAGTGGCAATTCGGCACTGGAACTGAAGAGTGGATCCCGCATCGGTGTGGTCGGGGGCGGTCCAGCGGGTTCTTTCTTCAGTTTCTTCCTTCTTCAGATGGCCAATGCGGCCGGGATGCAAGTTGACCTGGACATCATCGAACCGCGGGACTTCTCGGCGGCGGGTCCGCCTGGCTGCAACATGTGTGCCGGTGTCATATCTGAGTCCCTGGTGCAGGCGCTGGCTGTTGAGGGCATCAGTCTGCCTGGGACGGTGGTTCAGAGGACGATCGCCTCGTATGTCATGCACACGGCGTCCGGCAACGCCACAATCCCGGCTCCACTGGATGAGATGCGCATTGCCACCGTGCTGAGGGGTAGAGGGCCGGGGACAGGGGGCACGCAGTGGAAGAGTTTCGATGGCTATCTGCTTCAACTTGCCGTTGCCAAGGGGGCCAGGCTGCTGCGGGACAGGGTTGACAACATCGAGTGGAACAACGGCCGACCCGAGGCGCAGCTCAGGAGCGGACAGAAGCTGAGGTATGATCTCCTGGTTGGTGCTGTGGGGGTCAACACCACAGGACTGGGCATGTTCGAACACCTTGGCATATCTTACCGCCATCCGAAGATGAAGCGGGCTTTTGTCACAGAGCTTGCACTGGATTCCGACTTCATCAGCAACGTTCTGGGCAATACGCTACATGTGTTTCTCATGGATATCCCAGGGCTGGAGTTCGCGGCAATGGCGCCCAAAGGCGATTATATGACCCTTTGTCTGATCGGCAACGCCGTCAACCGGGAGTTGGCGGACGAGTTTATGCGACATCCGGCGGTGCGGCATTCTCTGCCGGAGGAGGTCTTGAGAGCGCCACGCGTTTGCCAGTGTTCTCCCTGGGCCAGTCTTGGTGATGCCTCTCATCCGTTTGCCGATCGAGTAGTCCTGATAGGCGATTGCGGAATCACGCGGTTCAACAAGGACGGTATCGGATCAGCATACCGCACTGCGAAAGCGGCCGCCAGAACAGCCGTTTTCGAGGGGATAACAGACCGGGACTTCCAGAGACACTACTGGCCCGTTTGTCAGTCGATCAGCCGTGACAATCGCTACGGGAGAACGATCTACGGCATTGCCGACCGCATGAAGAAAATGGTGCGCCCCACGGTAGGCATGCTGCGAACGGCCCAAGGCGAGCAGATTCACCGGGGCCGGAAACGGCGGATGAGCATGGTTTTGTGGGACACGTTCACGGGCAGTGCACCGTATCGCGATGTGTTCTTGCGTACGCTGAGTCCTTATTTCATAGGACGCTTTCTCTGGAACAGCGCCGGTTGGTGGCAGTGGCAGGATTGATGTTCCGGAGGGAGAACAGATGCTCCTTTATCACTGCGCTCGGCTAGTAGTATGTGCTTCCATTCGGAATGGGCGGCCTTGGATTGCGTGCAGCGAACACAATCATCAGGATTCCAGTGATCAACAGTAGAACTCCCGCCCCCAGGAGACCTACGCCGGCCCAGAACATCCATGGCACCTCAGCACCCACGGTTCCGTTCACGTCTATGTCTGAGCTGCCATCTTCGTTCATGATCACCAGAACCCAGTCCCCCGTTTCCGGCGTCCAGTCCAGCGTCTGTTTGCCACCATTCTGGATCGAGGCTTTCCAGAAGTCCTGAGTATCCGGTGCGGCAGGCGTTAAGAACCCCGGATGACGCTGATATGATATCTCGATGTCGCCGGAGTTATGGCTGACCCAGCTCTGAATCTCGTCATACCGAACATTGTCGAGATAGGCGGTAACATCCGATTCCCTGGCTATCCCAATGAACAGCCCTTTTGAGTTATTTGTGTTGGCTTCTACCCGGAATTTGACGATGTCCTCAGGATTCCAGAAGCCGCCTTTGCTGCTCCACCCGATGTGGAATGACTCTGTGACGATGGCATAGGAATTACTCTGGAGATTCGCTGTTCTAGTGGTGATGAATCCATCATCGTCCTTGACGGCTTGAGAGAACCACATGATGCCGCCGCCGGCCACTATCATCGCCATGGACATGACCAGGAAGATGATGCCAAAAACAAGAAGTACGATTCTCCCGGCACTCATGAACCGCTACCCCTTTCATCCGCAACCTATCAACGAGTCTGACACAAGGCGTGATGACCACTCTATTGGTATATCTACGTACCTTGGGGTTGTGGAGTGAACTTAATTGGCGAATGGCCTGAAGGGTTCCGGGAATGGATAGGTAGTGTCCACAAGCCTCGATTAAGTAGATATGTCAATGGTGCGAGATCGTCTTCTCTGTAAGACTGTTCAAAAAGCGGGGTGGAATTTGTGGGATTCACCTCTTGTATGGTGAGGAGTAAACGATGGTATATTCCCGTACAAATGTCAATGGGCTGGTAATGACACGATCCACTTTGTGGTGGCGAAGGCGTTGCCGTGTTTGGCGCCAGGCGGAGGAACTTGAAAACCGGATGCATAACACCCTGCAGCACAAGTCTGAAAAGGAGCCTTCCAGCGTCAGCATAAGTAAATTATCGGCAACTGCTTTCGGGTCTTCGAAAAGCATGCGGAAGGCCAGGAGGTCTGCGGGAGGCCGCTTATGACCACACCTATTCCGGTTGTGCCGTCGAGAAGGCAGATGATCGCCAAGAGCATCGAATGTCTGATCGCCTCCGGGACCATTGTGACAAGTGAGACCGATGATGACATGTTGTGGTGCGTGGTGAACATGCGCCAGCCTCCTGAATTGGTGCAGGCGGCAATTCGTCTTGTGGCTATGTCCTGGGGTACGCCCATACCCATCAGCCTGGGGGAACACGATGCGATCTACCTGTTCAGTATGTTGGAAGGCAGGATAAGGGACAGGATCAACTGAACTGGGGAGACCGTTGTGGTCCTCTCAGCATCGTTTCTGAGACAGCCGGGAAGGAGAAGGCAGAATGCACCACTATGAGGAGATGAGACAGATCGCTTACAGGATCTGGGAAGAGGAAGGCCACCCTGATGGGCGTGACTGGGAGCACTGGTTCAAGGCGGAAGCCATATGGCACGAAAGATACGGCCAGATGGAACGAATAATATTCACGCGTACCGACCTGGTTGTCTCCAAGCCCGGCGAACGGGCATTAAGGCGGCAGACCTAGGAGATGCCGGTTTCCAGGGTCACCATAAAGCAAAATCTGCTTCATCGCCATATTCACTTCGCAGCCTTCACCCTGGGTTTGCCGGTCTTCTTCATCGGGACGTTGCAGCACATGATATCGCAGACATCCACGCAGCCACACGGTTCATCCACAGTCACCACGAGTCCACAGGACTCGCAGAGGTATGACTCGCCTTTCATGGAGCTTCCCCTGGCCTGAGCTTTCTTTTCCGGACTCTCTTTCTTCTGTGCCATCACATTTCCTCCATCCGATATGGTTAGACAGGGGCTGGGTAAGCTATCCGGAGCTTCTCACCTTGGATCACTTTGAAGCTTTAACCGGTCGTTTTTACCACAAGCTTGTTAATCACCTCGCAGGTGCCCGGGGCCGCGCAAGCGGCTGCCTCAGCTTCCTCCCGTTCCGCCCAGGACCGCACAGTCCCTGTGAGGACCACTTGGCCGTCGGTCGTTTCGACCTTTATTCTCTGTGCCTTGAGCCTCGCGTTCCGCTCGAGCGCCTCTCGGATTCTATCCCTGACATCCGCCAGCAAAGCTGAAGACCTGACCACAATCTGGTTGGTGACGCCGCGCACTCCCGTGAGCCTTATGACAGAATCATAGGCAGCGTTCTTGTGATACAGCCATTCCACCTCACCGCTCAATGTAACCCACCCATTCTGAACCATCACCTTGATCCGGTTATGTGGAACGTCCACATTCCATTCCAAAACGTTGGCGACTGAACGGGCGATGTCCGCATCCGTACGCTTGCTGTAGGGAGGCAGTCTGACCTCGATCTCCTCAGCAAATGCCTTCACACCAGCTACACGCTTGGTGGCACGCTCCGCAGCCCACTTATCCGCAAAGCTTTCCACCGACCCGCTCAGGGTCACTACACCATCTTCTACCCCAACCCCGATATTCTCCGGGTTGATGCTTGGCTCCCACCTCAACTCATTCATGACATCTCGCTGCAGTTCCGCATCAGTTTTCATTGCCTCGACCTCCTTTCTCGCGAAGCCGGCTCTGGGCACTGACCAATAAAGTCTTGCAGCTTGATGGGGCTGCCACTATTCGCAAATATACTTACCGGAGCGGTGTGGAAAGTACTTAATCAAAGCCGGCCGTCATGACAACCGATTCACCAGGTCCCTCATGTTGCTTCCGGTAGTCAGGATGCTTTGCCACAGGTCGCCAAGCTGTTCCAGCCGGCTTGGCGCGGTGAAGACTGTGAAGTCCATCGGGTAAGTCTTGTCAATCTCGTCCCAGCGCAGCGGCATGGAGACCGTACCACGTGAAGCGGGACGTGGAGAATAGGCACAGGCAAGCGTCTTGCCGCGAACGTTCTGGTTGTAGTCCACAAATACCTTTCCCGACCGCTTTCTGACAGCCCAGTCGATGGTGATTTCCCTTTGGTGCTTGTGTAGCAGGAAGCGCGCTGCCGTGCTTGCCACCGACCTCACTGCTTCGAAGTCGAGGTTGCGCTGGATAGGCACAAAGACATGAAGGCCGGTGCGCCCTGATGTCTTGACGTATGATGTGAAGGAAATGCCATCCATCAGCTCTTTGATCCACAGAGCAACTTCACATGTCCTGGCATAGGCTTGGCGGTTCAACTCAGGTTCGGAGCCTGCCGGCTCGTTGCCCGAGTAGATGTACGGATCCAAGTCGAAGACGATGAAGTCAGGGTGGTCAACGTAGGAATCCGCACCCTCCGCTGAACCCTGTGAATCGGGCCGGTCAACGGCGTCAGCCGTCGGACTTATGCGGGAAAACCAGACGTGAAACTCGATGTTGGCCATCTGTCCCAACCACAGCAGGGTGGGAAGGTTCTGGCACAGGAGGTATTGCTGAAAGCCTTCGCGATGCGAAGTGAGTTGGACTGTCTGGACGAATTCAGGCAGCGGATCAGCCCAGTGCTTCTGATAGAAGTGTTCACTGCCTATGCCATCGGGATATCGACTCAGCGTCAGGGGCCGGTCATGGGTGTGCCGCAGGAGATGTGGAGAGACCCTGGCCAGATAGGCCAGCAAGTCCCTTTTAGTGATGGGACGCTCTGCTGAAGGCCAAAGCACCTTGCTCAAGTTGCTCAGCCCCAGCTTGTATCCACCTACGTCAATGACAAACGAGTCATTGGGATTGCCCAGTTGGTCCAGGACGCTTTCGATGAGGACATCTTTGGGATTGGTGGGAACCTGGTCCGGCGGAGAGACGGAGTGCACATGCCGCACTTCCTTCAATGGCTTGTCCTCGCGCAATCGCAGAAAGACCGGAACTCGAAGGTATCCATTCTCAGTGCGCTGGTCGAACTTGACCTCAGCCACCAACTCGGGGCGGACCCAGATTGTGGAAGCAGAGAGGCGAGGCACATTGTAGAAAGGGCGCTGATCGGTCCTGGCGGCGTCCAGACGTCTTCTCAGGTCGGTCAGTATCTCCTCATCGAAGCCGCTGCCGACATGACCAACGTACACCAGACGGTCTTCCTCATCATACTGGCCCAGCAGGAGCGCGCCGAACGTTCGCGATCTCGATCCGGAGCCGGCGCTGTAGCCTCCGATGATAAACTCGTCCGTCTGGATCGTCTTGACCTTGAGCCAACTGGCTGAGCGCACTCCGGGCTCATACACGCTTTCAAGCTGCTTGCCGACGATCCCCTCGAACCCGGTGCTGATAGCAGCTTTTAATATCTGCCCGGGATCGCCTGTGAAGTGCTCCACCAGTCGAACCTGGTCCGACGGCTGCAGGTTGGCCTCCAGGAGGTTCTTCCGGTGATGCAGCGGTACCTCAAAGAGTCCGAAGCCGTCGAGGTGGAGGATATCAAAAACGTAGTAGATTATGGGTGCGGCCCTCTGCCCACCGGCGGGAGAAGGCGCGCCCTTCGAGAGCCGCTGCAGGCACTGAAAGCACGGCCGGCCTTTTTCGTCCAGAGCCGTGATTTCACCATCGAGGGCCAGTTCGGAGGCCGGCTGCCGGCTGAGCATTTCTGCTACATCAGGATACTGAGAAGTGACATCAAGGCCGCGGCGTGAGAAGAGCTTCGCCTCGCCTTTCTTCATCAGAGCAATGGTCCGGAAACCATCCAGCTTTGGCTCCCAGAGCCAGCCCGGCCCGGCCGCAGGTGCAGTCGCAGGAGTGGCCAACATCGGCGCAATGAAGGACGGCGGGGGGGCGCGGCGGCTGCCTGGAGCGTTCCTGACCGTACTCTCTGGGCGCGGAATGGTCGGGTCAGGTTGCAGGGCTTTGGAGCGCCGATCCGGAGGCACCGAAGTCTCTTTGGCTGGTTCATCCCTATCCGATGTGTTGTGTCCGTCTCTGTGTTTGATAAGCAGCCAGTTGTTCTGCCCCCGGCGCGTTCTCACCAGTGTCCAGGAGCCTGTGAGTCTGCGGCCGCGCAGCACGAAAGAGACCTTTCCGGATGCAATGCCATCCCTCATCACCTTGTCCGACCTGCCCGGGTCATCGAAGAGTGCCATGCCTCCTTCTTCGGCGGAGTATGTGCCCTCATCCCAGATGCTCACCTGTCCCGCGCCGTATTCACCCTTCGGTATGGTGCCCTGGAACGAGCTGTACTCCAGAGGGTGATCTTCAACCATAACAGCGAGACGCTTCGTTTCCGGGTCCGGTGGAGGCCCTTTCGGCAGGGCCCAGGACTTGAGGACTCCGTCAAGCTCCAGCCGGAAATCGTAGTGCAAGCGGCGGGCAGCGTGCTCCTGAACCACGAAGGTCGATGACTCCCTGGCCGAGCGTTTGCGGTGTGATCCCGGAGAAGGCTCGGGAGTTGTCGCAAAGTCTCGTTTCTCTTCGTAGCGACTCGATCGACCTCTGCGGTCCCGATGAATCATCTGACCTCCGCTGTCTCCTTGCGGTGGGTCTTCTCGGCTTCCTCGATGCTCTTGCGGAGAGCGGTCATCAAATCGACTGCCTCCACCTTTGGCATCTTCGGTGCTTTTATCTCTTTGCCCTCTACCTTGGCCTCGATCACCTTCTGAAGAGCCGCGGAGTATGCGTCTTTGTAGTCCTCTGGTTTGAAGCTGGTGGCCATCACATTGATCAGGGACA
>CAYYWI010000069.1:0-12286 GCA_964475375.1 uncultured Dehalococcoidia bacterium
GTCTGCCACGTCGTCAACCATCCTACTACCATATCCTCAATATACAAGGGCGGGTCAAGCGAAGCAGACCCACCAAAGGACGCTTTGCCAGAAGCTACAAGTCCGGCCGCGCCAATTGGATTGGAGACGTCCACATGCGGTATCATAGATTCTGAGTTAATGTGTGGGAAACCCTTGGTCTACCGCAGGAACAGGGTCAGGCTTGTGCCTGTCAACGCAGGATGCATTGCACACCGACATTCGAAGTAGTTAGGAGGCAAGTAGTATGGTAGGCATCGTTTCGTATGGGGCATATGTGCCTCGGTACCGTCTGAACCGCAAGACGCTCACCGCAGCCATGGGCTGGTTTGCCGGAACAGGTGTTGCCGGCGAGAAAGCCGTGGCCAACTATGATGAAGACAGCGTTACCATGGCGGTAGCGGCAGGGTTTGATTCCCTGAAGGGAGTCAAGAAGGAGACGCTGGAGGCTCTCTATCTGGCGACGACGACCGCTCCCTACCGGGAGCGCCAGGACGCCGGGATCGTGGCCGCTGCTCTCGATCTGAAGGGCGATGTCCGAACGGCCGACTTCACGAATTCGTCCAAAGCGGGAACCGCCGCTCTCATAGCCGGCTGCGATGCGGTCAAGAGTGCATCAGCCAAGAGCGTGATGGTCTGTGCCTCTGACTGCCGCGTGGCCAAGCCGGGCAGTTTCGAAGAAGGAAACTACGGCGACGGAGCCGCCGCGTTCGTGATCGGGGACAGCCAGGTGGTCGCGACGCTGGGCGGCAACTTCTCCGTGTCTCGCGACTTCACCGACCGGTGGAGGGCCGAGGATGACCGCTTCGTGCATACGGCGGAAGACAGATGGATCCGCGATGAAGGCTACACCAAGTTCCCCGCCGAGGCGATCCAGGGGCTGTTCAAGAAGTACAACCTGAGCGCCAAGGACTTCGCCAAGGTCATCATTCCTTGCCTCTATGTTCGAGAGCATGGCGCCATAGGCAAGAGCTGCGGTTTCAAACCGGAGCAGATCCAGCCGGAGATACTCACCACCGTGGGCGATTCCGGCGCCGCCAATTCCCTGATGATGCTCGTCGCCGCGCTGGAGCAGGCCAAGCCGGGAGACAAGATCCTGGTGGCCAGCTACGGCAACGGCGCTGACGCCCTGTTCTTTGAGGTGACGCCCGAGATCACCAAGCTGGCTGAGAGGCGCGGGATGAAAAAGCATCTGGCCCTGAAGAAGGATCTGCCAAGCTACGAGAGATTCCTGGCGTTCCGTGATAATCTCCTGACTGAGCAAGGGCTTCGTGGGGAGAACGGGCCGACGCTGGTGACCCTCCTGTGGAGAGACCGCAAGGAGATTACGGCGCTCTACGGGTCGAAGTGCCGGAAATGCGGCACCCCCCAGTATCCCAGGCAGCGCATCTGCGTTAACCCGGATTGCGGAGCTACCGACCAGATGGATGAGTACTGCTTCGCCGACAAGAAGGCCCGCCTGATCAGCTACACCGCCGACAGCCTGGCTTTCAGCGTCAGCCCGCCGGAGATGTACGGGGTCATCGACTGGGAGGGCGGAGGAAGGTTCCTTCTGGACATCACCGATTCCGAACCGGAGTCGCTCAAGATAGATATGCTGGTGGAGATGACCTTCCGCAGACGGTATGCGGACAAAGCGCATGGCATAATGGGTTACTTCTGGAAGGTCAAACCGGTATCTGCATGATTGCTGAAGTGTGTCGTACTGAGAGTCATAGGAAGCGACAAACAGAGATGGAGGCAAAATGGCGGAAGGCATAAGAGACAAAGTTGCCATTATTGGCATGGGCTGCACCAAGTTCGGTGAGCTCTGGGACAAGAGTCCTGAGGACCTCATGGTGGAGGCATTCACCGAGGCGATTCAGGATGCCGGGATTGAGAAGAAGGATATACAGGCGGCCTGGCAGGGCGGGCCTGAGATGACTGAGGTGAGCACGGGACACAGCGCCATTCCCCTGTCCACCGCATTGAAGCTCCAGTACATTCCGACCACCAAGGTGGAGAACATGTGCGCCGGCGGGTCCGAGGCGCTGAGAGCGGCCACCTATGGCGTGGCCTCCGGGGCCTGTGACATAGCCTTGGCGCTGGGCATAGAGAAACTGAAGGACACCGGCTATGGCGGCTTGCCCGAGTTCTCTCACGTGGTGGCTGTGGGGACCAAGCTCAGGGTGGTCATGGCCAACAACACGACGCCGGGAATGTTCGCCATGATGGCCACCAGATACTTTTCGAATTACAAACTCACTCCTGAAGAGGGCAAGAAGACCCTGGCCAAGATATCGGTGAAGAGCCACCACAACGGCACCCTGCACGAAAAGGCCCATATGCGGCGGGAAGTCACCATTGACCAAGTGGTGAACGCTCCCATAATCGCCTGGCCTCTCGGTCTCTTTGACTGCTGTGGCGTCAGCGATGGCTCCGCCGCGGCGATTGTGTGCCGGGCGGACATGGCCAAGAAGTTCAGACCCGATCCGGTTTACATCAAGTCCTGCCAGATCGCGGCCTGCACCGGTGACGAACTTTCGTACACCAAGTATGACCTCATGCACGTTGAGTCCACCTGCCGGGCAGCCCCGAGGGCCTACAAGGAAGCCGGGATAACGAATCCGCGTGAGGAGATCAGCATGATGGAGGTCCACGACTGCTTCTCCATCACCGAACTGGTCACCTACGAGGACCTGGGCATCTCGCCGAGGGGCAGAGCCAAGGAAGACATCGATGCCGGGTTCTTCGAGCTGGGCGGGAAGATCCCCTGCCAGCCGGACGGCGGCCTGAAGTGCTTCGGGCACCCCATCGGTGCCTCCGGACTCCGCATGATGTACGAGATGTACAAGCAGCTTCAGGGCAAAGCAGGCCCCAGACAGGTCAAGAATCCCAAGTTCGGTCTTACTCATAACTTGGGCGGCGTTCCAGTTAGAAACGTGGTCGCTATCAACATCGTCGGCCGCTAGACGCTTAACGTAGCGGGGTGGATCCGCACGGATCCACCCCGCTTGTTTTCCGCCAATGAACGTAGCTGTAGGGTGGGCTGTGCCCACCATCGGTGATCTCCGCCTTCATCAACGTTCAACCACCCGATTCTGGCGACTCTACTACTGATCTGCTATCATTCTGTCGTCTGCGTCGAATATCACGTCTCCCACCTATCTCCTGGAGGTCACGGGGTAATGCCGGACTATCGACGAACGAGAATCGAAGGTGCCACGTATTTCTTCACTGTGGTGACCTATCGGCGCCAGCCGGTTCTGTGCTTGCCGGAGAGCCTGGATGCCATGAAGGATATCATGAGCATGTTGGCGGAGAGATACCCCTTCCGCACGGATGCCTGGGTGGTTCTGCCCGATCATCTGCACTTCGTCTGGACGTTACCCGAAGGGGACAGCGCGTATTCTGTGAGATGGGCCATGTTTAAGAAGGAGATGACCAAGCGCCTGAGTTCATCCGTCAGAACGGATGCCGCCCCAAGCTGTTCCAGACAACGGCATCGTGAAGGAACGGTCTGGCAGCGCCGGCTCTGGGAGCACCAGATAAGGGATGAACAAGACTACCGGACTCACATGGCCTACGTCCATTTCAACCCCGTGAAGCATGGCTTGGCTGGCAGCCCGAAGGACTGGCGTTGCAGCAGCTTCCACCGGTGGGTTGTCCTGGGTGCATATGAAGAGGATTGGCGATGCGACGGCGTGGTGGTGTTTCCTGATGGTGTTGGTGGGGAATGAGAAGTGGGTATTGGTGGGCACAGCCCACCCTACGGCCTCGTGACAGAAGAAACATGACCATAATCTCAGCAACGCAGGTCAAGAAAACGCCCTTCATCGCAGGTATCCTTAATGTCAGAGGTTGAAACGTGGAACGCTGGGAGAAGACCAATGCAGTGCGGCGTATGCAGGACTACATCGATGAGCATCTGACCGAGCCGATCACCCTTCATGTGCTGGCAAACGCAGCGGGATACTCCCCGTGGCACTCTGCGAGGCTTTTCAAGGAGCTGGCCGGCAAGACACCATTCGACTACATCCGGGCCCTTCGGCTGTCCCGGGCAGCCGTCAGGCTGAAAGATGAGGATGTCAGAGTAGTCGATGTGGCCTTTGACTTCGTCTTCGACTCGCACGAGGGCTTCACGCGGGCATTCTCCAGGGAGTTCGGCGTGACTCCGAAGGACTACAGCCGGAGTGCGCCTCAACTGAAGCTTTTCATGCCCGAGCGTATCCGTGATTACTACCTCAGGTTGCAGAGAGGAGATGAACGTATGTCTGAGAGACCCAAAGCCAACACCGTTTTCGTGCAGGTGGTGGAACGGCCCGCGAGGAAGCTCATTCTGAAGCGCGGCAAGAAAGCGACACACTACTTCGAGTACTGTGAAGAAGTGGGATGCGACGTGTGGGATGTCCTTTCCGGGATCAAGGAGGCCACCTACGAGCCGATCGGGATGTGGCTGCCGAAGAACCTGCGAAAGCGCGGCACATCGACCTATGCCCAGGGTGTGGAAGTCCCAGCCGATTATGCCGGCGCCGTGCCGGACGGCTACGAGGTGATGGACCTGCCGCCGTGCAAGATGATGGTCTTTCAAGGGCAGCCCTTCAAAGACGAGAAGTTCGAATCGGCTATCGAAGATATCTGGGAAGTGATGAAGAGCTACAAGCCCGAAGTCTACGGCTTCGAGTGGGCGGATGAAGATGGACCGAGGTTCCAGCTCGCGCCTCTGGGGTACAGAGGGTACATTGAGGCGAGACCTGTGAGACAGATCAGCGCACGCTGAGGGCGCTAGCCCAACTTCCGCAGTTTCGTGCTTGGAAGAGGGTCAGCTCGAAGCTGAAGTCTGCACTACAATTCGTGGACCCGCATCTTCTGGGGCAGGCCTTTGCTCCACTTGCTGCGGCGGCATCGCATGAGGTACATGAGGAGATTATAGCGAACTCAGCCGGGCCAGGAGTCTACACTACAACGGCTTTTTGCGGCCGCCCGTTCATGGCCCTGAACTCCCCCCACGTCACCGGTGAACATGAAAAAGTCCGCCGAAAAGTCTTTTGCAGGTCAAACTGCGGGAGTTGGTCTAGTCAAGATGTGGGGTGGATCAAGCGAAGCGGATCCACCAAGGGGATCAAACGAAGGGGATGCACCGGGAGTTCTACATCCATTTCAACTCCGTGAAGCACGGCTTGTCTGGCAGCCCGAAGGAGTGGCGCTGCAGCAGCTTTCACCGGTGGGTCGCCCTGGGTGCGTATGAAGAGGATTGGGCCGCGATGGCGCAGTGGTATTTCCCGATGGTGTTGGTGGGGAGTGAGAAGTGCATATTGGTGGGCGCAGCCCACCCTCACGGACTTGATCTACTTGTTTTCCGCCGTAGAGTCGATCAAGCGAAGCGGACCCGCCGAGATGCTATTCAATCCCCGCTTCGCGGAGTACTTGTGCCCGCAATGTCTGCCAGTCTAGCCGCCCCCGCCTCAGCGCTTCCTCACACGACTCGATAGCACGAAGCAACTCCTCACGCCCTGGCGATCGGTCGTCAGGGTAGCGCGCGATTGTGTCGCGAGATCGTGCCAAGAAGCCCTCGAGAGAATCCATCTCTGGTGCGTCACGGTACGGATACCAGTGAAGAATTCCCTCGATGGTCTCACGTAGCTTGGTGCGTTGTTCGTCCGTCACTGCCATGTGGTCCAGATGATCCGCGAGGAAACGGACGAACTCATCGTGCAGTGCGCGCACCCACCAGACATGGGGTTCGCCACAGCCCAGGAGATCCAAAATCTTGCGATCTAGAAGGGACCGCTGAAAATGAAACACCCCGTTTCTGTATCGCCGCAGTAGACCCCTGAAGTCCCTTGGATGTGCCAGCAGCTTGTCGATTACCGGGTCGGAGAGACCCAATTGGTCCCATGCTTCAACCACAACGTGGAGGCTGCCATACCAGTAGCAGCCAAGCCCAAACCGGCGCCATTCCCCTTGCTGTCTGTCGGCGGCATCTTCCATGCCTTCTTCCCTTGTGAGTTCATTCTCGAACAGGCGGGCAAGCAAATCTGCCCATGAGAGGTATCGCGCGAACGCGAGGATGTCTTGAATGTCAGGCTCTCGATCCATAGATGTCATGACCCTTCTGCAGTGGCGTGGCGACTGCGCGAATCATACGATCCGACCCGACTGGAAGTCAAGGTTGATCCGGTGTAGGGTGGATCAAGCGAAGCGGATCCACTGTGGATTGAACGATGGGATTAGATGATGTAGATATTGGTGGATCCGTCCGCCTGATGCGGACTTGATCCACCCTACTCACTGCAAGGGCTGGTTCTCGTGGTAGCTGATGAGGTTGTTCACGGCCGTTGCCGCCTGGGTGAAGCTCCAATATACCGGAACCCCGGCGTCGAGGCACTGCTCCTGTACCTGCCAGCCCACCTGCTCGCCTTCGGCGAAACTGCACGTGCTCAGGATGACGGCCAATGGCTTGCCCGTTCCCTTCACTGCTGCCATCACCGCTTCGATGTCATCCTGGAGGCATTTAATGCCGATCCTGATCCCCAAGAGGGTTGGAAACCGGACAAACACCATATCGAGTCCGTCCCAGCAGGCAATCACTTCGGCTGTCTTGGCGAGCTCAGCCGGATTCATGTAAATGGTGGTAGCGGTGTCCACCGGGTTGCGCAGGCCTGTACCCACCAGCGGAGTGAACCTGCCCAGTTCCTCTTTGACTGCCGCAGACAATTCCGGGAGCACGAGCCCGGCTTTCTCACAGTCGTCGGCCGCCAGGACGTTGGCTCCTCCGCCGACGCCGATGATGCCGAGCCTTCGTCCTCCGGGAGGCTTCAGGTATGTGAACGCTTGGATGGTGTCTATCATCTCCTGCGTGTCGGAGACCTGTACCACGCCTGCCTGCCGGCAAGCAGCATCCCACACCAGTTTGCTGCCGGCCAGGGCGCCTGTATGCATTTTGATCGCGCTCGTCCCTGATGGAGTGCAGCCGCCCTTCAGAATGATCACCGGCTTAGCTTTGGCAGCCCGTTTCAGCACGCCAGGGAACAAGTCCGGGCGCTTGATTCCCTCGATGTAAGCGCCAATGATCCGGGTATCGCTGTCTTCCGCGAGGTATTCCAGCAGGTCGGACTCGTCAATATCAGCCGCGTTCCCGAAGCTGATCAGCTTGCTCATGTATATCTTGCGTCCTGCCAGAGCCATGATGATGTGCTGCGCATTCCCGCCGCTTTGAGAGAGGAATCCAACGTGGCCGGATTTCCTGGGGATGCTCCCGTCCAGTGTCAGACCGGCCTTGGGACAATGCACCCCGAGGCAGTTGGGTCCGAGTATGCGCACCCCACCGCGGCGGGCGATCTCCACCAGTTCCACTTCCAGTCCCCTCTTGTCATCGCCTGTCTCGCTGAATCCGGCGGTGAACATGCAAACGGCCTTCACCTTTGCCGCCACACACTCTCGTATCAGGTCCGGTGTGGCCTGTGCCGGGATGGCGCAGACAACGTAGTCCACCGGTTCAGGAATATCCCGGATGCTGGGGTAGGCTTTCAGGCCCATGACTTCACGTGCAGTGGGGTTCACCGGATAAATCCTGCCGGTGTAGCCGAATTCCAGAAGGGGGGTCAGGAAGTTGATATTCGTGGGCGTGAGCGGATTGGATGAGGCTCCGACTATGGCAACGGACTTGGGCTCGAATATGGATCCTAGGTCTGGCATGGCTTGCTGTATTGTACTCATTGTCTCACAAACCCAAGACAGGAATCAAAGGTGACGGCATATGCACCTCACCATCGCTTCAATCCGTTGCCGCGGAACTCCAGCAGGTGGTATCCGGCCTGCACGTCATCAGTCAGCCTACCGTCTGACCGGGCATCTTCGCCCAAGAAGGGAATTATGGATCAAGTCCGCCTCAGGCTGACTTGATCCACCCAACATACCCTGCGGGGCCACGGGAGTACTTCCGACCGAAGGCCGGAAACCCCGCGAACGCGCAAATAGTCCGGCGACTGTGGCGCTGTTTGGCAGATGGCTAATCCGGCTGGGACACCAGCCAGTCCTTGGCCTCTTGAACGGTCTTGGCCATGTGGAGATCCTGTGCTATCAACTGGGAGACTGACCCCACTATGACCTTGGCACCGACCATGGCTCGCGGCCCGACCAACCCTCTCTCTCGTATAGTCTCCTCAATCACCCGGCCTTTGGCAGCCGATTCGGGTGTCATACTGGTATCGGTCAATATGGTCACTTCTCTGCGGTGTGAGCCTATCGGCAGCCTCAGCGTTTCTTTGTGGGTGGCTTCAAGCGCCGTCAGTAGTTCTTCGCCTTTGAGTCCGGAGTAGTCATTCACCAGTATCTTCTTGCCCTTGTACTGGATCCAGTATACTGCTTGGCTCATGTTCAACCTCTCTTTCAAGCTACGGCGGAGCCCTCAACACGCCGTGCAAATCTCCCCCAAGATTATGTGCTTTCCGTTGATCTCAGCCACGGAAGTTGACTGCGTATCACGCAAAGAACGAAGGTGCCGGTATGGTCCAAATGGCAACCTCATACCGGTCCATCGCTGTTACTGTTTTTCCCATTATAGGGACCTCATACCGGTCCATAGCAATCTCAAACCGGTCCATCAGTGTCACTGTTTTCCTACATTGTGGCCTGCTTGTAGGGCACTACCATCTGGGCTGACCATCCACCGTCCACGGGCAGAAACGCCCCCGTGATATACGAGGCATCATCCGAAGCCAGGAAGAGAGCTGCCTGTGCAATCTCTTCAGGCTCTCCCGGTCTACCCTGCGGTATGAAGTCCATCTGCATGGCCGGGAAGTTCGGAGCCATCATTGGCGTATTGGTCATCCCCGGGCAGATGCAGTTCACCCGTATCTTCTGCTTGGCATACTCCGCAGCCATGGTCTTGCTCAGGAGGATCATTCCCGCCTTGGAAGCGCAGTATGGCGATACCAGCGGGCCGCCGCCCAGACCATTGGCTGACGAGGTGTTCACTATGACTCCTCCACCCTGCCTGATCATGATGGGAATGGCCAGCCTCGAAGCCAGGAAGACGCTCTTGAGGTTGGTGTCAAGGACAGCGTCCCAGTCCTCCTCCGTCAGGTCGGCAGTGAAGGCCAAGGTGCGGAAACTGATGCCGGCATTGTTGAACAGGATATCGAGGCGTCCGTAGGTATCCACAGTAGTCTTGACCATCCCTTCAACGTCGGCGGCTCTTGAGACGTCAGCCTCGATGAAGATTGCTTCGCCCTTTGCCTTCTTGATGGTGGCAACCAGTTCCTGCGCATCCTTGCAGACACGGTCCGCAGCAGCCACTTTGGCGCCCTCTCTGGCGAACAACAGTGCGCTGGCTCTCCCGATCCCGGAAGCTGCTCCAGTGATCAAAGCGACTTTCCCGTCGAGTTTGCCCATTTCCTATACCCCCTTCGTATTCTCGTTTTTCTGCTGTATGTCAGAGGGTGCATCCGTCTGCCCCAGCGGACTTGATGCACCCTACGCGTTGTATCTGGTGCTCAGGTGAGCAGGTAGCCGCCATCCACCACGATTACGTCTCCGGTCATGTAACCGGCTGCCTCACTGGCCAGGAACAGGGCTACTTTGGCAACATCATCCGGCTCTCCAACGCGCCCTGCAGGGACACGAGGATGCACGGTTGCCTGCAGCAACTGGTCGGCGGTGATGCCGGCGGGCTCGTAGAAGCCCTTTAGCTGTCTGTCGAGGCCGGCAGTCCAGATGACTCCGGGAGCGATGGCGTTGACTGTGATCTTGTTCGGTGCCAGTTCCAGAGCCATCGACTTGGTGAGCATGACGAGCCCTGCCTTGGAGGCGCTGTAGTGGGAATGCATCACTATGGGATGGAGGGCCTCCAGCGAAACCATATTGATGATTCTTCCGCCGTTGCCGGCCTTGATCATCTGCTGAGCGGCGGCCTGTGAGAAGATCAGGGCTCCCTTCAAGTTGATGCCCACTACACTTTCCCAGACGTCCTCGGTCAGGCTCAGCACCGGCAAGGCGGGGTAGATGCCTGCATTGTTGACCAGTATGTCGAGACGTCCCAGCTTCGCGGCCGCGGCTTCGCAGACCTTGGCAGCGTCGGCCGCGCTGCGCACGTCGGCACGGACAGCCTGCGCTTTGCCGCTAGCAGCCCGTATCTCCTTGGCGGCCTCGGGCAGCGGCTTCGTTGATGTCGGCTATGGTCACCTCCGCACCGGCCTGAGCCAGTCGAAGAGCGATCGCCCTGCCAATGCCGGACCCCCCGCCGGTAACGACGGCTGCCTTGCTGTGAAGGTCGAAAAGCTCCGAGATGGATTTGACAGTCATTTCCGGATTCCCCCTTGTCTTTTCATGTATTTGTGCTATGCGAGTGGTCTGGATGGAGAGATGGCGGTGGATCCGCCTGCCTCAGGCGGACTCGATCCACCCTGCAATCTCCCTGTCGCTTACGTCCGCCAGCCTCGCATCACGCTGAGGCTGCTGCGGCACTTGGTGCAGCTTGCTGCTGTGCTGCGGCTTTCTCAGCCCCAGGCTCAGGCGCCATCGCTCCCCAGAAGTTGGTGTAGTAGACAAACATGCCGACGAAGAGGCAGAAGCCCCAAGTGACTACTTTGGCGATCACCACCGGATCCAGCGTGATGCTGGTTATGATCCAATAGACCAGTATGCTGATCACGGTCCCGAGGGCTATCCACAGGAATCCTTTTCGCAGCGGTGAGAGCTTGTGGAAGGGCCACATCTGGAACAGGGCCACCGGGGTGAGAATCGACATCAGCAGGACGATGGAGAAGGTGCTTCCCTTCGCTGCCTGGAAGATCGGGTATCCGGTCGCCTCATCCATGCCCGACGGGTAGGGGAAGGCAACGGCGAATGGATCGAGCCCCGCCGACTTGAGGATCCACACCAACAAAAAGGAGAGCGCCACGAACCAGCCGGTAATGCCGAAGGCGCGCCACGGCAGTCCGATCTGGACCGGGAACATCTGGAGACAGAAGGCTATCAGCACCGCGGCAATGAACCAGGTGAAGGGAACACCGGTGGCATTTCCCAGGAAAGTGGCTGGGAGAACCCACCAGGTAAGCAGTGCCAATCCGAAGGTGATGACGTAGCTGGAGATGCCGCACAGCGGCTGCTTGGCGGCGTACTGGATGGCCAGAGGATTGTCCGTCCAGGCACCCAACATGAATATCCAGAACAGCCAGGCGCTGCTGATGTAGAAGAGGTGTGCGCCCCAATGTGCCATGTTGTTCAGGATGTAGAAGTTGACTCCCGAGAGGACGATTATGGTAATGGTTGTGGCTATTCCCTGGATGGGCTGCGATAGCTTGCCCCAGGGCCAGTAGTGGAAGAAATTGCCGTAGATGAACATCCAGACGAAAAGCATCAAAAGATAGTTGGGCAACATGACGTACGAAATGGGCTTGACCGCTTCCTCCCACCAGAATTTCTGGGTACCGACGTAGTAGAAGATGGCTCCAAGGATCACGGTAAATACGACCGCGAACAGGCCTCTAAGTGGCTGCTTGATTTTGAAATAGAATGGAACTGACATCCCATGTCCCCCTTCTTAATTTGTGTCTGCCTGTGAGCCCTCGGCTGCCTTTGAGTCCAGACACCGCAAACTGTGGTTGTTGGACTCAAAGGTGAATGAATAATCAGTCTCCGGTGCAACCCCCCTTTCTAGTCGATGGGTACTCTCTAACTGCTGGTTCGTCTATTGCTTTTGTTGCTTG
This sequence comes from uncultured Dehalococcoidia bacterium, assembly GCA_964475375.1. Lineage (GTDB taxonomy): Bacteria > Chloroflexota > Dehalococcoidia > UBA2247 > RBG-13-53-26 > JAFGCL01. The sequence continues at coordinate 11,709 of CAYYWI010000069.1, forward strand.
GTCGATTTCTTTCTCCCCAGCTTGGCATACAACTCCACTGGCATCTTGTCAGTGTCCTTGTACATGTAGAACCTGCACGGCTTTTCTCCAAGCTTGTCGGATGGATCCTCATAGAGGGAAGGCACCATGCCCGCGTCAATGGCCATCAATGATGAGACCGCGCCATGACAGCAGTAGACAGGAAAGTCAGGGCGACCATAGGTCATTGGCTGCGGCCTTGCCACTTTCAGAAGATTCATCGGCGGTTCATACTGTCCGTTCAGAACCTGGCGTCCTCCGCTGCCGCAAGGGTGCATCTCGAAAACAAACTTCTCATCGTCTTCCTGCACTTGAACCGGTTGCAGATGCATCCTCAGGTAACTCAGGGCCAGCTCCACCTTGCCGCGGAAGTTCTCTTCTTGCTCAAGCCGGAACCACTCTTGTGCAAATGGACCCTGCATCACCATCTGGCTCTCCCTGAGTGATTCCTCCAGCACCTGATCCCCATAGCGTCTGCCGATGAAACTGAGAAGTGCGGTGAGCCAGGTCAGGTACAGGTCGTGTGTTGACACTGCCTCGTTATACATGCGTTGTGCCAG
>CAYYWI010000070.1:0-12248 GCA_964475375.1 uncultured Dehalococcoidia bacterium
ACTCTACAGGCTACGGCCTGGCACTCACAGTCAGCACCTCTCCCACCAGCATCGATCTCACCTCAAAGAGCAGCTCCGCCATCGCGGGTATACCTTTCACCGTCACCGTCACCGCCTACGATATCTACGGCAATATCGCCACAGGATACACCGGCACTGTCCACTTCTCTTCATCCGACCCGAACCCTGACTTACCAAGCGATCACATGTTCATTTCCAGCGATAACGGCACCCACACCTTTTCCGTTACCTTGTGTACCTACGGCAGCCGGACCATCACTGTCACCGACAACGCAAACGGTTCGCTGACCAGTACCAAAAGCTGGCTTGTAAACGCCGCCAGCTCAGTGAAGCGCATCGTCATATCGCCAGACCCAAAAACCATCACAGCCGGTGACAATGTGACTTACACTGCTACGGCCTACGACCAGTTCAGTAACATCGTAGGAGACGTTACTGATAACACAACCTTCTCCATACAGTCCGGCGCTGGTGGCACTTGGGTCGGAACTTACAAGAACTCATACGTTTCGGAAAAGGCTGGCCCATGGACAGTGACAGGCACGTTTTCCACTCTCTCTGACAACGCCAGTCTTACTGTCAACCCCGGTGCCGCATACCGCATCGCGATCTCTCCAGTCACTGCCACCATCATCGCTGGCAAGACACAAACCTACACTGTTGAGGCCTTCGACGAGTTCAACAACAGCCTCGGTGACATCACCTCCAGCACCACCTTCTCTATCGCCGGCGATCACGGCGGTTCCTGGACAAAGAACGTCTACACCTCGGCCAAAGCCGGAGCCTGGACCGTCACCGCCACATACGGCACACTCACAGCCACAGCCACCCTGAACGTGAATCCGGGAGCCATCGCTCACTACGACGTCACCTCCTCTTCCTATGGCCAGAAGGTGGGCGTCCCATTCAAGGTGACCGTTACTGCCCACGACCAGTACCACAACGTGGTCAATGACAACACCACCAAGGTGACCCTGACTGCTGACCCACAATCGACGATTGACTTCGACGCCAGAAGCATGATTTTGAAAAATGGCACATTCACCGTTTCAGCCAGGTGCAACAAAGCGGCTGCAAACGTGGTCATATGGGCCACCAGTGGTGAGAATAATGAGAACAAGAAGTCAGGCAGCAGCCAGCCGTACACCTTCACGACGGCTGTCGTCAACAAACCCCCGGTGGCGACGGCCGATACACACAAAGTAGACCTGGATGACACGCTCAATGTGGCGGCACCGGGTGTCCTGGGCAACGACACCGCCCAGGATGGCGGCACCCTGACCGCGGTCCTGGTCACTTCGGTGAGCCACGGGACCCTGACGCTCAATCCCGATGGGTCGTTCAGCTACACACCTGACCCCGGATTTACCGGGACCGACTCCTTCACCTACAAGGTCAATGACGGCACATCCGATTCCGAGGCCGCCACCGTCAACATCACAGTGACGAAAGCCTCATCAGCGCAGCATGGCAGCGGCATTCCGCCCGGAGTCTGGATCGGGAGCATTCTGGCAGCATTCCTCCTCGGAGGCGTCATCTATCTTTACTGGCGGAGAAGCATCAACAGCACGCCGCAGGTGGAGCTCGACTCGGTGGCCGCACTCAAAGTCAAGATGGCCAGGATGGAAGAACGCCTGGCAGAACAACGCTTGAAAGAAGCCCAGACCGGGGAAAACGGCCGGGAGGATGAGGGCGGCGAACGGCACGGTTCAAGGTGGCAAAGGCTGCGTGAGTGGATCAATCGACTGAGGAGAGGCCGGTAGCCAACCAGCAGGCTTGATCAGAACACGCTATTTTCTGCACTCTTCAATGTGATTCAGCAGGTCGCCGACGGTGACGAACTTCTTCAGCTTCTCTATGTCCACTTCTATATCGAACGCGCTCTCAATCCCGACTATGACCTGCACCCAGTTCAGCGAGTCCAGTCCAAAGCTGGCAAGCGGTGTATCGATGGTTATGTCCTGTTCTTTGCGCTTCGCTACCCTGGCAAGTATCTTCTTCAGCTCATCAAGTGCCGGCAAGTTGGCCTCCTGGCAGGTTATATGGTTCCGTTCAACTGCAAGGTCCCTGCACGTCCGTTTGCATCCTAGTCACCATTGCTCTTGAGCGCTTTCTGCAGCTCCGTGCGGAGAGTCTCAATGAAGTTCGTTTCGACGGCCAGCTTGGCTTCGCCCACGGCCGCACAAATGTGGTCGGCACGGCTGGCACCGTGGCATACAATGGCCACACCGTTAATTCCCCAGATTGGACCTCCTCCGGTCGTGTCCGGCGTGCTGATCAGCTTCATCAGTTTGGTGCCGACCGCCTGTATCTCAGACTGAGGCAGCTTGCCGGCAAGTTCCTGTGAGAGAAAACGGTTCACTCCTCTGGCCAGGCCTTCCGAGAACTTCAGCAGTATGTTGCCGACAAACCCATCGCAGACAATGACGTTGGCCTTCCCATCCGGGATGTCCATGCCTTCGACGTTGCCAACGAAATTGAGGCCGCTCTCTTTCAGAAGGTTATACGCCTCCTTGACTATCTCGTTACCCTTGCCCTCCTCTGCACCGACATTGAGAAGGCCCACGGTCGGATTGTCTATGCCATGGAACTTCCTGACAAAGACGCTCCCAGCCACCGCGAACTTCAGCAGGTCGGTGGCCTGGCAACCCACGTTGGCTCCCATATCCAGCAGGAAGGTGTCCGGCGCAAGCTTAAGGAATGTGCCTCCTACGATGGGCCGCTCTATGCCCGGCAGGGTCCCCAGTTGCTTGTAAGCGTTGACCATGAAAGTTCCAGTGGAGCCGGCACTGATGACCGCATCAGCCTTGCCGTCTTTGACAAGCTTGGTGGCAATCGCCATGGAGCTGTTTGGCTTGCGCATGGCCGCGATTATGGGGTTGTCTCCGTCTTTCACCACATCGGTCGCTTCCACTATCCTGACCTGCGAATCACTGGACTGCTGCTTTGAGAGCGCCTCCTCCAGGCTGGCTTTCAGCCCGGTAATGAGCACCTCCACGCCGTGCTCTCTGGCGGCGCGGGCCGCACCCGCCACTATTTCATAGGGGGCATGGTCTCCCCCCATCCCGTCAATAGCAACTCTGACCTTCCTGGCGGCGCTGTGATCCTGCTCCTTCAACCTGAAACCCTCCTCGAACCGTTCTGCGGCTGATTATTGATATCTGTCCCAGTTGTGGCTTATGGCATTTGCCCGACACACGCTGTGGCAGTTCATCTTCAGTGAGTGGACACATACGCCGAATCCCGGACAGAGGAGCGCCAGCTTCTTCCTGGCATCCTCTTTGACAATCGCCTTGGGCGTTCCGCCATTTTCTCTGGCAATATCAAAAACGCCGGAAGGACATGCCTTGCTGCATTCGCCGCAACCATCGCAGCGGGCATGATCGATGGTAATGAAGTAATTTCCCGTAGCATCGGCATAGCCATACTGTGCCTTCAACACATCGCCATTTCTGCTCTGCCCCCGCTCCCTGGCGAACAAGGCAGCACCAAGAGCGCCCATGAGCTGGGGGTCCTCGGCGAGCAGCGGCTCCAGTCCCGTCTTCTCTCTCAGCTTCTGTACCATACCCTTGTTCTTGGCGATCCCGCCGCTTATGCTGAAATCCTTTTCAATGGAGACCCTCTTCAGGAGATTGACGCTTCTGGTGGCTATGGCTTCATGAAGGCCGGCCAGGATATCACCCTTGGACGCTCCCTTTCTCAGATATGAGATGGCTTCACTCTTGGCAAAAACGGCACAGATCGTGTTGAAGGGGATATCGTGCCTGGACTCAAGGGCTGCCTCTCCGATGCTGGAAAGCGGCACATCAAGCACTTCAGCAATTATCTCCAGGAACCTGCCCGTACCGCCGGCGCACTTGTCATTCATGACGAAGTTGACCACCCGACCCTGCTCGTCACAGCGAATGGCTTTACAGTCCTGGCCTCCCATGTCCAGTATGGTTCTGACGGACGGGAAGCAGTGGTTGACGCCGCGGGCATGGCAACTGATCTCGGATATGTTTTCATTGGCGAAGGGCACCAGGATTCTTCCGTATCCGGTAGCCACGGTGTAGCTCACATCCTTGAGCGCCAGCCCGGTTCCCCCGAGCAACGCCTGCATGGCCGACTCCGAGGTCTTCACGCTCTCAGGTCCGGTGTCACAAATGACCGAAGAGATCAAGGCGGTCTTGTTCAGCAGCACTGCCTTGGTGGCCCGTGAGCCTATATCTATTCCGGCGACTATCATCCAGCCGCCTCCTGTAAAATGCTTTCCCTGGCTATCAGAGCCGCTCCGATGGCCCCCGCCAACTCCGGCTTTGGCGGCACGATCACATTCTGACCGACCTCCCGGGCGAGGATGGCCACCAGACCGCTGTTCAACGCCACGCCGCCGGTGACGGCCACCTCCTTCTTTATGCCGACCCTCTGCAGTTGGGCCATAATCCGGTGCACCATGGAGATGTAGATGCCTGCCACGATGTCCTCTACCGGCGTGGGAGGATCACGGTGGATGTGAGATATGACCTCCGACTCGGCGAAGACGGCGCAGGTGCCGGTGATCTCGGCTCTGGACTTGGCTTTGGAGGAGACACTGGACATTTCCTCCATGGAGAGCCGCAGAAGCTTTGCCATCTGCTGCAGGAATATGCCGGTGCCCGCGGCGCACTTGTCCTGGTTTCCGTAATCAGACACCCGGCCACGCTCGTTTACCCTGACCACCGTTATGGTCTCTGCGCCCATGTCTATCACTGTTCGGGCGTCAGGCAGGAGGTAGTAAACGCCTCGCGCCAGGCAGGTAGTAATGGCTTTCTGCTGGCGGCTGAAAGAGACGGATTTCGCCCCCGCTCCGGTGGAGACAGCGTAAATGTCCCCGTCCCGGCCAATTGCGGCCAGCGCCTGATTCAGAGCCGCTTTGGCGCTGGAATCAGCCGAATCAGAGGACGAGACAACGGCAGACGACAGAATCCCATCGTCGCCCATCACCACAGCCTTCGTGCTCAGGCTCCCTATATCCAGACCAATTGCTTTCATCGTTCCTGCAAGTGTGTTTTGTATAGGATACCACTATCGACGGTCTTCGAGGAGTTCGAAGAACCGCTCCAGCTTGTCCCTCATCTCCTCTTCAGAGGTTATCGTGGGGTCCACCACGTCACAATCGATCGTCAGCACCGGAACATCCAGTTCAGACAAGGCGTCCTTGAAGAGCTTGATTGTGGCGCATGTGTGCCGGCAGCCGACATCGGCATAGTAAATGGCGCCATCCACCTTGTATCGCTTCGCGCTCTCAGTTATCTCGCGAATGGCTTTCTCGCTCATGGGCCCGAACATGTGACTTTCAGGCAGCATGTACGACTTCCGGGCGATGCTCTCCAAAGGCTTGCCGGGGTCCAGCCTTCCCTCGCCCCAGTTGCAGAAGAAAGGCTCGGTAGTGCTCACTGCACCATATTCCTGCGACAGCTTCTCCAGAAACCCGATGAGATACATGGGAGGCATGAAAAGCGTCATAAGACGGTAGCGTTCTTTCGGCACAGCTCCCCTGCGTTCGGCAACTGCAGCAGCCAGCTCATCGCGCAGCGTCCGCAGGTACTCGGTCGCCTTGGGACGCCCGGGGAAAAGGTAATCCACCGTGACCAGCTCCAGGAATCCCTGTGGATGAAACGGCGATGGCACCGCCTGACGCAACTTGTTGATCTCCCGGAAAAGCTCGATCTGCTCATCCATGTTGCGGACCGTCTCGGACAGCTTGTCCCAATCCATCTTCAACCCGGACTGCTGCTCCAGGAAAGCGATCATGTCCCGCAGCTCTTCGACAAAGTACTTCATTTCCTCTTCAGACTGCTGGAAGGGTCGGTCAAGAAAGAAACCGGGGCTGCCCGTGATCTTCATCAGAAGCTCACCACATTTGGCGGTGTTGTCACAGACCATGTTCGACCAGAGCACAGCGTCCGGACGGGGCAGGGCCCCGATGGACAGCGCCCCTGCCAGGCCGCGGTGAGGAGAGCAGATCTCCGAACTCAGTCCCTGCTCAGCACCGGCTGCCAGGAGGTCGGCATACTGGCCCAGGAACAGAGCCGTCATCCAGGAGGTAGTCTCGGTGTGCAGCGGAACGATGTCCATGGCGTAGAGGACCTCGCTGGGGAAGAACACTGTGTGGGCGGCAACGAACTTACCTTGCTGCCTGGCATTTGCCAGTTGAGTGCAGTAGTCGATAAGCATCTCATAGTACAGCACTTCACTCTTCCTGGCGTCCGGACGCGCTTTGTTCATGCGGAGCATCAAGCGGCAGGCCCGCAGAATAGCGTCTATTCGGTCCGGCTTCTTCCCGGCAGTAGTCATTTTCGCCTGGCCTCCAGCATCTCCAGGAATGCCTGCACCCTGGTCAGTATCTGCCCCGAGCCTGAAGTGCCGTACTCCACGTCCAGAGACAGCACGGGCACACCGTTCCGGTTCAGCACATCGGTCAGCAGCGGGAGATCGTTGGAATAGGGTGAACAGTACCTTATCGTCTGGCTGATGACCCCATCCACCCGGAACTCACGAATGAGCCCCAGCATCCGCTGGAACCGCTCCTCCGACGGATACATGCGGGCGCAGGGGAAGTTGTTGAGGTACCGGCGGGCGATGGCCCTCAGCGGCTCATCATGATCACCGATGACAACCGGATCGCACCAGTACCTGGTGCCGGTGCACAGCTCATCGGTAACCACTAGGCCGCCGATCTGCTCGATCGACTGAATGAATTCGGGATTATTGAGGGCGCTGCCGGCGATCATTATCCTGGCCCTGGATTTGCGCCGACCCTGTCTATACTCCAGGTCCTTCAGGAGCTTCCTCAGACAATCATTGAAAGTCTCCTTGGACATGCGCGAACTGGCGTTCAAAACCTCCATAGTCTGGCTGCCATCGATCGGAGGTTCATTCAGCTTTCTGAGTTCATTGAGAGATTTGAGGAGAGAGCGAGACTCATTGTAGAGATCGACCGACTTCACCAGAGATTCATCGGTTATCTGAATATCCAGGTGGTTTTCCAGGCCCTTCCTGAGCTGAACAAACTGGCTCAAGTACAGGTCAAGCGCTTTCTCGGAGTACTTCCGCGGCACGGTGAGTATGTGGCTGAATGGCACCGGCACGTAGTGTCTCCACAGATCGAACAGGCGTCGGGCAGCATCGCACGTGGAACCGGCCACGAATCCATCCAGATACCCGTATTCCCCTCTGAGGCCAAGCTGCAGGCAACTCCTGGCATAAGAGCAGTTATTGACATAGAAATAGGCCGTCCCATCCTGCAGGTCAGTTTCCCTGGCGTATCCGGAAATCCTCACAGGCAGAGCGCCCGCCGCATGAAGCAGCTCTTCCGGGACATAGTTGCACACCCAGCCCATAATCTTCCGGCCGTGAGCCTTGGCGGAAAGGACTTCAGAGGACTTGGGGAAAGTCTGGTTTATTTCTTTGAAGCGCTCCATGGCATCGGAAGACGCAGGAATCTTTTCAGCACACACGGTGCTCACCAATCTCATACATCGTATCACGAGGTATGGTAGAGCACACGCAAAGGGATTGTCAAGATTGTGTGGTAAATGAGCGCCTTCAGAAAGTGCCGTTTTTGCTTATGTTGAGAGGCTGCTCAAGGATTTCTTCGGTGCCGGTTCAGCAGCTTTATGTGCAGGCTGTGCGCCCTCGAATCTGCCTTCCCGCATGGCTTCGATGACGGCGATCTTGGGGCCTCCGGCTTCTCTTGCCGCCGGCTTCGTCTTCGAGGCAGTTTGCATCTCAGGGACACTGGGTGACGCTTCTGCCGCGACAACAGTGCGATTTTTGGCTGGTTTCCTCGTGCCGGGCTTGGCCTTTTCTGCTGATGACTCCGTTTGTGGAGATGCGCCGGTTGATGCGTCTGCAGGTATAGTGCTGCGAGGCTTGGCTGGCTTTCTAGGGTTCGCCTTGGCCGTTTGTTCGGCAGACTTGCCGGCTGAATTCTTAGCAGCGGCTGTGTTGCGACGCCTGGCTGCTTTTTGGGCGGCCGGCTTCGTCTCCGCTCGAGAAGGCCGCTTTTGATCTGTACTATCTACGGGCTTGGCTGCGATCGCAGTCCCGTCCTCTGATGGTTTAGTGACCACCTCGTCTGATTGCGGCTTCGGAGAAGCCTCGCATGATGCATCCGGGATGTTTGCTGTGGAACTGGTTGTTGTCTGCGTGGTGAGTGGTTCGACTATCTCCGCGGCAGGCTTCAGAACTTGATCAGCCTCTGCCGTCGTGTCCGGTTTGGCCGTCTCCGCGGCGGGTTTCAATCCCTGATCGGTATGTTGCGGCATCTCGAGATTGAGGGCGTTGGTGGATTCCGAAATTGCTGTCTCACGTATTTCCGGCTTGTCCTCGGGTATTTCTGTGGCTATTCGGAGGGGGAGGGCCGATTGCATATCGGTCTGTGTCAGCGCAGCCAGTATCTCCCCCCAATGAGTATGTATGGCCCAATGGCTTTCTCCGGGGAAGAATGTCGCCTTGCAGTGCGGGATGGCAGTCGCCAGACGTTGTCCCATGGCCACTGGTGCTTTCTGGTCTCGATCACCATGCCAGAGGAATACTTTGGCGATAATAGTGTGCAGGTTGAATCCCCAGGGGCGAGCCAGGAGTGTCAGGTCCCAACAGATGCCTTCGGTTCCGGCGCGGACAGCTTCCAGCATGTCGGCTTGCAGCATGGCTTTCATGGCCGGCGATGCAATCTGTGCCTTTTCAGAACGGGCAAGGCTTTCCGTCTGGGATTTTAGGTACAAATCGGGATTGTGCTTCCAGGAGAGGTATACCAGCCTGCATCCCAGCCTGGCCAGTGGCGGGAAGTGACGATCCAGACTGAAGAACAGGTTCCCTGCTCCCTGCATGCCTCTGACGAGATGAGGGTTATCCATAGGTGACAGGCTGCCGATCAATCCGGCGGCCGTCAGACGTTCCGGAATCTTGGCTGCACAGACTGCAGCATACGGTCCTCCGGCCGAGTAACCCATCACAGCAAACCGCTCTATGTTCAATGCATCAGCGAGTTGCAGCACGTCGTTGGGCCAGTCCACGATCTTGCGGCCGGGTTTGGCATCCGAGCCACCGAATCCTGGGCGGTCGATGGCGATAATGCGTGCACCGGAGGAATCCGTGACAGGACTGTCCGGGCGAAAAAACCGGGAGCCAGGTATGTCGTGAAAGAAGAAAATCGGCTTGCCCTGTGGGTTACCATACTCCGCATAAGCGAGATGCCGTCCGTCGCGCAAGCGTATCTGACAATTCACAGTCTCCACGTTTTCCTCCGTCTGCTCGCTCGTGTGCCAATCTGAGCATGTTCATTCTAGAAGCGTGCGATCACAGCTATGTCTCAGGTGGAAAGGGGAACATCGCAAACCCATCTCAAAAGCGTTGAGTCACTTCGCGCAGGTGGTGAGAAAGGGCAGTTGAGTTGGAAAGGTTTGTCTGAAGAGGACACGTTTGCCAGGGACCTGTAGAATAAATCCACGTGCTTAGAGTATTGTTGAGAGGTGTTTCGATGATGAAAGAACTGGTAGTAAAGAACAGGAGCTACAGGCGATTCCATCAGGATTGCCGGATAGAATCCGGCATCATCAAAGAACTCATTGACTTGGCGAGGCTGTGTGGCTCGGCAGGCAACCTCCAGCCGCTCAAGTACGTCTTCTCGTGCGATCCTGAGAGGAATGCGCTCATATTCCCTCACCTGACATGGGCCCGCTACCTCAAGGACTGGTCCGGCCCGTCAGAAGGCGAGAGACCTTCCGCCTATGTCGTTGTGCTTGGAGACACGGAGATCACGAGGTCATTTGGCTGTGATCATGGAATCGCTGCTCAGACCATTTTGCTGGGGGCAACTGAGAAGGGGTTGGGCGGCTGCATGATTGCTTCAATAGATAGAGAGGGCTTGAGACAGGTGTTAAAGATACCGCCTCGCCTCGAGATACTCCTGGTGTTGGCGCTGGGCAAACCCAGGGAGAAGGTGGTCATTGAGACACTGAAGCCTGACGGAGACATCAAGTACTGGCGTAGTAGTGACGGTGTGCATCACGTGCCCAAGCGCAAGCTGGAAGATGTCATCCTGGGTGATATCTGAGATGTGGGTCCGAGCCTGTCACTTGCCCATCTGGAGGACAATCCTCCTTCGGCCCCTCATCCACCCCACCACCAGAAATGAAGACCGGGGCGCTTGACATCACCTGCAGTTGCGGACGATTCTACGGTCGGACTGGGCGGTCCTGCCTGGTCGTGATCCGATCGGCTGATAACGTGAATGGCGGTAGCCTTGAAAGAGGCATGAACCTGCTGGCCGACTCTCAACCCTAGTTCTTCGGCTGACCTCTTGGTGATGAGCGCCACGAGGGTGAGGCCGCAGTCCATCTCGACCCTGGCGATAGGCCCGGACAGAGCTATCAGTGTGACCTCGCCGGAGAAGGCGTTCCGGGCGCTGCCGAATGGGGCTTCCAGCGAGATTGCGACTTCCTCAGGCCTGATACATACGTGGACTTCATCCCCCGTGCGGCGATCTGTAACCGCTTCCAGACCGTGGCCGTTGACTTCGATGCGGGCCAAGCCGCCTTCGTTGGTTATGATGCGGCCCTTCAGGATGTTCGCTACTCCCACGAAACGGGCTACCCTCAGATCGCTTGGGGCGTAGAAGATGTCCTCCGGCTTGCCCACCTGGATCAGTTCGCCCTCCATCATTACACCGATCCTGTGAGCCAGGCGTTGTCCCTGAGCCATTTCGTGAGTTGCTATCACTATGGCCATTCCATTGGCACGGTTGAATCGCAAGATCAGTTCCTCAATCGAGTTCAGACTGACCGGGTCGAGGTTGGCGGTGGGTTCGTCGAGCAGGAGAACCTGCGGTTGGGTAATGAGGGCGCGGGCCAGTGCCACTTTTTGTGTTTCACCCCCGGAGAGTGTACGTGCCTTTCTCTTCTGGTAGCCATCGAGGCCAACGATCTTCAGCATGGCGTTGACCTTCTCCGGGATATCCTTCCGGCCATACTTCCTGACTTTGAGTGGGTAGGCCACGTTGTCGTAGACGCTGGCATCGAACACTACCGGCTTCTGCAGGACCATGCTGATCTGGCGCCGTACGTTGGTCCTGAGCCGCCGAGTGACCTCTATTCCATCAAACAGGACCTTGCCGGAGGCAGGCGTGTCGATTTGATCGATGAGGCGCAGCAGTGTTGTCTTGCCGGCACCGGTTGGGCCTATGATGGCGAGAATCTCTCCCCTCTCGACGGTGAGCGAGATGCTTCTCAGCACATCCCTGGTGCCGAATCGTTGACTAAGTTCGGTGGCCTCTATCAAAGACATCAGCGTTTCTGCTGCACGAGGTTCACCATGACAGCGATGACCAGTGCCACGCTCAAAAGTATAATGCCGAGCGCTAGAGCAAGGTCAAATTGGCCCTGATTGGCTGCCAATGATATGGCGGTAGTAAGCGTGCGTGTGTAGCCTTCTATGTTGCCCCCCACAATGAGAGCTACGCCAACCTCGGAAATGGCTCTGCCGAAGCCCAAGATGAAGGCTGCCCCGATGGCGAACCTGGCTTCCTTGGCGATGGCCCATATCGCCTGGGCTTCGCTGGCGCCCAGGGACAGCGTGGTGTCCTTTATAGTCTTGTCCACCCCGCTGAGAGCTGCAATGGTGAGTCCAAGCATCACGGGTGAGATGAAGACGGCTTGACCTATTACCATGGCTATTGGCGTGAACGCCCAGTCAAGGCTGCCCAGCGGTCCTTTGCGGGATATCAGCAAGAAGATGAACAGGCCAACACAGACGGTGGGCCAGCTGTACAGCGTCTGGATGAGATTGAGCAGCAGACGCTTGCCGCGGAAGCTGCGGAAGCTGATCAGTCCGCCGAGAGGTATGCATACCAGGGCGGCCAGGATCGTGGAGGCCGCTGAGATGCGCAGCGACCTCCACGTGATCTCTATGACCGTTGGGTCACGCGATACAATGAGATGTATCGCTTCTTTCAGTGCTTCCCAAAGGACTTCCAAGCTACTTGCCTGTCGTTTGAATTAGGATGTGGGCTCGTTGTCGAAGCATGCTGTGAAGAGTGACTTGCCGTAGGTTGCTTTGCCGTAGTTGTTGATCAGATCCTGAACCTCATCTGATGTGAGGAAGTCAACCAGGTTCTGAGCCATTTCCGGGTTCTTTCCCTTGAGGCAGACGATGACCGAATAGACATTGAGCATTATGCTGCCGCTCTCGACCAGAGGTACGAG
>CAYYWI010000071.1:0-6212 GCA_964475375.1 uncultured Dehalococcoidia bacterium
AGAAACTCGAGAAGACAATGGAGGCCACCATACAGTCCATCACCCACACCATGGAGACGAGGGACCCATACACTACCGGTCACCAGAGAAGGGTGACACAACTGGCTTGCGCCATAGCTAAGGAAATGGGAATTCCCGCCCGTCAGATTGACGGGATTCGTGTGGCCGGCCTGCTGCATGATATCGGCAAGATCGCTGTGCCCACCGAAATCCTCAGCAAGCCGGGGAAGCTCACAGACATCGAGTTCTCCATGATCAAGTCTCACCCAAAAGTGGGCTTCGATATACTCAAGAATATTGACTTCGAGTGGCCGATTGCGCGAATCGTGGTCCAGCACCATGAGAGGCTGGATGGCTCCGGCTATCCGTTCGGCATAAGTGGGAAGGATATCCTGCAGGAGGCCCGGATTCTGGCTGTGGCTGACGTGGTGGAAGCCATGTCTTCTCACCGCCCCTATCGACCGGCTCAGGGAATGGAGAAAGCCCTTGCTGAGGTGGCCCGTGGCGACGGCACTATCTACGACCCGGAGGTAGTGCGGGCCTGCTCAAAGTTAATCAAGGAAGGTGACTTCAAGTTCAAAGACTGAGCAGCATTCCTACCCGACTCCTATCCTTTTCGGTTACACGCCCACCCAACCTGGGCGGCACACCCCGGTGTATAATTGCCCTCGCTTGCTCTTCTTCAACAAACAGCACCATGCGGGCAATCGAATGACCGGGGACAAACAAAAAGAAACCCTTGACCTGATTGAAGCGCTCCTGCGCCCCTGGCATGCTGCCGTGGAAGCTCCGTCAGAGGCGCAACAGAACGTACTGAATAACCTCCTGAAGTCATATGCAAAGACGGATTACGGCAAGGCACGCGGGGCAGCACAGATAGACAGCATTGACGGCTACCGCCGGGCATTTCCGGTGGCTGTCTATGAAGACTACAAACCTATTATCCGCCGGGTGATGGCCGGAGAGACACAAGCCCTGCTCAGCGAAGAACCGATCGGCTGGGCCATAACGCGGGGCACCACCACCAACGAGTCCAAGTTCATTCCCATGACTCCCACCGACCTGCAGATGAGGGTCAGCGCCGGCAGGGCCATGCTCCACTACACTGTCACCGGATGCCCCGACCTCCTGGATGGCGCCAACCTGAATCTGAATTTCCCTTCCGTCGTGGGAAAGCTCCAGGCGGGGGAAAAGGAACTGGAATACGGCTACAGCTCCGGTATCTACCTGAAGCACGTGTCGGCATTCACACCGATACGCTCGGTCCCGACGCAGCAAGACATTGACGCTCTTGGCGGCGGAAAGACCATCCGTGATTGGGAGGCCCGTTTTGAGCTGGCCTACCAGAAGTGCAAGGATGAGAATGTGACGATGGTGGGTGGTGTAGCACCAACGGCCCTGATGTTTGGACGCTATGTCCATTACAGGCATCGTGCCTACCCCAAGAATTTGTGGCAGGTGCAGGTAATGACTCTGGGCAGCGTGCCCGGCATAAACACGAAATATGAGTCTGCGCTTCGAGCTATGTATGGACCGGTGGACATTCGCGAGATTTACGGGACAACTGAAGGCATGTTCGGTCAGCAAAGGGACAATCGCAGAGCCTGGGTGCCCAACTATGACCAATTCTTCTTCGAGGTGCAAACCCGGCGCGGCATCAAAATGATGCATGAGATGAAGCCGGGAGAGATCGGCAGTCTTGTCGTATCAACGCCTGTTCTGGCCCGCTACAAGATCGGCGACTTGATTCTGGCGCTTCGCCCGCCATACTTCCGCTGCATTGGCCGTGATCGATGGTGGACACCGCTGGACTACGCCTGGAATGAACTGCAGACACTGAACCTCGGCCGTCTGTAGATTCCAGCAGAGACTAGCGTCTGGGGCCGAATGCCCGGAGCAGTATTGTGATCGCGATCACGAAGAGCACTACCACCCATATGTAGCTCCAGCTCCAGAGCGCGCCTACGCCTATACCGAGGAAGATCAGGCCCAGGATCACATTGAAAGATACGGCCCGCCGGTGGGCCGGCACCAGCAGACGATAGAAAGCCTCGACCAGGAGAATGGCCCCGGCTCCGGCAAAGAAAACCGCCCATCCCTGGCCGTCCCACCAACTGAAGTGATCCCTGGCAAAACCGCTGGTATCCGCCAGCAGGACCAGAGCTCCCCAGATGAGAATGGCCGCCCACCCCGCTGCGTTGACACGGTCCCGCCGCCACTTCTCATCCCAACCCTTCCTTTTCTCGTCCTCCTTCTCCTGTTTTTCCCCCTTCTTCTCTTCCTCTTTCTCTCCTCTATGTCTCTCTGACATAACCCCTCCTCCCGAAGCTTGGCAGCCGATTACAAGGAGACTGGAGATGCGAGGCTGGTTGCCAGAACTGCTTCGGATGCACAAATCCTGATTGCACGGCCATGTTAATTCCGGGCACTTGTCTCTGTCAATCCTTGTTCCTGCAAGGCAAGTTGAATGTGAAGCTGTATAATGATGTCAAATTATGAATACCAAGCGCAGAACAAAGATCGTTTGTACCATTGGACCAGCCAGCGATTCAGCGTCCGTACTCGAGGACCTCCTCCGCTCCGGCATGAACGTTGCCCGCCTCAACTTCTCTCACGGCAGCCATGACGAACATGCCAGCCGCATTCGCGCCATACGCGAAGCATCCGCCAGACTGGGTATTCCTGTAGCTATCCTGCAGGACCTGCCCGGTCCCAAGATCCGGACCGGGCGGCTCAAGTCGAAGGAGGTGATTCTGCGCGATGGCAGTGACTTTGTTCTGACCAACCGCCAGATCGATGGAGATGAACATGCGGTGAGCGCGAGTCTGCCGGGATTAACAGAGAGCGTGAGGCCGGGAAACATCATCTTCCTTAATGATGGGGCCATAAAGCTGGAGGTCCTGCGACAGAACGCCACGGACGTCACCAGCCGTGTTGTCGTAGGCGGAGTGCTGGGTTGGGAGAAAGGCATAAATGTGCCCGGGGTGAACCTGCAGGTTCCTTCAGCCATGGAGACCGATCTCAACGATCTCTTGTTCGGCATAGGGCAAGGTGTGGATTTCATCGCGCTATCCTTCGTTAGAGATGCAAACGATGTCCTCGAGGCGAAGATGTTTCTGAAGGACAGAGGTGTCAAAATTCCACTCATTGCCAAGATAGAGAAGTGGGAGGCTTGCCAGAACATCGACCATATAGTGGCCGCCGCTGATGGGTTAATGGTGGCCCGGGGTGATCTGGGCGTGGAAATCCCGCTGGAAAAAGTGCCTCTGGTTCAGAAAGAGGTGATCCGGAAGTGCAACCGCGCCGGAAAGCCGGTAATCACCGCTACCCAGATGCTGGAGTCAATGATAGATTCACCGATGCCGACACGAGCCGAGGTTACGGACATAGCTAATTCCATTATCGACGGCACAGACGCGATTATGCTGTCTGGAGAGACTGCTATAGGCCGCTACCCTGTGGAAGCTGTCAAGGTGATGACGCGGGTATCGTTGGAAACTGAGGCTGTGCTCCCATACAACAAGATAATCGCAGAAAAGGGCGAGGACATAGAACCGGTGACCGACGATGCCATAAGCTACGCAGCCTGTCACACCGCCCGGCAGTTGGGAGCAGTAGCCATAGTCGCCTTCACGATGTCAGGCAGCACTGCAAGAAGGGTAGCTAAATATCGTCCCGGCATTCCCATTCTAGCTGCGACTCCAAGTCTCGTACAGATAAGAAGGCTTCTTCTATCATGGGGGGCCTATCCTTACGAGGTACCAGAGCCGGCGACCGTTCATGACCTGTTTGCCGAAGGGGTGCGACTCTGCTTAAAGATCGGAATCGCCCGGAAAGGCGACCTCATCGTCATCACCGCTGGATTGCCGATCGCCATTCCTGGCAACACGAACCTGCTCAAAGTTGAGCGGGTGGAATAGCCCCGCCCCAGGCCGCCATCTAGGCGAGTTTGACGTCTGAGCTGGCTCTGGCGCGCTCGATGAACTGCAACAGTATCTTGCTTCGCAGTTGGTTGCGGCCACGGATGGGCGCTACAAACTTCCCGTTGATCCAGATGCGATAGGGCTCAATGTGAACCAGTACTCTCGGTCCACACATCGCCTCATTCAAGAACTTGGGATAGCCATCCTGGAACATCTCGCGGGCTTCCTTCAAATGCATCTCTTCCTGTGCCTTCAGGATGTTCTCCAAGAGCTGGCTCGCTTTGCCGACGTTGCTGTCGGTGGTCAAGGGAATCCTCACCTCATCGAACATATAGTCAGAGGTGATCGCCTTCTGATGCACTGAGTAGTCTTTCGAGTAGTTCAGGACCGGCTGGTCGAGAATGATCAAGTTGGGCACATGCAGTATTCGGCCGGTGAGCTCGCCGCCCAGCTTCTCATCCTCACCCACCTCCTCCAGGGTGGTGTGTATCAGGCCCACCCACCGGACGTCACCCTTTATGTTGCCGATACGTATCCTGTCTCCTGGCCCATAGATTCTGGAGAAATTGATGACGAAGTAGCCAAAGAAGCTGGCGGTGTACTTCTGCAGGGCGACCGCTAAGCCGGCTGCCAAGATGGGGACCGCCACTGCCATGTCGGGGAAATATATGACCGTTATTACAACGCCGCCGATCAGCACCAATACAACCATGACGGCGGCTGCCAGCCAGAAGAGTCTCATCCAGGTAGTCCTGACGAACAACTTTAGCAACAAACCAGCGCTTCCGCAACCGAAAAATCCAGCGGGAGGCACGACGCACAAACATGCGGCTGAAGCACAGGAAACCGTTTCAAATACCTGCTGACAGTGATATCATGGCGTCATCGGCCGCATTGCTCACACAGGAGGTATGCGATGAAACTCAGCGCTCGAAATGTACTGAAGGGCAAAGTCAAGCAGGTGAAGCACGGCACCGTCAATACCGAGGTCATTATTGCTCTGCCCGGCGAGATCGAAGTGGTGTCGGTGATCACCAAGGAATCCGCCGAGAACCTGGGTCTGGCCAAGGGGAAAGATGTCTATGCCGTAATCAAGGCCTCAAACGTCATGATTGCTATTGACTAGGCATCTGCCTGGGATGTGGATCTGCTGTTACTGGCGGTAAGATCGCATTTACCCATTGGGGTATGTTTCTTCGGCTAGCGTGTGACAGCCTGCCTTATGGGAAATACCTGAAGCGCCGAAGCTTTGAAAGTAATGTAGACTTCGGTACCGATGGCCAGCCTCAGTTCGACGAAAGACTTCTTCGTGATCTTGGCAATCACTTTTCTTCCTGCATCCACCTCCAGATTGACGACCATGTCCTTCTGGAAAACACCTGTTACGCGTCCCCTCAAAAGGTTGCGGCTGCTGGAGGCCATCGGTTGTCCTGACACAATGACATCATCAGACGGTAAGTACACTTTGACTTTGCCTTCCAGCCTGGTCACAGCCTCTATCACAGTCCCATTGCCGATGTTGATACTGCCAATATCATCCTCGATCCTGCAGTCGCCTTCGAAAACGTTGTCAATACTCTCAGATGTTGATGTCAAAACCTCAGCAGGCTCAAGCGAGGGCATGCAGAACTTGATCTCATCACTCCCGGTTCCATCACGTCCTTTGAATATGCGGACATCTATCCCGTAGACCTCCCTGAGGCTCTCCTCAGTTATCACATCATCCGGATTGCCCGTGGCCAGGATTCCGCCGCCGCACAGCAGCGCTACCTTGCTGGAGAAAAGGAGCGCATGGTTTGGCAGATGGGAAGACATCATGATGGACAAGCCCTGTTTCGCCAGCCGACTGATCATCCGCAGTATCAACGTCTGATTCTTGAAATCGAGGTGTGAGGTGGGTTCATCAAGCAGGATGACTTCCGGTTGCTGAGTTATAGTTCTGGCAATCAGGACCAACTGCCTTTCGCCGCCGCTGATCTTCGTGTATGGTTTGTCCCTGAGGTGAAGCATGCCCACCTTCTCCAGAGCTTCCTCGGCTATCCGCCTGTCTTCCTTGGATGGCGCCGAGAACATGCTCAAGTGGGGAGCCCTCCCCATGCACACTACATCTATCACCGGGTATGGAAACGGGGCGCTGTGCTCCTGGAAGACGAACCCCACCTTCCTGGCTATCTGCGACGCCTTCATGGAGGCAATGTCCCTGCCATCCAGCTCCACCTTGCCCGACTTCAACTTCAGAGCACCACTCACGCAGTGCAGAAGTGTGGTCTTGCCACAGCCATTGGCCCC
>CAYYWI010000071.1:6222-6791 GCA_964475375.1 uncultured Dehalococcoidia bacterium
ACATCAAGGTTGATGCCGGTGAATACATCCCCATCCCCGTAGCTGAAACCTGCATCCGTGATGCTGATTGTGCTCTGCATCTACGCCCATCCCCCCTTGCTTCTCCTGAGCAGGTAGATAAAGAATGGAGCGCCGATAATGGCAGTGAGTATGCCCAGCGGTATCTCCAGCGCAGTAGCAGTCCTGGCGATATTGTCGATGATAAGCAGGTAACCGGCACCCAGGGCGATGCTCGCGGGGAGCAATTTCCTGTGGTCGGGGCCCACAAGCATCCTGCCGATGTGAGGGATGACCATCCCTACCCAACCGACGATGCCGGCGCAGCATACTGCTGCAGCAGTAGCCATCGTGCAGCAGACAATGATGATCCCTTTCAACAACTCCGTGTTAACGCCAAGGGAACGAGCCTCCTGATCTCCCATCGACAGCAGGTTGATTCTCCAACCCACCAATAGAAGCCCCAGGCTTCCGAGAATGATGGGGACAGCTGCGGCGACGACGCTCTTCCCATCGGCCTTACCCAGGCTGCCCATCAGCCAGAAAGTAATCTCAGGCAGCTTACTGTAAGG
>CAYYWI010000071.1:6801-11975 GCA_964475375.1 uncultured Dehalococcoidia bacterium
TCGGCCATGTACTTGGTTACCGAGATCAACGCCGAGAAAAGGGCGGAGATCGCCACTCCTGCCAGTACCAACATAAGCACAGGAGTGCTCTTATACACCCGGCTTATGAGGTAGGTCAGGACTACTGCCAGCAGCCCGAAACAAAAGGCGAAGACCTGTATCATCGCCTGACTTCCATCGAGCAGAATGCCCAGACATGCCCCAAAGCCGGCTCCGGCAGATACTCCAAGCAGGTCGGGGCTGACCAATGGATTCCGAAACATCCCTTGAAAAGAAGCGCCGCTGATCGAAAGTCCCGCTCCCACCAACATGGCCAGCAAAGCCCGTGGGAACCTGATTTGCCAGATCACCGCTTCCTGAGCACCGCCCCACGTGTGTTCGATAGGCAGGAAAGGTAGCAGTTTCGCTGCCAGGACTTGAAGACAGACTCCTGGAGAAATCCAATAGCGACCACAGAAAAGCGAGAGGAAGAACAGCAATAGAGGCAAGATAATCAGGATTGCCAGCTTCAAGCGCGACGCCCTGGAAGATTCCTCCCTTGCGTAAGTCACTGTTCTATCTGCTTGCTCAGCACTCATAATCTTTCTCGCCCTAGCGGCTGATGAGGCACCTTTATTCAGTAGTTCGGCAAAGGGCGCAGTTCAGCGCCCTTTGCCGGAATGCCTTCACTTGTTCACTCTTCCCCGTGCTTCATGCCGGATTCAGCAGCGCAGTAACCTCATCATCACTCAGATCATAATGAATGAATTTGGAGTAGAACTCCTTGGTCTTCTTCTCCAGATCGAGGTTGGTGCACTGGTCGGGGTACAGTATGCTGAACATCCAGTATATGCCTATGATCTGGTTGACCCCGGGGGGACGGTCAAACCAGGAGAAGGGTCCGTGCGGCACAAGGTATACTTCCTTGTTCTGGACTGCCTTCAACTGAGCCCATGTTGAGTCGGAAAGTATCTTGGCATAAGCTGTGGCATCATTTACTATGATGACATCCGGATTCCACTTCAGAACCTGTTCCATGGAAACGGGTGTCTGTCCCATTCCAGGTGTCAGCTTACAATCGGCAATATTGACCCCGCCGCACAGGTCAATCAGAATAGAGTGCTGTGAGCCTTTGGGATCTGTCAGCAGGCCGTCTTTTCCCTCAGCGTAGTAGACCGTTTTCCTTTCACCGTCCGGTATCTTTTCCAACCTGCTGGCAACGTACTCCTTGGCATCGGTGTAGAACTTCAGTAGCTCCTTTGCCTTCTTCTGCGCCCCCAGTATGTCACCCAGGAACGTGATAGCCTCTTCGTAAGCAGCAACATTGGCGGTATCCTGTTCAGCTACAACCGGAATGGTGCCGAAATGCAGTTGCCTCTCGTTTGCTGAAGAAGCATCTCCGGTGGTGGTGAAACCCTCAAGGACTATGTCAGGACCGGCCTTTATGAAGGTCTCGTAGTTTCCGGTCTGTTTGCCGAACCACCCTCCCACGACGGGCAGGCTCCGGTATTGCTCCGGTATGTATTTAGCTTCACTATCTGCCATCTGGAAGTTCCAGCCGCCCAGTTTATCCGGAGCGAGCATGTAGATGATATTGGTAGTGGGTGGAGCGGTGCTCAGCACCATGTTGACGGTGACAGGTATCTCCACCGTTCTTCCTGACATATCCGTTATTGTCCTGGTAGTTGCCTCGGTCCCTTGTTTTGCGGAGCAGCCTGCCAGCGCGCCCATCAATATGACAAGCACAGCCAGCATAGAGACTATCCTGAGAGCTTTGCCTTTCATCCTTCAAACTCCTTTTAGAATCGTCATATCGCCTCGGGACTGCGGGGGTACCTCTTCGACAAGAGTCAGACTGAATCAGTTCCGTCTGGGCCGATTCAGCTTGTGTCGATCCTGCACATACCAATCCCCATGAAAGCCTCGTTATTCACTCTTGCCTCCCTCAGCCCGCCTTGAATTCATTCGAAATCCTCTTTCCGCCACCAGATGAGAGCCCACTTGGACTTTCCTTCGTGAGTAAAAACCGGCGAGCCCTTCTGCTCTGAGAATTTCCTCTCCAGAAATTCTCGCAGCTTCGTCTTTTCATCAGTGCTGAAGGGATCAGTTCGCCACTGTAGATCATCAACGGCCTCTTCAATGCTCGAAAACTGAACTCTGACTTTCGAGCAGAGAATCTCGACATTGGCTTGAATGCCCATCTGAAAGAGCATGTTGTAAATGTAAATGTATCGTGCATGCCTTTTCTCTGCTCTGCCTATTGCTTCATAGACCTCCCAGTCAAAGGGAAGATGGACGATGGGGAAAGTGACAAAAGCCGCCCGCTTAGCAATGGCGGCGATGTGAGACATCGCCTCTCTTATATCACCCGAGCTCAGCGAGCGTGAAGCCACTACGACATCATGGCTGCCTACCTGCCTGCCGGCAAAGGCATCCTCCCAGGAAGAATTCAGGTATCGTATATTGCTCAAGCCGCTGCTATCGGCATTGGACTTCAGGTGCTTCAGCATCTCTGAAGAAATATCGAGTGCTGTGACACTCTCAGCCTTCTTTGCCAGAGGAATAGCGAGCGACCCTGGCCCGCAGCCGATATCAAGCACCGTCCAACCGGGCCTGACCTCAATACGGTCTACCATTTTGGAGATATAATCATCCTTGTCTCTGGCCTCGCCATCCTTACCACAGTTCACCCTTTTGCCGAATTTGTCCGCCCTCTTATCCCAGCGTTCCTTCTGGGACATGCTGTCATTCCAGTGAGAACGCTTTGATTCTTCCTGCCACATGGCATTCCAATCTATCGAGTTGAAGTCCATATCTTTCTCCATAAAACTGTCCTTGTGCTTCTTAATGGTCTATTTGATGATTTCAATCCAGATGCCGCCGCCGTCTCTCAGTATGTTGCCCTTCAGCCCAGCCTTGTTAAGGGCTTCCGCAAAGGCGATTTCTTTTTCCTTCCCAAGCCTGCGTTTCCTCTGCTGCCAGAAGTCACGCATGTCCTTGAACCGCTCGTCGGTCATAATGATTTCGTCCGCCTCGCGATGGATTGCTTCATTCCCCATCCCGCCGCCGCAGTAGATCACGCCGCCAGGCTTGAGTACCCGGTACAGCTCCCGGAGGGCGGCGGGGCGGTCTTCCCAGAAGAAAATGGAGCCGCGGCTGACGATGAGATCGAAATAGCCATCATTGAAGGGAATGCAGCAGACATCGGCAGTTACCGTAGTAATGCGATGGGACAGCTTCGCTTCGGCGACATTCTTTTCGGCGACGTTGGTCATGTCAGGTTCCCTGTCCAAGGAGACTATCTGCAAATCGGTGATTTGGGCCAAAGCGATAGCCAGCGATCCCTGTCCGGAACCGGCATCCAGGCAGCGCCCGGTGGTAATGCCGTATTTGTCCACTACATGGCGGGCGATGGCGGGATACACCTTGGCAAAGGCCACCCGAGCAGTCAGGTCCATCTGTTGCGGATCGGTTTGTGTCTTCATTTCTGCATCACCTTGAAGGCGATTTCTCCCGGACACACCTTGCTTTCCAGCATGCCGCCGCTCTGGCTGAGCTTTCTCATAATCGCTTCGGCATTTAGCACAACTGCTCCGGCGAGCATATGAGCGCCGTAGTCGAACAGTACCTCTGACATGACTGTGCTCGGCCCCAGAATGATGGTGTAGGCTTTGCTTTGTCGTGCCAACGCCAGCAGTCTCTCCAGGGATTTGTTGATGAGGGTAGATCCGGTAATCACGAGCAAGTCGCAGTCCGGGATGACATAGTCCGCTGCCGATTCCGGCAGCACGCCCAGTCTGGCATCGAGTTGACCTTGATCAAGCTCCAGTACACAGAGCTCGCTGGCTACTGACCTCAGCCTGTCGGCGAACGGAAAGGCCCCCACCATTACCACTTTGGCACCGGCACCCTTTTCCAGGATGAGTGCTTGTGCATTGATGTCCGTGCTATCGGGCGGCGGGGCCACCATCGCCGAGATGGCAGCGCAGCCGATGCTTGCCTCCACCAGGTTCCACGATTGGGCATACTCGGCCAGCTCCAGGGTGCTCATTCCGATCAAGCTGCCCATGTTCCTGGTGTAGTTCCCGTGCTTGACCGGCGTGCCATAGGTCTTGGCCAGGCCGCAGTACTTGCCGTGGACTGCCGTCCAGGACACGCCAACGCGGACATCCCTGACCATCTCGCTGTTCTTGGCAGCGGCAGCAATAAGGTCGTCAATCAGCTTACTTCTCAGCATGTTCCGTCTCTTCTATCCTGGGTATAGTAAGTGCCCCCGGCGCACCCCCGGCAGAGAACAGCGCCATCCCGGTCAACATCCCGGCCATCCATGATCTGCTCGCCGCATGCGGAGCAGACCGCCGTTTTCCGCGGAAATCCGGGTAGGTCGCACTCCGGGATGTTCATCTGCACTTTCTGCAGCGTTATCAGCCGCTCATCGGGGATGGCGGCTATCATTCTCTTCCTTTCTTCCATGTCGCCCTGGCCTGAAAAGTCTCCGTTAACTATGGCGCGGACAGCCCTGCCGGTCTCCTGGTTAACCAGCGTCACCGCAAACTTGCCATAGTCCACATGCTTCAGTGAACGTCTCCCCAGAGAGCAGCCGGTGATGACCATGACGGCATCGGTCATGCAGCGGTCTATCTCGGCATAAGCGATGATATTTCGGTTCTCCCGGTGTGGATCCAGTCCAAGATGGCGCATTGCCGCCAGCGTCATCCTGGTACCCAGGACAATACCTGGACAGACGTGCCCGTGAAAGCTCTTAACTTTGCTGAGGAAAACCTCGTAATCTTCCAATTCTTTCTCCTTCACTCTTTACTTGGCGATGGGAATACAACAATCAGTCCCACTTGAGCTTCTGTAGTGCTCAAACAAAAAAGCCCGCCTCTCCGTGGAAAGGCAGGCATAAAGACAACCCTCAGGTCCGTCGCCTGAAGGGATCCGTGTCATATGACCTATCTCCTTTCCAAACAAGGGAGGCACGGTCGTTTCCAACCATACCCCATCGGCCACTCCCCATAGCTTTCGCCTAAGGCGGAGATGGCTCGGAGATATTCAGCTTCAGTTCATTGATTACTCAGTAGCGTATTCCCCTTTCACCTTCATTTGGCGGTCAACAACAGCGTCCCCGTCTATGGATTGACTGTATCAGACCTTCGACTTCCCAAGCTCAAGAGGGCACTTGAGCAGCAGAC
>CAYYWI010000072.1:0-11721 GCA_964475375.1 uncultured Dehalococcoidia bacterium
GACTCAAGTTATTTTTATGAATCAGACCGAGTAATAAGCCAAAGTGTTTTAGCTAATGACAGGATTCCAGATACCATCCAGGTGGACATCGGCGTACTTCTCGAGGAAGACCAGTCGATCCAAGTCAAGGACCTTGCGCTTGGTGAGGGCGTGACTGCTTTGAGCAATCCCGGCCAGGTTATCGTCAGGATTGCCCCGCTGCAGATAGAGAAGATTGAGAGGCCGGTGGCTGCGGAGGCGGCTGCTGAGGCTGCTCCGGCTGCGGAAGGTGCGCCGGCGGCGGAAGCCAAGGAACCAAAGAAAGAGGAGAAGAAGGGAGAATAATACCGCTCCTTTCGAAGCGGCGCTGTTTAACCCGGTGTCTTCAAATGGCAGGCCAGAGTGCCTGCCATTTGTTTTTCAAGATACTCGTGTTCCCGCCCGGGCATGGCGCGGTCTGGATGCCGGTATCACCCTTTGCTACGTCTTGGCGTCGGATGCCAGGACTCCCGCCACGGCCCAGTTTTCCTTAGCCACGTCCTCGAAGACGACAATGGTTGCCTCCGGCGTCGTCTTGGCCACCTCTACCACTACCTGAGTGATCCGTTTGGCCAACTCGGCCTTCTGAGCATGGGTCCTGCCCGGCCACATCTCGACTCTGATTATGGGCATCTTGCCACCTCCTGGTTCGTCTCTTTGTGAGGCACGAACAGGTTGTATTCTATCATGGCGGCTGTTCGTCTGACCCCGAAGCCGGCGTGAGTGTCCCGGTGCTTTGACCAAGCACCAAATTAACTTGCAAATTCCCTCAGCAACCACTAAAATCCACAGATGCACTCACTAAGGGCGAACAGGCAATCCTGTCTTGTTGCGGAAGGTATGATGAGTCCTCAGGGAAATAGAGCAAGCCTGGAACGTTTTGTCAAGGACGCCGTGGATTTGGCACTGCAGGGGCGGTGGCGGGAGGCGGTCGCTGTCAACAAAGGCATCCTGGAGCAGTTTCCCGATGATGTGGAGACCCATAACAGGCTGGGACGTGCGCTAACGGAGATCGGGGAATATGCTGAGGCCAAGAAGGCCTATAGCCGCACGCTCGAGATCGACCCCTTCAACAGCATCGCCAAGAAGAACCTCAATCGCCTTTCTCTCATGGGGAAGCGTGTTGCCAAGGCTGATGCCCGCAAAGTGGTGGCGGATATATTTGTCGAGGAGACCGGAAAAGCCAGGGTGGTCAAGCTGGTGAGCCTGGCGTCTAAAGAGGTTCTGGCAAAGATGGCACCGGGCGAGGAAGTCAACCTCAGTGTGGAGGGTCAAAGGTTGCTGGTGAAGAACAAGGAAGGCGACTATCTTGGTGAAGTAGAGCCCAAGTACGGGGCACGCCTGGCCAAACTGACCAAGCTGGGCAACCAATATATTGCTGCCATCAACAGCCTCAGCAGCAATGAGTTTAAGGTGATCATACGCGAGGTATACCAGCACCCCAGCCAGGCAGGACATCCTTCCTTCCCGCTCAAGGACAAGGAAGGCTTCAGACCCTACGTGCGGGAAAGCCTGCTCAGGCACAGGCTGGAGGAAGAAGAGTTTCCGGATGAAGCCGATGAAGGCACCGAGGCGGAGAGAGAAGGCTTCTCTGTCACTGACGTATACGAGCAATCTGCGAGTGAAGATGAAGGCAGGTCGTAGTTCGAATGAGTGAAGGTGGAATGGAAGTTGGATCGGTAAGGCCCGTCAAGATCGAGGACGAGGTCCGGACATCATATCTTGACTATGCCATGAGCGTGATTGTCGCGCGGGCGCTGCCGGACATACGTGATGGCCTGAAACCGGTGCACCGGCGCATACTCTACGCTATGAACGACATGGGCATCCGCCACAACTCCGCATATAAGAAGTGTGCCCGCATCGTAGGTGAAGTACTGGGTAAATACCATCCTCATGGTGATGCGCCTGTCTATGAAGCCCTAGTCCGCATGGCGCAGGATTTCTCGATGAGATACATGCTGGTTGACGGCCAGGGGAACTTCGGCAGTGTGGACAATGACCCTCCGGCGGCGATGCGTTACACCGAAGCACGCCTGGCCCAGATTGCCCAGGAGATGCTGGTTGATATCGATAAAGAGACGGTTGATTTTGTTCCCAACTTCGATGACTCGCTGAAAGAGCCATCGGTTCTTCCCAGCCGGCTGCCTAACCTCCTGGTCAACGGCAGCGCGGGCATCGCTGTCGGTATGGCCACCAATATCCCTCCTCACAACCTCACTGAGATTTGTCAGGCGGCCATCTTCCTGATCGATAACCCTGAAGCTTCTATTGATCAATTGATCCAGTTGGTTCCAGGCCCGGATTTTCCCACAGGGGGCATCATCATGGGGCGCGAAGAGGTCAGGAGGGCCTATACCACCGGACAGGGCAAGGTAGTGGTCCGGGGCGCTGTCGATACTGAAGAGATGGCCAAGGGGCGGCATCGCATTGTGATCAGCGAACTCCCCTACCAGACCAACAAGGCGGAGCTGGTGGAGAGAATCGCCACTATGGTGAAGGACAAGAAGATCGAGGGTATCAGTGACCTTCGCGACGAGTCCGACCGCCAGGGCATGCGCATTGTCATCGAACTGAAGAAGGACTCGCAGCCGGAGCGGGTGTTGAACAACCTGTACAAGCATACGGCGCTTCAGTCCACCTTCTTCGTCAATATGCTGGCTCTTGTGGATGGAGAGCCGAAGGTCATCGGCCTGAAGGAAGCCGTACAGTACTACATTGACTTCCGGAAGCATATAATCGTTCGCCGTTCCCAATATGATCTGAAGCAGGCCAAAGACAGGGCTCATATCCTGGAAGGTCTCAAGACCGCTTTGGACCAGTTGGACCTGGTTGTCAGCATCATCCGGAACTCCAAGAGCACTGAGGCAGCCCGCAATGAGTTGATGAGCCAGCTCGGCCTTTCGCAGATCCAGGCGCAGGCTATCCTGGATTTGCAGTTGCGCCGCCTGGTAGCCATGGAACAGCAGAAGATTATGGATGAGTATACCCAGGTGATTCAGACCATCGCTTACCTGGAGGACCTGCTGGCCAATCCAAAGAAAATTCTCTTCCTCATCAAGCAGGAGACGGAAGAGCTCAAATCCAAGTACGGAGACAGCCGAAGAACCCAGATCAGCGAAGAAGAAGCGGTGGCTTTCAGCGAGGAAGCCCTCATATCGCATCAGGATGTGGTGGTCACGCTGAGCAGCCGCGGCTATATCAAGCGTGTTCCTGTGGACACCTACAGGCTGCAGCACCGGGGTGGCAAGGGTGTGAGGGGAATGACCATGAAGGAGGCCGAGAGTGCCGCTGTGTTCCTTTCGGCTGACACCCACGATCCGCTGCTCTTCTTTACCAACCGCGGCCGGGTCTTCTCTCTGAAGTGTTACAAGATTCCTCAGGACACGTCCCGCGTAGCGAAAGGGACTCCGCTGGTGAATCTGCTGCCGATCACTACCGAGGAACAGGTAGTCATTGCCGTGAAGGCTGATTTCACTCCGGGCAACTTCCTGGTGCTGGCTACCTCCAAGGGCAGGATAAAGAGGACTCCCATCGAGAAATTCGCTTCTGTGAGGAACCGAGGCATAATTGCCATGTCGTTGCCCAGCGGAGATGAGCTGGTATCCGGCAGGCTGGCCAACGAGAACGACGACATCATTATGGTGACGGAGCAGGGCAAGTCAATCAGGTTTGCTGTAGTTGATGCCAGATCCATGTCCAGGGCGACCCAAGGCGTGCGGGGTATACGTTTGAGCCCCGGTGACAAAGTAGTCAGCATGGATATCGTTGATCCAGATGCCTATGTTCTGACTGTGACCAGCCACGGTTATGGCAAGATGAGCCCGATGACTTCCTTCCCGGTGCAGCACCGGGGTGGCAAGGGTGTGCTGGCCCACAGGGTCAACCCGAAGGTGGGCGTAGTTGTGGCCGCCAGGCTGACCACGCCGGACGGCGAGCTCATGCTGATATCCGAGCGTGGCACCATAATCCGCGTGCCCAAGGAAAGCATAGCCCGGCTTGGCCGGAGCACTCAGGGAGTGAGCCTTATGAAGGTTGAGCCTGGGAACACGGTGGTCTCGATAGACCTCCTCGACAGCAACGACAAGGACGTCGAGCCTTCGAAGTGACCTCATGCCATACGAGGGTAAGCTCAACAGCTTCAGCACCCTGCTTGACATAATTGCCAGGCTGCGTGCACCCGATGGCTGTCCCTGGGACAGGGAACAGACCCACCTCTCTCTGAAGCCTAACCTCCTCGAGGAGTGCTATGAGGCGCTCGAAGCCATAGACGAGGGCGATGACCGGAAGTTGAGCGAGGAGCTTGGTGACATCCTGATGCAGATAGTGCTTCACTCGCAGATTGGCCAGGAGCGCGGGAAATTCAGCATCGAGGACGTTCTGCAGAGTATCAACACCAAGCTCATACGCCGCCATCCCCACGTTTTCGGCGACACCAAGGTGGGAGGTTCCAAAGATGTAATCCGGAATTGGGAAGCCCTCAAGCAGGAAGAGAAAGGCACCTTGTCTGTTCTTGATGGGCTGCCGAAGGGGATGCCGGCTCTGGCCTACAGTCAGGCCATGCAGAGACGGGCTGCCCGCGTCGGCTTCGACTGGAAAGAGATCGATGGAGTCATTGACAAGCTCAGTGAGGAAGTTGAGGAGCTGAGGAGATGCTCAAGCCAGGAGGAGATGGTTCACGAGTTTGGCGATGTGCTGTTCGCCTTGGTGAATGTGGCCCGGAGATTAAATATGGAGTCCGAGGAAGCTCTGCAACTGGCGAACAGGAGATTCTACCAGAGGTTCCGGCTCATGGAAGAGGATTGCCGGAAGCGCGGGATCGATCTCAGCAGCCTGCCGCTGGAAGAGCAAGACAAGCTTTGGGAGCAGGCCAAGAGGAAGCTTTCGAAGTGAATGTTGGAGGGCGCGTGTCGTCTGATGTTATTTCCGGGGGCGGGATGGTCGGGGTGAGAGGATTTGAACCTCCGACCTCAGCGTCCCGAACGCTGCGCGCTAAACCGACTGCGCTACACCCCGATACAGGCATTATATGACCTCAGCACACAGAACTCAAGAAAAGATGAAGTACGCTGTACTCGTCGGCGACGGTATGGCCGACAGGCCGCTGGAAGAACTGGCCGGACGCACCCCGCTGGAGGCGGCGGATATCCCGAACATGAGGGAGATCGCCAGGCAGGGCCAGATAGGCCTGGTCAGAACCATTCCCGTGGGCATGCCGCCGGGTTCGGATGTGGCTGCGCTGTCAATACTGGGTTATGACCCGAAAAAGTACTACAGCGGCCGAGCGCCGCTGGAGGCAGCCAGGCTGGGAATCCAACTCTCGCCTGAAGAGGTGGCCTTTCGCTGCAACCTGATCACCGTTGATGATGGGCGTATTGTAGATTATTCCGCCGGACACATCAGCAGCGAAGAAGCCAAAGCTCTTGTGGAACTGCTGGGCCGCAGGTTGGGCGGCTCTTCCGTGAAGTTCAACCCCGGGATCAGCTATCGTCACATATGCGTTGTGAAGGATATTGATCTGGTCAAGGTCGATTGCACTCCGCCCCACGATGTTATCGGGCAGTCCGTAAAGGAAAACCTGCCGCGGGGAAAGGGTGCAGAAATGCTTATTGGCCTCATGGAGCGGTCGTGTAATGTGCTCCGGGATCATGAGGTGAACAAGGCCAGGATCAGCAGAGGCCAGCGTCCGGCGAACATGATCTGGCTTTGGGGGCAGGGGATTACACCGAAGATGCCCGGCTTTGCCGATCTTTACGGGATTCGAGGCGGCGTCATCTCTGCCGTTGACCTGGTGAATGGGATTGCCAGGCTTATCGGCCTGGAGTTGATCGAAGTGCCAGGAGCTACCGGGTACTACGACACCAACTACGAGGGCAAAGGGGCTTATGCCCTGAAGAGCCTTGAAGAGAAGGACTTCGTTCTCGTTCACGTAGAAGCTCCGGATGAGGCCAGCCACAACGGTGATCTTGACCAGAAGATCAGGGCCATCGAAAACTTCGACCGCTTTGTTGCAGGACCTTTCGTCAGGAAGCTTGCCGAGCGGTCGAATCTGCGCTTGATGGTCTTGCCTGATCACCACACCCCGATCCGGGTGCGCACCCATGTCGGTGAGCCGGTGCCGTTTGCCTGCTGTGGACAGGGGATTGCCGGCAGCGGAGCCAAGGCCTACAGTGAGCGGGAGGCTGCCAAGAGCGGCTTGATGTTGGATGCCGGCCATACCTTGATGAGGCGTTTCATTCGCGGAGAAAAGTTGGTAGAATAGACAACATGTCATTAATTGTACAGAAATATGGAGGCAGCTCGGTAGCCAATGCCGATAAGATAAAGAATGTGGCCCGGCGAGCCATCGCTACCAAGGAGAAGGGCAACCAGGTTGTAATAGTAGTCTCAGCAATGGGGGATACCACTGACGACCTCATAGATCTGGCACATCAGATCAGCAGTCAGCCTGACGAAAGAGAGATGGATGTTCTGCTCTCCACAGGCGAGATTGTGTCCAGCACTCTTCTGGCCATGGCCATCAATTCCTTTGGCCACAAGGCGATAAGCCTGAGCGGCGGCCAGGCAGGCATTCAGACGGATGGCATCCACAGCCAGGCCCACATTCGAGCCATCAGCCCGGAGCGTGTGAAGAACGAACTGGACAACGGCAACATCGTGGTGGTGGCGGGGTTCCAGGGGGTGGCGGAAGGCATGGAGGTCACCACGCTGGGCCGCGGCGGTTCCGATACCACGGCTGTGGCGCTGGCGGTCAGCCTGAAGGCAGACATGTCCCATATCTGTACCGATGTTGAAGGGGTGTTCACGGCGGACCCGCGCATAGTTCCCGAAGCGCGGAGGATACCGGAAATTGACCATGAAGAGATGGTAGAACTGGCAACGTACGGGGCTAAGGTGATGCACCCCAGGGCTGTGGAAATCGGCCAGATCTACAATATGCCGATATTGGTGGCGTGCAGCTTCAACGACAAACCTGGAACGGTTATCCGTGGAGGAATTCCTATGGAATTGCGTAACAAGGCTCGAGGCATTGCCCATGACCTCAATGTGGCCAAGGTAATGATTCTGGCTGTACCGGACAGGCCGGGCATAGCTGCCTCGATATTTGAGCCTTTAGCTTTGGCGAATGTCAGCGTTGATACGATTGTTCAGAATGCCAGCGTCGCCGGCACGACTGACTTGACCTTTACAGTCTCTCGAAACGATCTGAGCAAGGCCATGAAGGTGGTGGAGCCCATCGCAAAGTCGATCGGCGCCAAGGGTTGTGCCAGCGATGCCAGACTGGGCAAAGTCAGTATCGTAGGGACGGGGATGCAGAATACCCCGGGATACGCCGCCCGGATGTTCAAGGCGCTCTATGAGGCCGGGATCAATATCGAGCTTATTACCACGTCAGAGATAAGAATCACCTGCATCGTCAATGAGACCAGAGTGACGGATGCTGTGCGGGCTCTGCACAAGGCTTTCCAGTTGGACCAACAGTAGGAATCCGTATCCCGAAGATTTCGCCGTCCCGGGTCTCTCGGGAGCGCTTTCTCCTCTCATGAGTTCATGAGTGGCCTCGAATCTCGAAGGGTCTTCTGTCAGGTTCTCTCGGCTTGATATAGGTTATATGCTTGGTCGCTTTGCCTATGATTAGACGAATTGCCATCATCGGCTTGGGGTTGATCGGGGCCTCCATGGGGCTGGCGCTGAAGCGGGCTGGTGGGGTTGAGGTGGCAGGTTATGCCCGCCGACCGGAAACAGCGAATCGGGCGCTGGAGTTGGGAGCGATCGACCGGGTGTCAAGTCAACTCGCTTCGTGTGTGGAAGGGGCTGATCTGGTTCTGATTGCAACCCCTACGCTGTCGATCAAGGAAATCCTGATCCAGATTGCCCCGCACCTCTCGGCCGGCTGTGTGGTCACAGATGCGGCCAGCACGAAAGAACAGGTTATGAGTTGGGCGGAAGAAAGTCTGCCGGCGAACGTCAGCTTCGTGGGTGGTCATCCGATGGCGGGGAAGGAGCTATCAGGGATCGAAGTGGCCGAGGCAGACCTTTTCAAGGGTCGCATATACTGTGTGGTTCCGGGACATGGTGCCGCCGATGCCGGGGTTCAGGCGGTTGTTGATCTGGTGAACAGAATTGGTGCGCGACCGTTGCTGCTCGATGCCTCAGATCATGATCGATTCGTAGCAGGCATCAGCCACCTGCCCCTCGTTGTGGCGTCCGCCCTGGTCATGGCAACCGCCAAAGGCTCCGAGTGGCCGGATATGTCTCGACTCGCCGCCAATGGCTATCGAGATACTACCCGTCTGGCTTCACAGCACCAGCGGATGAACCGTGACATTTGTCTCACCAACGGGGATAATATC
This sequence comes from uncultured Dehalococcoidia bacterium, assembly GCA_964475375.1. GTDB lineage: Bacteria > Chloroflexota > Dehalococcoidia > UBA2247 > RBG-13-53-26 > JAFGCL01. The sequence continues at coordinate 8,373 of CAYYWI010000072.1, forward strand.
GTATTCTGGATCGATGAATTCACAAAAGAGTTGCAGCGGTTCCGGGCTTTGATAGCCGAGGGTGACATTGGATTGGAACAGGCTTTCGAGCAGGCTCGACAGGCAAGGAACGCATGGATAGAGGAACATGGTAAAGCAGGTTAAGCGGCATACAACAGTCAAGGGCCAGGTCACGCCACCTGGCGACAAGTCGATTTCTCATCGGGCGGTCATCCTCAGCAGTCTTGCCGAAGGCACGGCCAGAGTGACCAACTTCGCACCCGGAGTGGACTGCGCATCCACTCTCTCCTGCCTGCGAAACCTGGGGGTGAGGATCGAATTGATTTCTCCGAATCCTCCGTCGATCGAGGTCCAGGGGGTTGGCGTGAAGGGGTTCAACGAGCCGTCGGTCATTCTGGATGCCGGCAACAGCGGCACGACCATGCGACTGCTGACTGGCCTCCTGGCAGGGCAGTCGCTCTTTGCAGTCATAACCGGCGATGTGTCGCTATGCTCCCGACCAATGGGACGGCTGATTCACCCGCTGCGCCTCATGGGCGGCAGGATTTACGGAAGAAACCGCGACACGCTGGCGCCGCTGGCCATCAAGGGCCAGGAGATTCACGGCCTGGACTACACCTTGCCGGTCGCCAGCGCTCAGATCAAATCGGCGATGCTGATAGCCGGGCTGTTCACCGGGTTGAAGGGGAAGACGATAGTGCGGGAGCCGGCCGTTTCCCGTGACCACACGGAGAGGATGCTTCAGGCCATGGGTGTCAAGGTGACATCTGAAGGGCCGGTGACTACGCTGACTTGTCCTGTAGCTCCCCCGAAGGCGATCGATATTCAGGTTCCCGGCGACATAAGCTCCGCGGCCTGCTGGCTGGTTCTGGCTGCTGTTCACCCGAATGCCGCCATCAGGATCAAAAACACTGGCATAAATCCCACCAGAACCGGTATCATTGACGTTCTGCAGAAGATGGGAGCCAGACTCAGGGTTGAGAATGAGCGTTCTGTGAACAATGAGCCGGTAGGTGACCTGGTGGTCGAGTCGAGCGACCTCACGGCTGTTGACGTGCAAGGTGATCTGGTTCCCCGCCTGATTGATGAAGTGCCGGTTCTGGCGGTAGCAGCCTGCTTTGCGAAAGGCACCACCGTGATCAAGGATGCGGCGGAGTTGCGGGTGAAAGAGTCAGACAGGCTCGCCTTCCTGGTCAGCGAGCTGTCGAAGATGGGGGCAAACGTAGAGGAATTGCCTGATGGGATGATCATCAGGGGTGGTGGGAAGCTGGTGGGTGCAAGATGCTCCAGTCACGGCGACCACCGTCTGGCTATGGCTCTGGGCATAGCCGGTACTCTCGCTGATGGCGAGACGCTGGTTGAGGATGCGGAGGTTGTGGATATCTCATACCCCGGTTTCTGGCAAGAACTGGAAAAACTGAATAAAGACTGACTTCGCTGGGAGGAGATAGATGACCACTGAGTTGATTCACCTCGGGTTCAGCAACATGGCGGCGATTGACAAAGTGATAGCTATAGTCTCGCCCAACTCGGCGCCGGCAAAGCGCCTGATTCACGATGCCAAGGGCAAAGGGCGCGTTATCGATATGACCAACGGCAGGAGGACAAAGGCAATCCTCATAATGGAGAATGGGAACATTGTGCTTGCTGCCATCACGCCTGAGACCATTGCCGGCAGAGTGACTGCCATGCGGAAGTACGGCCCCAGGGAGCAATTCGAAGAGGCGGAGCAGGAGGACTGAGGCCGATGCCTTTACTTGTAGTTCTGTCGGGCCCTTCTGGTGCAGGCAAGGATGCTCTTCTCAATCGAATGAAGGAACTTCGTTCCCCTTTTCACTATGTGGTGACGTCAACCACTCGTCCCCCGCGAGAGGGAGAGAAGAACGGCATAGAGTACTCCTTTGTAGCTGAGTCAGAGTTTCATGAAATGTTGCAGCGAGGCGATCTGATCGAGTCGGCCAAGGTCTATGGCTACTGGTATGGAGTACCCAAGCAGGAGGTGAAAAGGGCCCTGGATGAGGGGAAAGACGTGATCCTCAAGATAGATGTCCAGGGAGCGGCTACTATCAGAAATCTCCTGCCGGGGGCAATTCTGGTATTTCTCACTCTACCATCCCTGGAAGAGTACGAGCAGAGACTCAGGCAGCGCAAGACCGAAACCGATACCGACCTGAAGGTGCGATTGGGGAAGGTAAACGAAGAGTTGAGGAGCATGATCATCTTCGACTATGTAGTGGTGAATCGCCAGAGTGAGCTTGATGCTGCGGTAGATCAGATAAGGGCCATTATCACTGCTGAGAAATGCCGGGTCAACCCCCGTGTCGCACAGTTCAAGTAGCAGCTTTGCCTTTCACTCGCGGGCGCTATCACTGAATCTTCTGCCCATGCCAATGTAGGAAGTGGTGGGCAAGTTGTTTCAGCCTCCGCCTTTTCCATCTCAGGCGCTCGATAGGTTGGGTGTCTCAGATGGCTTAAGGGGTCCTGAGCGGACGCCGGTTCACTCAACAATCCTTGATATCTTTGGCCCCGTGTCGGTGGCCGTTGTTTCCACCTTCACCTTGGTCCCCACCTCGAGTCTATTGAAGGTCTCCTGATCTACGTGATAGGACAGGAAGTAATTGTACTTCTCGCCTGATAGGAGATGAATGCTCACCAGGTAGTCCAACTTGGTGTAGAACTTCTCGATAACTGCCTCTGTCGAGTCATCCACCGCGAGGTTTCCCTCTGATGGGAAACAGCTCTTGATCTCCTCCTCATCGACATTCACGATGATGGTGGGAACTTCATCCGAAAGGCCGCTGTCGGCAATGATGGTGTAAACGCGGTCATTCATGGCGGTAACCATCTTGTAGTTGACCATGCCCTCGACGGTGCGGTTCTGACAACCGACTGTCAGCAGGCTCGGTGCTATCAAACAACAAACAAGCACAATCCATGCCAATCTCCGCATTCTGACCCTCCTGCCTGATAACAGGTATTTTACATATGATACTTTGAAGGCTCGGGCGCATCAACCAAGCGGGCCTTGAACCTCGATGTCCCCGGCTAGAAGATCAGATGAAGAGAGTTTTCCGCGTTCGCCCCGGCTTATTTCAACCCTCAGACATTGCTGCCAATAACAGAGAACCTCCGCGAAGGAGGTTCTCTGTCGAGAAAAGTGGTCTCTGTGCATGACATCAGTAGCGCCTGCGGCTTCTGACATCCTCGTCGGCTTCACCTGAGAAGAAGAATACCCTGACGGTCAGCGCCAGCACCCAAGAGGCCACCAAACCAATCAGTCCATAGCCGATGCTGTAGCCGAACTTCCGCAGTTTGGGGTATCAAGAAAGTTTTATCCTTCTTTTTTCAC
>CAYYWI010000073.1:0-6265 GCA_964475375.1 uncultured Dehalococcoidia bacterium
ATCTCCACCAACCGGAACGCCATCCCCTTCGATCCGCTTCCGCCGCAGCAGGCCAGCGGGCTCAGACTGGGGACGGCAGCGACGACCACCAGGGGACTGGGCACCGCTGAGATGAAACAGATAGCCATCATCATCCACAGGCTGCTGACCAATCTGGCAGATGAGAAGCTGAAGGGGCGTCTGGCTGAGGAGGTGCAGGACATCTGCGACAGATTCCCACTCCCATAGGGTTGAGGGTGTTGCCACTTCTGTGCTATAGTTTGTCGGGAAATTTATGTTCTATTGTCTACTGCTTTTGGAGGGAACAACTTGCGTGAGTACGAACTGACGGTGATTTTCAGACCCGAGATTGCTGAAGAGGAGATACCGGCTGAGATTGAGAAAGTGAGCCAGATGATCAGCCAGAGGGGTGGAGTGGTGGGTGAGGTGAATCGATGGGGACGGAGAAGGCTGGCCTATCCTATCAAGCATTGCAAGGAAGGCAACTACGTTCTCACTCCGTTCAAGATGGACCCCAACTCAGCGCTCGAGATGGAGAAGAGCCTGCGCGGTTCGGAACGAATACTGCGCCATTTGATGGTGCGGCTGGGGGACTGATACAACCGGGGACTAGGGGATTGGAGCGAAGGTAGGTGAGATGGCAAATCTGAACAAGGTGATGATCATAGGCAGGGTTGGGACAGAGCCAGAGATGCGCTACACTCCCAATGGGAATCCCGTAACGAGGTTCCGTATTGCCACCAATCGTGTCTACACCGGCACGGATGGCGAGCGGAAGCAGGAGACAGAGTGGTTCACGGTGGTTGCCTGGAACAAGCTGGCGGAGACCTGCAATGCAGGCCTGAACAAAGGCGGAAGGGCCTATGTAGAGGGCAGGCTGCGGACGAGAACCTGGGAAGGGCAGGACGGCCAGAAGCGAACCCAGGTTGAGATTGTGGCGGAGCGTATCCTCTTCATCGACCGGCAGCAGGTGGCTCCCCTGACGACGGACGAAGCGAAGGGTGAAGAAAGCAAAACTGACGAGGAGATCGAGGCAGAGGACCTCCCGTTCTAGTGAAGGGTGAGAAGGATGGTAAGTACAGCAGCAAGAAGACCAATTAGACGATCGGCGAGGCCGAAGTATATTCCCAAGCGGAAAGTCTGTGCTTTCTGCGCTGACAAGGTAGATGATATAAGCTACAAAGATGCGGCCCTGTTGCGGCGCTACGTCTCCGATCGGTGCAAGATCGAGCCGAGACGTCGCACCGGCACTTGCGCCAAGCATCAGCGGACGCTGGCTCAGGCTATCAAGAGAGCCCGGCACATCGCCCTGATACCGCATACTCCGGCGCAAATGCGCAAGGTGGGTATCACCGGCCTGCGGGGTTAGCCATCCCCTCTGGCACTGAATATCACGTCCATTGTGTGGACTCACCGAATCCTCGCGGGTAGGTTGCAGATATGTTGCGAGAGTTTCTGGACAGATTCCGCCGAAGCGGCGCCGGCAAACCGCGTTCCAAGTCGGAGTCGGAGAAGAGGCGGCGGTACCTTGTCGTTCTCCTGATTGTGCTGGCCATTGTTGTCTCCGTTTCCGTCCTTGTCTATGGCTACTACGATACTAATGTCCAGCCCTGGCACCAGCGTATCGTCAAGGTCAATGACAAAGTCATTGACATGCGTGCTCTGGTTAAAATGATGCGTCTCTACGGCGGCGCTACCAACCCTTCTGCGGATTTAGCTAAGTACGTAGCTACCGCCTTGGAAGACAATGAACTGATGAAACAGGGCTTGGAGAATGAATTCCCCGAAGTTGATATTAACGAGATTACCAGCAAAGGGGCCATAGAAGCCAAGCTGAGAGGGATGCTTGTTTCAGAGAACGCCACGGATGAGGAGTACCAGGAACAATACGACCAGTTGCTGAGCAACCTGAAGAAGATCGGGCTTTCGAAGAAGGATCTCAACGAATTGTACATGAAGCCGCTTCTCATACAGGAGGAGCTGAAGAAGCAGATTGGTGACAGAGACTATCCTGCAGCCGGCCAGGTTGAACACGCCCGGATGCAGGCGATACTGGTGAAGGGACTCGACAACGCAAAAGAGGTACGCAACCAGTGGGTGGGCGCGGGAAACCCGGATGTAGAATTTCAGATACTGTCTTCCGATAGCTCGCCGTACTCGCCCGTGAAGAGCTACCCGAAGATCAATGCGGACAACACTACTGCAGAGTGGGTGCCCGGAAGCATCGAGACAACCGCCTTCGATAACTTCACGTTCAGCCAGGAGACGCCTCTCCTCACTGTGAGCGATCCCATTCGCGATGGTGAGAACTCGGAGAACTACTGGGTGATAAAGGTTCAGGAAAGGGCGAACAGGTCCCTCAGCGAGCGGGACAGGGACATTCTGGTCGGCGAGGCCTTCGGCAAATGGCTTGAGGCTGCCAAGAACTCTGAAGATAACAATGTTGTCAGATACCTGGAGGAAGAAGGCGGTCAGTCCAAGCTGAACTGGGCTGTGGCCCATGTAAAGGTGAGCGGGAGTTAATGCGGTCGGCATGAAGAGAGGTATCGGCATTGGCTTGATGGGGCTGGGAACCGTGGGTGGCGGGGTGTTCAAAGCATTGTCGGAGAAGGACAGGACGGTGTCCCAGGCTGTCGGTTGCCCGGTGGCTTTGCGCAAGATACTGGAGAAACGCCCCGTGCCTGTTCAGCCGAATCTCCTCACCAAGGACGTGCGGGACATACTCGCGGATCCGGAGATAGACATCGTCATCGAGCTCCTCGGCGGCGAGCACCCGGCGGTGGACTACATCAAGGAGTCCCTCCTGAGCGGCAAGCACGTGGTGACGGCCAACAAGGAGGTCATCGCCAAACACGGGGCGGAGCTGCTGGCCATCGCCAGAGAGAAGGGAGTGGCGCTGCTCTACGAGGCCAGTGTGGGTGGCGGCATACCGTTGCTGCTGCCGATGCAGCACGGCCTTCTGGTCAACGATCTCTCAACCATCTATGCCATCATCAACGGCACCACCAACTACATTCTCACCCGGATGTCCCAGGAAGGTATGGAGTTCGATGTGGCGCTGAAGAAAGCTCAGGAACTGGGCTATGCCGAGGCTGATCCCTCCAACGATGTCGAGGGCAGGGATGCCACCTACAAGCTGGCTATCCTGGCCAGCGTCGGCTTTCACACCACAGTGAGGCCGGAGCAGATCTATTGTGAAGGCATCTCCCGTCTGGCTGAGGCTGATTTCCGCTACGCCAAAGAGCTTGGGTACGAGATAAAGCTCCTGGCCATTGCCAAGCAGGTGGATGGCGCTGTTGAGGTGCGGGTTCACCCCGTCTTTATCCCCCAGGACTTTCTCCTGGCCAAGGTGAGCGGTGTTTACAATGCCGTCCAGGTTGAAGGCGACCTGGTGGGTAAGCTGATCTTCTACGGCATGGGTGCCGGGGCCAGGCCGACATCCAGCGCTATCGTCTCCGACGTAATTATGATAGGCCAGAGCATTGCCTCAGGCCGGAAGATTCCACTTGAGGCGAGGCAGCAGCCGAAGCCGGTACGGCCGGTCTCGGAGTTGCAGACCAGGTACTATCTGCGAATGAGTGTTGCAGACCAGCCGGGCGTCCTGGCTCAGATCGCCAGGATCCTGGGTGACCGCTCCATCAGCATTGCCTCTGTGATTCAAAAGGAAGCGGATGTGGCCAATAAGACTGCGGTGATAGTTATCATGACTCATCCCGCCCGGGAGGAGTTCATGCAACAGGCCTTGGCGGAGATGAAGAAGCTCCCCGCGGTCAGAGAGATATGCAATCTTATCAGAGTTGAAGAGTAGGTGGTGAAGAAATGACTTGGGTTGCTGGGCTGATTGCCACAGGCGAGATTAAGTGTGACGGGTGTGAGAAGACTATGAGGCATCCGGACAGGTATGCCTATATCTCGGAAGAAGGCAAGCCCGCGGTACGGCTGTGCGGAAAGTGCTCCGAGGCCAGGGGCTACATGGGGAAGAGGAGGGATGAGAAGGGGCGCGAGATAGCCACCTTCTTGTAGAGTCTGACGATGGGTGCTGGAGTTCTTGTAAGGTACAAGCAATACTTGCCGGTCACTGCGGCCACCCCGATGGTCAATCTGGGGGAGGGTGACACCCCGCTGGTGCGGTCACAAAGCCTGGAGAAAGAGTTGGGCTGTGGGGAGCTGTACTTCAAATTGGAAGGCTGCAATCCGACAGGGTCCTTCAAAGACCGGGGTATGGTTGTGGCGGTAGCCAAGGCGATGGAGGCCAAGAGCAGCGCCATCATCTGTGCCTCCACAGGAAACACCAGCGCATCGGCGGCGGCGTATGGCGCACGATGCAAACTGAAGACCATCATTGTCATCCCGAAGGGCAAGATCGCTCTGGGCAAGCTGGCCCAGGCTATTGTGTACGGCGCGCAAATCGTAGCTATCGGCGGAAACTTCGACCAGGCGCTGGACATTGTGCGCTCTCTGGGTGAGCAGTATGCGGTGACCCTGGTTAACTCAATCAACCCCTTCCGCATCGAAGGGCAGAAGACAGCCGCCTTCGAGGTTGTGGATGTCCTGGGTGATGCGCCTGACTATCACTTCATTCCGGTAGGCAATGCCGGCAACATAACGGCTTACTGGAAGGGATATGTGGAATATCACAAACTGGGCAAGGCCAAGCGGAAGCCCAGGATGATGGGGTTTGAGGCGGAAGGTGCCGCGCCCATCGTCAAAGGGCACAAGGTAGACAAGCCGGAGACTGTAGCTACAGCTATCCGGATCGGCAACCCGGCGAGTTGGAAAGGTGCGGAGGCAGCCAGGGACGAGTCCGGCGGAGTGATCGACTGCGTCAGCGACGCCGAGATACTGGCTGCGTATCACAAGCTGGCTGACAGAGAAGGAGTCTTCGGCGAACCGGCCTCAGCGGCTTCCGTGGCAGGATTGATCAAGTACGCCCGGCGCATTGACTTGGCCGGGAAACGCGTTGTCTGTGTGATAACCGGCAGCGGTCTGAAGGACCCCGACAATGCCATGAAAGACGCACCGGCTATTACCGAACTCCCGGCGGACCTCAAACAGGTGGCCGCCGCTCTTGGCCTGACTTAAATTCCAGGAGGCAGCCTTGTCTCCTCATGCCAAGGTTATTGTCAACCCAACCTCCGGGGCCAAATCGGCACAGCGGAAATGGCCCCGCATCAAGGCTCTGCTTGAAGAAGCCGGTCTCAGCTTTGACGCCGAACTGACCGAGGGGCCGATGCAGGCTGCGGAGTTGGCCGGAAAAGCTGTGGAGCAGGGTTATGAGCTGGTGGTAGCGGTGGGTGGTGACGGGACAGTCAATGAGGTGGTGAACGGGCTTATCGGCCCCGAGGGAAAAGCAAGAGCAGACCTGGGCGTGATTCACACCGGCACCGCCAACGACTTCGCCCGTAACCTGGGACTACCCAAAGATCTGGAGCAGAATTGCCGCCTGATGGTTTCGCCGAGGAGGTTAGAGATTGACGTGGGGGAGGTGGGGTTCGTCAAGGGAGGACAGACCCGGCGGCGGTTGTTTCTCAATGTGGCCGGCTCGGGGTTCGATGCCGATCTTATGGAGGAAGCCAGGAAAACGATCCTGCCTCTCGGTCCCAAGGGCCCTTACGTCGGCGCTTTCCTGAAGATGGCCCCGCGCTATGACCTTAAGGATTTCATTCTAGACTTCGAGGACAGGCAGGAAACACGGCGTGCCTATACCGTCCTGGTCAGCAATGGCGAATACGCCGGGACCATCCCCTTTGATCCGGAGGCCGACCTGAGCGATGGACAGTTCGAGGTGATAGCTCTTGACCTGCCCACATTCCTGGGGGCTTTGGCAGACACTGTATTTGCACTTCCAGAGGGTTATCCCAAGATCGAATATGTGAGGACCAACTCGGTGCGGATGGACTCAAGACGGCGACTGTCGGTGCAGGCGGATGGCGAAGTCCTGGGAGAACTGCCGGCGCAGTTCCGGGTGCTGCCCCGAGCCTTGAGAGTGGTGGCCTGAGAAGGTTGATTCTCTGTGAACCCTCATTAGACTATGCCGGACCATTCATTCGAGCTGATTGAGCGAACACACGAGACCCAAGGGAGGACGACATGATTGATCAAGCCAAAATTCAACAGGCGGTGGCTTTGATTATCGAGGCCATCGGGGAAGACCCGAAACGCGAGGGGTTGGTGAACACACCTCAGCGCGTGGCTGAGATGTATGCCGAGCTGTTCAGCGGATTGGGCCGCGACCCCAAGGAAGAGCTGGCCACCGGGTTTGAAG
>CAYYWI010000073.1:6275-11645 GCA_964475375.1 uncultured Dehalococcoidia bacterium
CCACCGGGAGATGGTGGTGGTGAAGGACATACCCTTCTACTCTCTCTGTGAACATCACCTTCTGCCCTTCTACGGCCTGGCGCATGTCGGCTACATACCGAATGTGAATGGTCGGGTGGTGGGAGTCAGCAAGCTGGCGCGGGTGGTGGAGATTGTGGCTCGCCGTCCGCAGATCCAGGAGCGGATGACCACCCAGATTGCCGAAGCCATTGTCGAGGCCCTGAATCCGGATGGGGTAGGGGTAGTCATTGAGGCGGAACACCTCTGCATGACCATGCGCGGCATCAAGAAGCCGGGCAGCAACATCGTCACGTCAGCCAATCGGGGCGCTTTCAGGCGGGGGGCAGCCACCAGGGCGGAGTTCCTGTCCTTGATAGCGAGGAAGTAGCGCCGGAGCTAGAAGGAGTCTCTGCCGCTCTTTCTCTGTGAATGACCAGGGTCGCGGACCCAGATCCATCCTTCTTTCTTTGCCTTCTGCAAGTCGGTCGGATAGATGACGTTCCCGTGCAAGAAATCCGCTCCCGCCAGCACGCATACGACGGCATCCAGCGCATCGTCGCAATTCTCGCATTTTCTTCGCTCGTCACCCGGCAGCCGCAGGCCCCTGCTTTCCGTCCGGTCCAAAATGGATCTGCGTGCTTGATCGCCGTCTCTACCTTTGTAGCCGCTGTCCGGCAGGCCATGCACTCTCAATGTCGCTGCGGGATAGACCTCGATCGCGCAGATGCCCGAGACGAACGTTGGCTCCCAGGCCAAAGGTATTTCCTGTCCGGTTTTCCTCCGCAGATTATCCAGCAGCCTGAGGGTGGCGTGTGCCGTGCGTGCTATGCGGTCGGCACCAACGTCGAGGGATTGCTTGCGAGTGTAGTCTCTCACTACACAGTCCGTGTAGCGTCGGAACAGAGTTCCTGCTTCGGCATCCAGCGGCTCACCGGCGTTATGTTCGGTGAGGACGTTGCCGAGAGCGCTGGGCCACCCAAGTGGCGCATCCAGTGCCAGCAAAGTCGGCCCAGGAGCAGGTATCCAGCCTGCAACGGTAGTGACAACTTCTTCGTCTGTCTTCAGACGTGCGATTACCTGAGTTACTTCCGCAGTTTGTCCATCGAAGAAACCAAGCGCCAAGCCTGTATCCCTGGGCTGTGCTGCGCAGTCAATGCCAATGATGGTCGTGTTCAAGGTAATGATCCATGCGGTCAGAACCTGGCAGCCGCTGGTGTGCAGAGTAACGAGGTAAGACGGTCTTGATCTACCTCAGGTTCGTGATCTCCTGCTTGTACTCGTCGAGCAACTGGTTGTACTGGGCATCCATCTGGGAGAGAGCCATGTGCCACTCTTCCTGGAACTGAGGCTGGCTCTCGATGTTGATCTTGGTGCCGGGCGGTATGCCCTGCTGGCGCATCGCCTGCTGCAGCTTCACCTGGAAGTCCTGCTTCAGCATTTCGTAGGCTTGCTTCCTCTGTTGTTCCCCTTCCCCTGTGTAGTGGTCGAAGACCCGCCTCATCTTGCTGAAGGTGTTTTCCACGGCATTCTTGTCTTTCTTGATGGCCTTGATGGCGTCCATGGCTCGCTTGGTGGTCTTCTTGGCGGTGTCGTGTACGGGGAGGGAGATATTTCGCAGGAGCACCTCTTCCGCCCCCTTGACCACGTAGCGCCTTTCTTCGTCCTTGAACTTGCCGATTTCGGAAGCCAGGTTGAACTCCTCTTTGAGATACCTCACTGCCAGCTTCTGCCCTTCAGGGAGGCATTTCCAGGTGAGCACCTCCTCTTTAGAGGGCTCTTCCAGGTCCTTTATCCGCTCCATTGCTCGCTCGAAAGCACTCTTCATTATCTCGTCGGCCATCAAATGTCCTCCGGTCTCCTTCAGTGCGCCCAGTGTTCTGATATTATACCAGTTTCAAGAGTGTGCTTGACTTGGGACGTCGTTATCTGATAGGTTTTTGTCAGGGGCGGTTAGCTCAGTGGTTAGAGCGCTGCGTTGACATCGCAGAGGCCATTGGTTCAAGTCCATTACCGCCCACCATGTTTGTACGGTATCGAGAACTGTAACGCCTCTTTCACGAAACTCTTGATGAATGCCCGCCTCTTGGTGAGAGGACTCCTGCTCAGCAGTTCCCTCGGATCTTCAACGTAAGCCCGCGCCTGTGAAAGCAGCGCCTTCGGGGGTGGGTTACGCTAGGCGTATGGTCCGCACTTCATCGAAGTCCTCTCTGCTGACAATGGCCGACCAAGCCTTGTCTGCTCTGGCCGATGGCAGTCCCTGCCTGCTGGACTATCAGAGGGCTTGACCATGCAATCGCGGCACCTCATACAAGGGCTGAAGACTAGCTCACGTCTTCAACATCGATATTGATGTATCCGCGTTTGAGCGCCTGGAAAGCTGCCTCTGTCCTTGATCTCACACTCATCTTGGCAAAGATGTCCACCATATGCCCCTTCACAGTGCGGACACCGATACCAAGCTGCGAAGCAATGCCCTCGTTTCTCATTCCCATGGCGACCAGCCTGAGTACCTCAAGTTCTCTGCTGGTCAAACGATCAGAAGCCCTTTGCCTCGATGATGGTGAGCGACGTCCGATGGCCCGATTCAACAACTGGTGACACACAGCCGGCTGAAGGACCATTTCTCCGCTGTGGACTGATCTCACGGCCTGCACCAGTGTATCCGAGGACACGGTCTTCAGAAGGTATCCGTTTGCTCCGGCGCCCAGTAGAGCTGCAACGTGCTCATACTCATCGTGCGCCGTCAGCACCAGCACAGACGTGGCCGGGCAAGACTTCTTGATCCTTCTTGTGGCTTCCACGCCCCCCAGTTTCGGAATTCCGACTTCGAGGATGACGACATTTGGCCTCAGGTCGCAGGTAAGCCGCACAGCATCGTCAACGTTAGCAGCCTCTCCTACGACCTGAAAATCCTCGTGTACCTCCAGGGATTGCTTCATCGCCAGCCGCATCAGCGGCTGATTATCCGCGATGACCAACGTTACTTTGGACATGTGGCTACAGTACTTTGTTTATGCAGGAAGTAGTCTAGATAGATAGTCGTATTCTAATAAATAATCACGATCAATGCAAATGACGCCGACGGTATTGGTTCAGGTTCAAGGCGATGGTTCCAGCCAATTCCAACCGGGAGGCCAGCTCATGGGGGCCGTCCATCGGGTGGGGTACGAAAGTACCGTATCTTTCTGACCTTTGAATGTCCCTGCGAATCGAGTACCTTGATAGGCGGTCATACTAGCTGTTGTCTGCACCGGTATCTTGCGGGCGACTACGGGTCATCCGGGGGTGTCCTTGGGCGTGCGAGGTGAACCTGCAGGAGCATTCATGCGGTGCGGCAGAAGGGGGACTGTCAATGGTTGCGTGCCGTCGTATCCTCAAGGCATTCTGGTTCAGCGCGGTTCTCAGCATCATGCTCTCAGTCGCTGTCGTAGCGACTTCCGTTCTGGACAAAACCTGTCCGGTAGTCGCTGCCGGAAGCGGGGATAGTGTGGCCGAGGAAGCGGCGGTGAAACCTCCAAAAGAGTCTCCTGAGCCGCCTCACCCCAAGGTCATCGCTCGGGTTTGGGGAGGTCAAGACGCTGATGTCAGCTCCAAGAGCGGGAAGGTGACGCTGCATGTCCCAAAGGGGGCAGTCGGTGACGATAGAGCCGAAATAGAAATAGAACTGGTTGAACATGGACAATGGGGGGCCAAGGGCAGCGGCATGTTCAACGTCTTCGAGTTGAACGCATATTTGGTGCAACTGGCTATCCCTGCAATAAAGATCGGCCGGTTCAACCGGGATCTAACCATCTCCATCAAGCATACTCCCGAGGAGCTGGCAGGCCTGGATGTCGACACACTGAGACTGTATTACCTTGATGAAGACAGCGGCCAGTGGGTGCCACTAGGCGACAGCCGGTACGATAGTGAAGCGGGAATTCTCACGGCGACTACAGATCATTTCAGTTACTACGCTGAGATGGCCAACCCCATCATTCTTGGCCCCGGGAAGGTGATGGCCTACCTCGTTGACATGCACTCGGGGGCTTCTACCAGCGAATACGCCATCGAAGTGCCGCCGGGATCGGGCGGTTTTCAACCCTCGATCGTGCTCCGCTACAACAGCGCCAGCGTAGACGAAATGAAGAACAAGAAGGCCGTCGGCTCCTGGGTGGGCATTGGCTGGTCCCTCGCATTGGGTTCCATAAGCTATGAGGAAAACAGCGGTGAGTACCTGCTTTCGCTGGACGGCGCAAGCTACTACGAACTGGTCCAGGATGTGCAGGGCGGCTATCACACCAACCCGGAGTCCTTCTACAAGATCTCCAGAACCAGCCAGCAGTGGAACGTTTATGACCGCGAGGGCAGGTACTATCGCTTTGGCGGCACATCCGATTCCCAGCAATATCACGACAACTCCATCTACTATCGCTGGGACCTCAGCTACATCCGGGACGTCAATACGTCCAATGCCATAACGATCACCTACGTCCAAGATCCATACACTGACTCAACCGGCAAGAACCATATCCGCTCGGCCTATCCCTATCACGTTCAATACAACAATGGCAATGTGGACATCCAGTTCAACTCCAGCCATGATGGCGCGGGGCTCTTCCGCAACGACAACCCCCGCTCCCCCGCCCCGAAGGTAGTGGAGAACCGCAAACTCGATTCCATCGACATCAGGGTTGGTCAAAGCCTGGTCAGACAATATGTGCTGGCCTATAGCACTACCGGCTATTCCGCCATACCAGGCTACAATGAAGACCAGGCCGGCACACACACCCTCACTTCGATCACCGAATATGATTCCAATGGAGTGAGCGGCGGGAATCACCTTCCGGCCACGACCTTCACGTATACCTGGAAGGCTATCTCCCACTATGACGATGATCAAATCTCCTATGGAGGGAACCCTGGCAACCGCGCGTACCTGTCCTGGCCGTACCTGACGACAGTGACGAACGGATATGGCGCGACAGTTACCTACTCCTATGATCAGAAGCCTTGGAGCGATACTCATACCTGGACTCGCAATGTGGTCACGAACAGGGTAGTGAACCCTGGCATTGGAGACCAACAGACCTACGTGTATACCTATAATGGGAACCCGGCGTACTTCAAGGCGGGCCCAGGCAACCATGGCTGGAACGACGAATATCGCGGTTTCTCTCAGGTCAAGGAGACGGATGCTCAGGGCAACTACACTTGGCACTACCACGGGAGGCGACTCCGACATCCTCACTGGGAAGGAGTACAAGACGGAGTGGTATGACAGATACAATCAACTGCTGGAGAAGAAGGAGTACACCTGGGATTATCGGAATGAGGTTAGCCCAACTTCCGCAGTTTCGTGCTTGGAAGGTGGGTGTGTCAAAGGTGAAG
>CAYYWI010000074.1:0-11594 GCA_964475375.1 uncultured Dehalococcoidia bacterium
CCAGAAATGGCAGAATCCGGAAAGACGGTAAGTGACTACACGGAAGAGGAAATCGATCCTTCCCAAGGGCGCATTGGCAATGCGCCCCTACAAACTCGCAATAACACCAGTTCGCCCTTACCCCGACTCGCTTCCTGCTCTCCACACCCGCGCCACCTCTCCGGCCAGCAGACTATGCTCCGGCTGCTTCAACCCCCGGTCACTCTCCAGCAGGCGGATGGCCTCGCCGCGGGCCTGTTCCAGGAGAGCCACATCCGAAAGCCTGGCCATGCGCAAGTCAGGCAGGCCGCTCTGCTGAGTGCCGAAGAATTCGCCTGGCCCGCGCAAGCGGAGGTCCTCCTCCGCCAGGAGGAACCCATCGCGCGTGCGCTCGATGATCTTCAGGCGCTCTCTGCCTTCAAACGAAGGAGACTCTGCCAGCAGCAGGCAGTAGCTCTTGTGCTCCCCTCGCCCTACCCTGCCACGGAACTGGTGGAGCTGCGACAGGCCGAAGCGATCCGCCCCCTCTATCAGCATCACCACCGCGTTCGGCACGTCGATGCCGACTTCAACCACCGGCGTGGATACCAGGATATCGAGTTGCCTGTCCTTGAAACTCCTCATGACCGCTTCTTTGTCGGCAGATGACATGCGCCCGTGCAGCAACCCCACGCGCAGGTCAGGGAAGACTTCCTCGGACAGCCTCTTGTACTCGGCCACGGCTGCCTTGGCCTCGATGTTCTCGGACTCCTCGATGAGCGGGCAGACGACAAATGCCTGCCGGCCCTCGCCAATCTTGCGGCGAACGAAATTATAGGCCGCCCGCCTCTGCGAAGGCTCCAGCCACTTCGTCTCGATGGCCACCCGGCCCGGCGGGAGCTCATCGATGACCGAAAGATCGAGATCGCCGTAGAGCGTCAGGGCCAGAGTGCGCGGTATGGGCGTGGCCGTCATCACCAGGACGTGAGGGTTGGTCCCTTTCTGTCGCAGTGCGGATCGCTGGAGCACGCCGAAGCGGTGTTGTTCGTCCACGACCACCAGACCCAGCCTCTGGAACTCCACGCTCTTCTGGATCAGCGCATGAGTACCGATCAACAAGTGCACCCTGTCCTCACCAGCCAGTTTCTGAATCTTGCGCTTCTCGCCTGCTCCCAGACTGCCGGTGAGCAGAGCCATGACGAACGGATAAGGCGGCAGAGCAGGGAACTCCAGCAGTCCGGCATCTTCGTCAGAGCCTCCTCCCCCTCCCTCTAGCTCCCTCCCACCATGGGAGGGAGGAGAGTCCACCCTCTCACTCGATGGGAGAGGGGTGGGGTGAGGGTGATTAGTAGATGCGCGGTTCATCGCGCCCTCAGACTCCCCGAGCCGCGAAAGCAGTCCGGAGATCGTGTTGAAATGCTGCTCGGCCAGAATCTCAGTAGGAGCCATCAAAGCCCCCTGGCAACCATTTGCCGCAGCCATCATCAGCGCAGCCGTGGCCACCACGGTCTTCCCGCTGCCCACGTCCCCCTGCAGCAACCGGCTCATCGGCCTCGTCTGGCCGATATCAGCCAGAATCTCCTTCAGCACCTGCTCCTGGGCCGGCGTGAAATGGAACGGCAGGCTGCTGTTGAATCGCTGCAGCAACGCATCATCAATCCGAAACGCGGCGCAGGCCTCGGTCTCTTGCCACTCCAGCTTCCTGGCAAAAACGCCCATCTGGATCAGGAACAGCTCGTCGAACGCCAGCCTTCTCCGGGCTTCGCCCTGCATTTCGACGGAATTCGGGTAATGAGCTTGCCGGATGGCCTCGGGCAATCCCATCAGCGCACAGTGTTTCTTCACTTCCGGGGGCAGATGATCCGCCAGCCGTGGTGCCCAGCCGGAGACGATGTCCTTCATCAGCCCGCGCACCGTGCGCGGGTACAGACCCTCAGTCAGCGGATATACGGGGACAAGCTTGCCGGTTTGAGAGGAATCATCCGATTCCACAAGCTCCCATTCCGGCGATTCGAACACCTTCTTGCCCTTGAACACGCCCACTTTGCCGAAGAGCATGATGCGTGCGTTGGTGCGGAACCGTCTGGCCAGATAGGGCTGATTGAACCACACAGCGCGAATCGTGCCTGTCTCGTCACCTATGGTGGCCTCGGTGCCCATCCTGCCGCCCAGGTTGACCTGTCGCGCCTCCCACACGGTGGCCACCAGGGTCTGGTCCGCACCCACGTCAAGCTCCGAAATGCGCCTCTTGTTGCCGTAGTCCACGTGGCGTCGCGGGAAGAAGTAGAGCATGTCCCTGATGGTCGTGACGCCCAGTTTGGCAAATCTGGAAGCCGTGCCGGGGCCGACGCCTTTGACTTGGGTAATGGGTGAGTCCAGAGGAATATCGGGAACCGGAGGCTGCTTCACCGGCGAAGCCTTGATACTCTGCCGCTTGTCGGCTGGGGCTTCAAGCAAACGCCGGCGGGTTCTTTCCACCCACTCCTTGCGTTGCTCTCTGGTAAGGGCAGCGTAGCTGAAGTCCGGCGGGCAGATTCTGGTAAGAGATGTCTCACCGCTGTCTTTGGCCTTCTTGACATAGACGCGAAGGTAACGATCCAAACCACCGACCACCGCTGCATCGCCATAGTCTCTGGACCGTTCCAGATCCAGGACCTTCAGTAGCTCCTCAACGCGCGGTCTTGACACTGCCATCGTCCGCAAGCCGACGCTCAGATATCGCCCGTGTCACTGGCCTGCTGCCGATATGGAATGCGCAGAGTGGGAAGCGTGAATCTCCTGGCCTTTGTTTCCTTCTCGGCAGCCTTCCCCGCTTCGCTCTCGCCCTCTATGAGAGTCACCACCAGCGATCCCGGACCACCATGGACACCGAGGGCCGAACCCAGCCTGGCAATTATGGGATTGATCTGCGGGACAATCGCCCTCACTCGCTCAGCAAGGCCGTCCGCTTCCTGTGAGGAGCTGCTGTGCACCACAGCGCAGCTTTCAACCGGAAGGTGTTTCCTCACAAAATCGCAGAGCTTCTCGACTCCTGCACTGCGGGTTCGCGTCACGCCGCAGGGACGAATAATTCCTTCCTTGATATCAAGAATCGGCTTCACTCTCACCACCGATCCCAGGAGCGCCCCACCCTTGCCCAGGCGTCCACCCCTGAGCGCATACTTGAGGGTGTCCAGCAGTGCTATGCCGTGAGTCCTGGGTATTGCGCTCCTCACAGCACTTACCACTTCGTCGATGCGCTTTCCGCTTCGAGACTCCCTCGCCGCCAGGATGGCCATCATGCCCAGCCCCATAGTGACCGATTGCGAGTCGATGACCTCTACATGGCACTTTCCCTCGAATGACCGCTTGGCCACCATGGCCGCGTCGTAAATGGCGCTCTGCTTTGAGGTGACGGTAATGCACA
Organism: uncultured Dehalococcoidia bacterium; assembly: GCA_964475375.1. Taxonomy (GTDB): domain Bacteria; phylum Chloroflexota; class Dehalococcoidia; order UBA2247; family RBG-13-53-26; genus JAFGCL01. The sequence continues at coordinate 3,365 of CAYYWI010000074.1, forward strand.
GGATCTCATCCGTCTCTTGAGACAACCTGCTATAGGCGTCCGCAAAGTCACCAGGTGCAGGCGAAGAGGTGGTGGGATGTACAGAGCTGTTGAGCATCCGCCGATACAGTTCATCAGGGTCGATATCCACCCCGTCCCTGTAGGATTGACTGCCGAAGTGCACGTATGCCGGAACGACAGTGATCCCAAGGTCCTTCGCCAAGTCCGGCGGAAGGTCCGAGGTGCTATCAGTTACTACTCTTACCACTGCTCTCTAAGCCCAGCATGCAGATGCCGACAACGCGCGGACCGGTGTGGACTCCCACCGCACTGCCGACCATGGAGGCATAGATGGGTATCCCCGGAAACATCGCAGCCAGCCGCCCGGACAGCCGATCGGCCTCGTCTGGAGCAGCGCCCTGTTCCACCGCCAAAGCCTCCACATCGGGCGAACTCTTTGCCAGCCTGCACAGCCGCTCAAGAGCCCTGCTCCGGCTGCGCTCTCTTCCCAGCGGCTTTATCTCGCCATCCTCCACACCAACAATGGGATGCACCCTTATCTGCGATCCCAGCAGAGATTCCGCCTTCCCGATGCGTCCACCCCTCCTCAAGTACTCCAGCGTCTCAAAACAAACATAGACACGCGCTTTGGGAACAGCTTCACGTACGGTCTTGATAATCTGTTTGAAGCTCAGACCTTCCCGGGCCTCCAGGGCCGCCGCTATCACCAGCAACCCCAAACCCATCGCCCCTGTTCGTGAATCAATCACCTCCACATGGCATTCTTTCCTGGTCCGCCCGCTGGCCCGCAAGGCGGTCTCATACGTGCTGCTGAAGGTTGAGGAGAGATGGATGGACAGTATTTCATCGGTCTCTGCAGCCAGTTTGTCATAGACTTCGCTGAAATCCTTCATCTTCGGCGCGCTGGTGGTGGGAACGCTCCGGCTGGTGACCAGCTTGCGGTAGAACTGATCCGTGCTCAACTCAACCCCATCGCGGTACACCTCGCTGCCGCCGAAGCGAACGTACATGGGCACAATCGAGATCTTGAGGTCCTCGGCGACCTCTGCCGGGATGTCAGAGGCGCTGTCGGTCACGATTCTTACCACAGACTACCCCGAGACACTACTCTACAGAGGCAATGTAGTTATAGTGCGGCTGGCCTCCGTAGACCAACTCCACTTCCAGGTTGGGGTATTTATGGCGGATTCCGTCAAGTATCTCTTCCGCCTCAGAACGCTTGGTGGTTTTGCCGTAGTATACAGTGACAATCTCGCTGTTCTTGGCGTCCGCGCTGTCAAGCACATCCAGCAGGACTTGATCAGGTTTGTCTCCGAAGGCCTTCAGTTGATCGTCAACAAACCCGATGGCCTGCCGGCGCAGAATCTTCAGATTGCCGATCTTGGCAGCACGAACCGCCCGGGTGACCTCTACGGTCTTGACCGCCGACATGGCGTCCTCCATCACAGTAGCATTGGTCTTCAAATCGGCATCGTAGTTGAAGGCAAGGAGCGCAGACACCCCCTGAGGCACAGTCTCCGTAGGCACAACCCTCACCTTCTTGGAGGTGAGTCCTTTGACCTGCTTGGCGGCAGGGACAACGTTCTTGTTGTTGGTCAGGATAATCACCTTGTCCTGAGGGACCGCCTCCACGGCCTGCAGCATCTCTTTAGTGCTCGGGTTCATTGTCTGTCCGCCGGGAACGATGGCGGTCACACCCAGACTTCGGAAAACCTGCCCCAAGCCATCACCTGAGACAACCGCCACGGTGGCTATCTCCGGCGGCGGAGCCTGGGCCTTGACCATCTCCGTGTATTCCTTGTGTTGGTCATCCATATTCTGAATTTTGATCTCATGAAGGATGCCCAGGGAAGTGGCCTTCCGCAGAACCTTGCCGGGATCAAAGGTGTGTATGTGTATGTGAACCAGGTTCTCGTCACCAACCACAATCAGCGATTGCCCCTCGTTCAGGAGGCCCTTCCTGATCCTCTCGGTGCTGAGCCTTTTGTGACCTTCCAGGACAAACTCTGTGCAGTAACCATAGGGTTCTTCCTTCTCAGCCGTCAACTGAGGGAACTTGGTGACCATAGGAATGCTGCTGGGAACCACCTGCGGGCGGCGATGCTGCATTGCCTCAGTCTCGCCCTTGAGGTGCTGCAAAGCGCCCTCAAACAAGACGTATAACCCCTGGCCTCCCGCATCCACTACTCCAGCCTGTCTCAGAGTGGGCAGAAGAGCGGGGGTATTGGCCACCGAATCTCTGGCTGCCCTGACAGTGGCCTCCATGACCTGGACCAGGTCGTCAGCTTTGGCGGAAGCCTTCTGAGCAGCAGCGGAGGCATCCCGGGCCACAGTGAGTATGGTGCCTTCTACGGGACGGGTCAGCGCCTTGTACGCCACGGTCGATCCTTTGACAAAGGCAGCGGCGAAATCCTTACTGCTGAAGGAATCATGGCCTTCCAGCCCCTGAGCCAGGCCTCGGAATATCTGGGAGAGAATGACGCCGCTGTTCCCCCTGGCTCCCATCAGAGCACCCCGGGCCATGGCCTGCGCCACTGCTCCAGCGTCGTTGTCTGGAGCACGATACGCCTCCTCTATCGTGGAGCGCATGGTCAAAAGCATGTTCGTCCCGCAGTCACCATCAGGCACAGGAAAGACGTTCAGGGCATTAATATCCGGGACACTCTTCTCCAGCCACGATGTGGCGGCGGTGAACATTTCCCTGAGGTCTTGACCGCTATACGCCCCCATACCAGACCCATTTGCCACTCGCGGTTCTTGCATATTCTTCATTCTCCCTGTATTATCTACTAGTAATCTTACAGCAAAGATTGTGTTTATCAAAGCATTGAGGTAGTAAGAAACCGTGGCAATGTGTGAGATCTGCGGAAAAACGCGCCAAACCGGTCACAACGTGAGCCACTCAAAACGCCGCACCCATCGTGTGTGGGCACCCAATGTCCACTCCGCGACGCTGGTTATCGGCGGCACCAAGCAGCGGCTCAGTGTCTGCACCAGGTGCTTGCGCACGCATCAGAAACATACCCGTTAGCCACCACTCCCACCCTTGACCAACCCCCTTGCCCTGGCAAGTTGTGTATCTACCTGCTCAGGTGCCGTACCTCCTGGCACGTTTCTGGCGTTTATCGAGGATCCGGTGTTTATGTCAAGGACACCGGCATCAAAAAGAGGCGAGAACTGCAGGTACTCACTTAGCTGCAACTCATGCAGGTCCTTGCCTTTCTCAACAGCGTAGCTGACCAGCCTGGCCACCACCCCGTGAGCTTGTCTGAAAGGCAGCCCCTTCTTCACCAGATAGTCAGCCACATCGGTGGCTAATATGTAGCCCTGACCCGCAGCCTGGCTGGTGCGTTCGGTCTTCACCTTGAGGGTTTTTACCATACCTGCAAACACGGCCAGGGTCGAAAGCAGCGTATCCACCGTATCGAACAGGCCTTCCTTATCCTCCTGGAGGTCCCTGTTGTATGACAGCGGGAGGCCCTTCATGGTAGTCAGCATGCCCATGAGGTGACCGTAGACCCGTCCCGTCTTCCCTCGCCCCAACTCCGCCACGTCGGGATTCTTCTTCTGCGGCATGATGCTGGAGCTGGTGGCGTAGGCGTCATCGATCTCGATGAAGCCGAACTCAGCCGAGGACCACAGCACCAGTTCCTCCCCCAGGCGGGAGAGATGCATCATGGCGATACTGGCGGCCGCCTCGTACTCGATCACGAAATCGCGGTCGGAAACAGCGTCCAGGCTGTTCCGGCTGATCTGGCTGAAGCCGAGCCGCCTGGCCACGAAAGAGCGGTCGATGGGATAAGGAACGCCCGCCAGCGCCCCACTGCCTAGAGGCAGAACGTCCGTCCGCTTCAGGCAATCCTTGAACCGCTGAATGTCCCGTTCCAGCATCTCGAAATAGGCCAGCAGGTGATGAGCCAAGAGAACCGGCTGAGCTCGCTGCAGATGGGTATAGCCCGGCATGACCGCATCCTTGTTGGCATCGGCCACATCAAGGAGCGCACCCTGCAGCCCCCGCAGACCGCTGATCGTCTCGGCAATGGCTTCCTTGCAGAACAAACGCATGTCCAGGGCAACCTGGTCGTTCCTCGAGCGGGCCGTATGCAGCTTACCGGCGATATCGCCGATCTTCTCAGTCAGTCGAGCTTCGATGCACATGTGGATGTCTTCCAGCTCCGCCTTGAACTGGAACTTGCCCTGCTCGATCTCCTCGCGGATCGACACCAGGCCCATGCCGATCAGCTCCGCTTCCTTGTCCGTGATGATGCCCTGCTCAGCCAGCATCTTGGCATGCGCCAGGCTGCCGGCGATGTCCTGCCGGTAGAGGCGGTGATCAAAGGGGATGGAAGCTGTGTACTGCTGGACCAGCTTGTCGGCTTCTTTGTGAAAGCGATCACGTAGAGAACTCATATGCTGTCAGTGGCCATATTACCACACTTGCTGTGACGCTGCATAAAGGGAGGCATCAAGGCAGTGGGGGCGGGTTACTTGTCAGCTTCCGTTCGAACTCTTTTCTGGCAATGACCGTGACAATCAATGCCGCTACGCCGAAAGGCGAGAGAGTCAGTGTTGCTCCCACTGCCCCTGTGATCGCCATGGCGCGCTTCTTCCTCAGCAGGAGAAGAATCCCAGCCACTATGGCCACTATGCTGCTGATCAGTCTTATTCCTGATATGACATCCAAGGCGGCATCTCCTTCGATTTCGCCACCTACGTTGATGATGAACAGCATCAGCGCTCCCATGAAGACGACGGAGAGGATAGAGTAGACGCCAGCCAGAATATCGAGAATCCCCGCAGCTATGATCAAGCCCGTCTTCTTGGTCGGCTGCACAGCGGTGAGGCCGGCCCCGCAACCGGCACAGAACATCGCATTCTCATCGGTTTCCTTGCCGCACTTCGAACAGCAGCATCCTCCGATGTCAAACGTTGGCTTGCCATGGCACCAGCCAGACTCTATTCGAACTCGTCCCTGGCCATGACCGTGAGCACCAGGGCGGCTACGCCGGCAACAGTCGATGTCAATATCAGCCCTATAGACCCGATGAGCGCCATGACCCAGCTTCTCCTTCGCAAAGCGAAGATGCCACCGACAACGGCCAGCACGCCCGGGATCAGCATCGCCAGCGGAATAAGTACTACGAAGAACGGCATCCCCTCTTCACTCCCACTCATGATAAACAGAAACACCACCATAAAGAGGAGAGAGACGAGAGAAAGACCGCCAGCCGCAATGTCAATGATCCCCGCGGCAAGGCTCAGTTGCGTCTTCTTCGGTGGCACTCCGCCGGTAACACTCGCGCCGCAAGCGGCACAGAATGCCGAGCCCTCGGCAACTTCCTTACCACACTTCGAACAGAACAAGGTTCCTCCTCAGGCACGGATCCGCCTAAACGATCATGCGAAAAACGCCACCAGGAAGATTGTATCAAACAGGCATCAGTTTGTCTCGTGGCAAAACAAGAACAGGTCTGGAAACACGCCACGGTAGCTCAGGGCATGCACGGCGGCCTGCCCCTGCCTGGTCCGCTACTCGATCTTCTTTGTATCCGGCTGGACCTGAGACTGCACGCGCACCGGCAGGCCCCAGAGATGTATGAAGCCCGGCGACGCGCTCTGGTCGAACTGGTCGCCCACATCGTACGTGGCCAGCTTGTGCTGATAGAGTGAGTGAGGCGACTTCCGGCCAACCACGGTGCAGTTGCCCTTGAACAGCTTCATGCGCACCGTGCCGGTGACATACCGCTGGGTGCTTTGAACGTAAGGAATGAGGTCCTGATGGTAGGAACTGAACCAGAGGCCGTTGTAGATCAGGCTGGCGTATTCTGCCGCCACGATCTGTTTGAACCGCAGTTGTTCCTTGGACAGGGTCATGGCTTCCAGCGCCTTGTGGGCCGTGAACAACACAGCGCCCGCCGGAGCCTCGTATATTTCGCGGGACTTGATTCCCACCAGCCGGTCCTCGATGTGGTCGATCCGGCCCACGCCGTGCATGCCGGCCAGCTTGTGCAGATCCTGAACCAGGGTAACGCCGTCCAGCTTCTTTCCATCGATGGAGACGGGAATGCCCTTCTCGAAGCCGATCTCAAGATACAGCGGCTCGTTGGGCGCTTTCTGCGGAGAGACCGTCCAGACGTAGACCTCTTCCGGAGGCTCCGTCCAAGGGTCCTCCAGAACACCGCACTCGATGCTGCGACCCCAGAGGTTCACATCGATCGAATACGGACTGGCGACGGTGACCGGAACGGGAATGCCGTGCTTTCTCGCATAGTCAATCGTCTGCTCTCTGGTCATGCCCCATTCCCTGGCTGGAGCGATGATCTTGAGATTGGGGCCGAGCGCCGCCGTGCCGACGTCGAACCGCACCTGGTCGTTCCCCTTGCCGGTGCATCCATGCGCTATGGCCTTGGCCCCCTCTTTCTCAGCGACTTCCACCAGAAGCTTGACAATGAGGGGCCGCGACAGAGCCGTAGCCAGAGGATAGACGCCCTGATAGACGGCATCAGCCTGCAAAGCCGGGAAGACGTACTGCTTCACGAAGATGTCCTTGGCGTCGATCACCATCGCCTTGATGGCCCCGACCTTCAAAGCCTTCGTGCGCGCAGCTTCCAGATCCTTGTCCGCACCCACATCGATGGCAACGGCAATGACATCCATGCCGTACTTTTCCTTGATCCACTTGACGGCGACCGACGTATCCAGACCGCCGCTGTAAGCCAACACTACTTTTTCTGCCATTTTCTTCACCTCACCGCTTCATGATTATCATTGACTGTTATCCCGAAAGCGGGAATCCAGGGAAGGGACTCCCAGGCATAACATGCATCAACCCCTTTGTTCCCTACCTTCCTCTGACCTGTCATTGCGAGCCATTCTCCGAACCTCGTAAGGAGAAGGCGCGGCAATCTCCGCTTTGCTCTCATTACACCTCACTACTCCGAGATTGCTTCGTCGCTTCGCTCCTCGCAATGACACCGGTGGGGAGCTTCGGGGACATCCCGCTGCACCGCCCGAGTGATGGTCCCTCTTTGCGAAAGAGGGACTGCAGGGAGTTCGACGCATTCATTTCTCACCTAACCCGGCCTGCCCGGCCAGCACCTCTCTTATTATACCCACCGCCTCATCCACATCCTTATTGTTTATGGTCAAAGGCGGTATCAATCTGATGGCATTCGGCTTCAGCTTGTTGACCAGAAGGCCCTTCTCCATACAGCCCGACATCACGCTTTCAGACATGTCCCGATCAAACTGAATCGCCACGAGCAAGCCCCGGCCGCGCACGTCAACGATGCACTTGAACTCCTTCTTCAACTTAAGAAGGCTGGACCCAAGGTACTCACCCACCCGCCGGGCATTGCCGGCAACATCGTTCTCAATGATGTACCTGGTGACAGCATAAGCCACCGCACAAACCAGCGGATTGCCGCCGAAGGTACTGCCGTGTTCGCCCGCCTTGAAGACGTCGGCCTTCTTGTTGCACAGAAACGCACCGATGGGCACGCCACCACCCATCCCTTTGGCCAGGGTGATTATGTCAGGTTCAATCCCGTATAACTGGTAGCCGAATAGAGCACCCAGCCGGCCCATGCCGGTCTGTATCTCATCCAGGATAAGCAGAATCCCCTTCTGATCACACCACTCCTGCACCTTCTTCAGGTAATCCTCAGAAGGGACATTGACGCCGCCTTCCGCCTGGATCGGCTCCAGCATCACCGCACAGGTCTGTCTGGTAGTGGCTTTCTTGATGGCTTCGACATTATTGGCTTCCACACTAACGAAGCCGGAGGGCATCGGAGTGTACGGCTCCTGGAACTTCTTCTGCCCTGTAGCGGCCGTCATAGCCAGCGTTCTGCCGTGGAACGAGTCGAAAGTGGTGATGACCTCAAAGGCTCCATCGAGATGCAACTTTCCATAGCGCCGCGCCAGCTTCACCGCACCTTCGTTGGCCTCAGCGCCGCTGTTGGCGAAAAACACCTTCTCAAAGCAACTGTTCTTCACCAGCAGTTCCGCCAGTTGAAGCTGGGGAACCGTATAGAACAGGTTCGATGTCTGGGTCAGAGTCTTCCCCTGTTCTGCCAGTGCCTGGGCTACCACCGGATGGCAATGTCCCAAGCTGTTCACCGCCAGACCGCCGATGAAATCGAGGTACTCCCTGCCGTTGTCGTCCCACACCCTGGCGCCCTGCCCGCGCACCAGAACTACAGGCATGCGCTGAAAGGTCGGCATGTAG
>CAYYWI010000075.1:0-11411 GCA_964475375.1 uncultured Dehalococcoidia bacterium
ACTTCACCTTTGACCCACCCACCTTCCAAGCACGAAACTGCGGAAGTTGGGCTAGCGGGCCAGGTGGCGCAACGCCAGCCTCAGCTTATCCTCTAGAGTCAGATCAGGTGAACTCGGCACAGCTGCTGCAGCCCGGCTGGCATCGGCGGCTGAGTATCCCAGATTGATCAGAGCAGCAACCATATCCGCATTGTCCTTCGCTGGAGAGACGCTTAAGACTCCAACCCAACTCTTCTCCAGTTTGCTCTTCAACTCCAGCACAACACGACCGGCAGTCTTCTTCCCTATCCCGGGGGCCTGAGTGATGAGATCGATATTCTCGCTGAGAATGGCTGAGGCCAGTTCATCTGCAGTCAAGCCCGACAGCATCGACAGAGCCGACTTGGGGCCGACACCGCTGACGCTGATGAGCATCTTGAACAAGTCGAGCTCTTGCGGTGAGGTAAATCCATACAGGGCTGAGGAGTCCTCCTTCCAGTGAAGATATGTGTAGAGGTGTACACTGGTTCCTATGCTGCCAATCCTGCTCAGCGTTGAGGCAGGCACGTGGACCTCGAAGCTTACCCCGCCGACCCTGACAATTGCAGAATCGGTGTTGAGACGCTCCAGGATTCCCTCAAGCCCGGCAATCATTATTGTGACTACTCACTCCTGGCCAGCAACCTGGCCATTTGCTTCTCTCTGATGTGGCACAATGCCACCGCCAGCGCATCGGTGGCATCGCTGGTTCCAGGTTTCTCCACAAGTCCAAGTTGTATACACACCATGCGCTGAACCTGATCTTTGTCACCCCGCCCGTAGTCGGCCACCCCCCTCTTTACCTTGGCCGGCGGATACGTGCTTACCGGCATGCTGTGAGTGGCTGCAGCCAGCATAGCGATTGCCTGAGCGCGCCCGATGGCTAACGCCGAGCGCACGTTACGCGCTACAAACGGGTCCTCGATGGCCATCTCGTCGGGGTGGAAGCGTATGATGACGTCGGTGAGGCCCAGGTAGAGTTCGCGGAGCCGTTCAGAAAGAGGCATGCTGCTCTGCGTCGTAAGGACACCACAATCAATCATCCTTGGCTGGTCGGAGTCGTCCTCCAACACTCCATAGCCCATTGCCACTGTTCCCGGATCCACGCCAAGAATTCTCATCAGATCTCACCCGGCATCCGGGGATTCATGCCTGGCAGCATGGATGACTCAGGCCCCAGCCCTGAGCTTGTCTATGACCGCATCTGAGAAATCGACATTGGAGAACACGCGCTGCACATCATCGAGTTCTTCGATCCGATCCATCAGTTTAAGCGCCTTGACGGCTTCATCGTCACCAAGCTCAAGCGTGGTCTTGGGTATCATAGATACCTCAGCCGAGGACACCGTGTATTTAGCCTGTTCGAGCGCTTTGCGCACCAGTTCAAACTTGCCGGGTTCTGTGTAGACTTCCAGGTAGCCGTCTTCAATTCGAACGTCTTCTGCACCGGCATCGATGGCTGAGAGCGCTATGTCCTCTGCATTGGCTTTGCCCGTATCGATCGTGATCATGCCTTTGTTTTCGAAAAGCCAGGCCACGGAACCGGCTTCCGCCAGATTCCCGCCGCCGCGGCTGAAGGCATTTCGAATCTCCTGGAGTGTTCGGTTGCGGTTATCAGTCAGGGCTTGGACGAGAATGGCAACCCCACCCGGCCCGTAGCCTTCGAAGCTGGTCTCAATGAGGGCGGCACCTCCACCCGCGCCGCTCGCCCTCTTGATGGCGGAGTTCACGTTATCCATGGGCATATTGTTCTCTCGGCATTTCTGGATTGCCAGCCGGAGCCTGAAGTTGCTGTCCGGATCGGCGCCGCCTTCATGTACAGCAACTGAGAGCTCCCTTCCCAGCTTGGTGAATATCTGGCCCCTCTTAGCGTCGGCTACTCCCTTTGATCTTTTGATCTTGGACCACTTGGAATGCCCTGACATATGTTTTTCCCTTCCTTACTCCGCTCCTGATCCAGGACGGTTGGCTCCTTCCGAGCCATCTGCACAATCTACGATATATCAAACAGGGGTAGGCGTGTCAATAGCGTTATGTACAGCGCCCCTGACACGGGTTACTCCCGAAGAAAGGTCGATCAATCACGCACTGCAATGGGATTCTGCACAAATGCAGCAGCTTGTTCGGTCTCGATGATTCTTGACTGGCGACGGGTATGGATATGCAATCGTTTCAGCAGGGTTGACGATTTGCCTCGCTATTGGTATTCTCGCGTCACAAAGTATGAACCTGCCGCAACGGCAGTGAGTCCCATAATATCCAGTGTCCATTGATAATCACAAAGGGGGGACTCTCCCGAGAGGGAAAGGAGAAAGTGAGAAGATGGCTGAGCAGAAATGGGATGCTGAGGTTGATGTCATCGTCATCGGGTTTGGAGGGGCGGGAGCATGTGCCGCGCTGGAGGCCGCACAGAAGGGAGCGTCGGTGTTGGTATTGGACCGCTTCCACGGTGGAGGAGCTACTGCCGCCAGCGGTGCCATCATCTATGCCGGGGGTGGCACACCATATCAGAAGGCGGCAGGATTCGATGACACACCCGAGGAGATGTACAAGTACCTGAAACAGGAGGTCGGCGAAGGTGTCATGTCGGATGAGACGCTGCGCCGCCTCTGCGAGGGATCAGCTGCGGATATCCAGTGGCTGGTAGACGCGGGTGTCCCCTTCGAAGGATCGATGTGCCCGTTCAAGACCTCCTATCCTACTGACCTCTACTATTTGTATTATTCCGGGAGCGAGAACAATGGCCTGTACAAGGCCAAGGCGAAGCCGGCGCCGCGCGGGCATCGCGCGAAAGGGGCAGGCATCTCCGGGCTGACCCTGTTCCACAGTCTGGAAAAGACAGTTCGCAAGAGCGACAAGATCCAGGTCCGGTGCCAGACCCAGGTAACGAGGCTCATCCAGGCCGAGGATGGCCGGGCCATCGGCGTGGAAGCGCGTTCGATACCACCGAGCTCGATCTTTCTTGGGCGCTGCCATGGGGCAATTACCTGGATCAACGCCAAGCTGAACACTTACATGCCACCGCTGGCCAGCCTGCTCAATGGTTTCGCCGGGGTAATCATGAAGCTCCGCGGCCGCCGCTACTGTGCCAAGGCCCGCAAAGGCATCATTCTGGCCGCCGGCGGCTTCATCTTCAACAAGAAGCGGGTTGGTGTGTGCAACAACCTGTTCTGCAGATGCATGCCCTTGGGCACCTATGCCGACGACGGGTCTGGGATCGCCTTGGGGGAAAGCGCCGGCGGGTTCACCTCTCATATGGATAAGATGGCAGCATGGTGCTTCTACGTCCCGCCCGAGGCGATGATGCAGGGTGTCCTCGTAGACAAGGATGGGAAGCGTTTATGCGCCGAAGACCTTTACGGGGCCAAACAGGGACAATACATAGCGGAGAAGGGTAACGGCTACGCCTACCTCATTGTCGATAGCAAGACATTCGAAGAAGCCAAGAGCCATGTTAAGGACCAGTGCGCCATCTTCCAGAAGATAGCCATGGCACCCATGCTGTACATCGGCCGCAAGAAAGCAGCTTCATTCGAGGAATTGGCCAGGAAGATCGGCGTATCCGTGGAAGGACTGGTAGCGACAATGAAGCAGTACAACGAGATTGCGAAGAGCGGCCAACCCGATCCGCTGGGCAAATACCAGAAGCGTTTTGTGCCGCAGGACACAGCTCCGTTCTACGCCATGGATATTTCCTTCCAGGGATTCTCTTCGGTCCTCACCAAGGGAGGCTTGCCTACGGCAGCTATCACTCTGGGTGGCCTGGTGGTGAACGAGGAGACCGGCGAAGTAATGAAGAAGGACGGATCGTCGATCCAGGGTCTGTATGCCGCCGGACGGAATGCCGTCGGCCTCTGCGGCAATGGCTATTTTGCCAGCGGAACGTCCATCGCGGACTGCATCTTCGCAGGACGGCGCGCGGGCGCACATGCAGCTGCCCGTCCTTCCAAACCGGGAGAACAGGATTCTTTGAAGACTGCCAAGGCTAAGTAGACTTCTCTGCACGGGGCAGGCAGGCGGTCTGCGCTTGTATATCGGCGCGTGGTTCTATGGGGGACGCCATCCAAAGGTGGTGTCCCCTGTCTATTTGACGGCAGTATCAACTTTGTACATGCGGCGACCCGTGCAGTCTTCAGAAAGGGAAGGTGTGGCATGAAAATACTGGTCATGAATTGCGGCAGTTCTTCTATCAAGTATCAGCTCAATGATGCAGAGTCCGGTCAGGTTCTGGCCAAAGGAATCGTCGCCAGGATAGGAGAAGAGGGTTCCAGCCTCAAACATCAGTCCGGCGGCACAGAGACCCAGAAGGAGATGCCCATACTTTCTCACAGCAAGGCGTTTGAAGTCATGGCGGAAGCCCTCCTTGATCCGAAAAACGGTGTTCTTCACGACATTTCGGAGGTAGCGGCGGTCGGACACAGAGTCGTTCATGGCGGCGAATCGTTCGTTGACTCTGTTCTGATCACGGATGATGTCGTTGCCAAGCTGGAAGAATGCGTACCGCTCGCGCCGCTGCATAATCCGGCAAGCCTTATCGGTATTCGAGAGGCGAGAATACTTCTGCCTGACATACCGCAAGTTGCGGTTTTTGACACCGCGTTCCATCAGACGATGCCGCCAAGGGCCTATCTCTACGCATTACCCTACGGATACTATCAGGATCACCGGATCAGAAGGTATGGGTTCCACGGCACATCATACCGATATGTAAGCCGAAGGACAGCCAGGTTGCTGGGAAAGCCTTTGGACAAGCTCAGGATGGTCATATGCCACTTTGGCAATGGTGTAAGCATGGCAGCAGTGGATGGCGGCAAGTCGATCGATACCAGCATGGGGTTGACCCCTCTCGAAGGTCTCATCATGGGAACGCGATCGGGTGACATTGACCCGGGGGTTGTCTTCTTCCTTCACCGGCAGCTGGGGATGTCCATCGATCGCATAGAAGAGATGCTCAACAAGGAAAGCGGTCTGCTTGGCATATCCGAAACCAGCAACGACATGAGGGACATAATCCAGAAGGCAGGCGAGGGCGACGAGCAGTGCCGGTTGGCGCTGGAAGCCTTTGCCTACCGGGCCAGGAAATACGTGGGCGCTTATGCCGCAGCTTTGGGTGGTCTGGATGCGCTGGTGTTCACCGCAGGGATCGGCGAGAACTCTCCACTTGTGAGGCAAATGATCTGTGAGAATCTGGAGTTCATGGGAATCACGCTGGATGAGAGCACAAACAAGAAGGCGGCAGGCACGGAGACAATCATCAGTACGCCGGAATCAAAGGTGAGCGTTCTTGTCATTCCAACCGACGAGGAGCGCATCATCGTGGAGGATACCCTGGTGGTGGCCGGTCTGGCCGACTAGCCCCGGAGCTTCAGATCAGGGTGGCGCATTGCAATCATCTGCCGCATGCCGTCCTGCCATTTCACTCGGCAATCGCCGACTAATTCCCTGCGGCGAGCGTTGTCGGTCACCGTGTGTCTGATAGCATTTCGGTCGCGCTGGAACTCGGGTTTGAGACCCGCGATATTCGCCATGTAGCTGCAATAGGTCTCCACATCCACCGGATCGTCTCCACCCCAGTTCACGATGGTGGCTGGAACGCCGGCGGCCGCGAGCAGCCCTGCAACTTGTCCGTTGATATCGTCCTGGTGAATGGGGCTGCAAACCGAAGGACGGTCATTCAACACCTGCACCGGCTGACCGGCCAGCATGGCAGCGAACTGGTAGGCAGGCAACCCGCCGTTCGGGCCATAGGAGACGTTCATGCGGGCGATCGTGGTGGGAAGGTTGAACAGACGTGCCGCAAACCTGGCAACCGCCTCCTGCGCCGTCTTGGAAGCTATGTAGGTGGGCGAATACGGCAGAGTCTCGCCCGCCAGCGAATCGGACTCCTTGACCGGGTAGTACGGGTCAGGCGGCGCGGCATAGATTGAACAACTCGACATGCAGAAGAAGGCGCGAGCCTTGCGACAGTGGGCCATCAGAAGCCCCGTGCCTTCAGCATTCACCGCCAGGGCGCGATCGAAATTCGGTTTCATTCCGATGAAAGCGGCCAGATGAATAACACAGGTAAAGTCATCAGGCAGTTCCCGGAAATCGGGGTTGGCCAGATCCACGGAGCGGGTGATGATCTTCATCGCCTCAAGCTTGCTTCGCTTGGCTTCATCCTTGAACCGGGCGATGCCCCAGACTTCGTTGTTCTTGGCGAGTTCTACCGCCATCGGGAATGCAATCTGCCCCGTGGGGCCGGTGATCAGGATTTTCTCGTTCCTCAGTGTTTTCATGCCTTTGCATTACCTCCGGTATCGTGAGTTCGCGACCCAAACGGTTGCTGCCAGATGAGGCGATCGACGGTCAGGCCTTAAGCTTTATCTCAGGGTGCCGAGCAGCGATCACCCGGCGCATGCCTTCCCTCCATTTGACTTGGCAATCGCCCGCCAACTCCCTGCGGCGGGTATTGTCCGCCACTACAGTCTTCGCGGCCAGCGGATCATCGGGAGCATCTTGAAATCCAACCTTCAGGGTGATCTCTGCCATGTAGGAGCAATATGTACGCACATCTACCGTCTCGTCTCCGCCCCAGTTGACGATGGTCGCGGGAACGCGCGCCGCTGCCAGCAATCCCCCAACCTGGTTATAGATGTCGTCCTCATGAATCGGCGTGCAGGCCGAAGCCCGGCCTGGCTGGACCGGAACCGGCAGACTCGCGAGCATCCACTCGAACTGCCAAGGCGGCAAGCCGCCATAGGTTCCGTAGTACACATTCATCCGGGCGATGGTGGTGGGGAGCCCAAATTGCCGAGCAGTGGATCTCGCCACCGCCTCCTCTGCCGTCTTCGAAACCGCATAGGTTGGGCAATGCGCAGACTGCGGGCCGTTCAGAGGGTCCGTCTCTTTGATGGGTTGGTATGGGTCCTGCGGCAGCGCATAGATCGCGCAACTCGACATAACGAGGGCTGCTTTTGCCTTGCGGCAATGCGCCATCAGGAGCCCGGTTCCCTCTGCATTGACACGCAATGCCTCATCAAAGTCCAAGCCACCCTCCTGGTAGACAGCGAAGTGAATCAGGCAGGTGAAATCATCCGGCAGATCCTGAAACGCCAGCCTCGTCAAGTCCATGGCCCGCATGGTTACCCCCGCCTGCTCGAGTTGCTTTCGCTTGCCCTCATCTCTGAAGCGCGCAATGCCCCAAACCTCGTTCTCCTTGGCCAAATGCAGAGCCAGAGGAAACCCGATCTGCCCCGTCAGCCCTGTGAACAGTATCTTCTCGTTCCTCAGCGTCTTCATTGATTACCCCCTTCGCTGAGTCTTTCCTCGCAAATGCGGCAGTCAATCGCGCTAGGCGCTGTTCAGAAGCCACTATACATCCGAGTCAAGGCGACAGTCAAAACTGCGCAAGTGCATCCTTCCCGGTCCGCTGTCCGGGATTGTCCCGTAGTCTCTTGACAGCCAGCGGGCCGCAGCCATTTTGTGTGCGGCTCACGAATCAGCTACAATATTTCTCTTGGATTAAGCATTTCGACGGCGCAAGCCGATGACATCTGAACCTGTCCACGCTTGCCTGATCGCTGAAAGGAACCTGGAACGGCACTCAACTGCGGGCTGGTTGGCCTGTCCTCCTGCGGTAAGACCACCATCTTCAACGCCATAACGGCTGCGGGCGCAGCCAGCTACAATGGCTCTGAGATGAACCGGGCTGCCGTCAACATCCCCGACGGCCGCATCGAGGCGCTGGCCAGGATTTATCATCCGCCCAAGCTGGTCCCGGCCAGTCTCGAAGTGGTAGACATCGCCGGCCTGACTTCAGGCTCCACGGCTTCCGATGGGCGGGGAGCCAAGCTGCTGTCACACCTCAAAGATGTTGACGCTCTGCTGCATGTGGTGCGCTGCTTCGAGGACGATGCTGTTCCTTTTGCCTACAGCACAATCGACCCGAAGCGCGACGTGGAAACCATAGATTTGGAAATGATGGTGGCTGATACCCAGACGCTGAACAACAAGATCAACCGCCTGGGCAAGAAGGCGCGCTCGGATGCGGACACGGCCCGCGCCGTAGCTGACTGCAAGAAGGTCAAGGATGGGTTCGAACAGGGGATTCCGGCACGGCGGCAGCACCTGAGCCCGGAGGAACTGGCCAGTCTGCAGGAGTGCAACCTGGTGTCACTCAAACCGGTTCTCTATGTGGCCAACATCAAGTCCATGGATGATATCAACAACCAACACGTCAAGGCTCTCAAAGCGCTTGCCGAAGCTGAGGGTGCTGAGATGGTAGCCGTTTGCGGGAGAGACGAAGCCGAGATCAGCCAGCTCGACCCGGCAGACCGTCCGGAGTTCCTGGCTGCCCTGGGGCTGAAGGAATCCTCCATGGAACGCCTGCTGCGGGCGGCGAATCACATGCTGGGCCTGGTCAATTTCTTCACAGCCGGACCGAAAGAGGTCCACGTATGGACCTGCCACCGTGGAGATGCAGCGCCAGTGGCCGCCGGAAAGATTCACACCGACATGGAGGAAGGCTTCATCCGCATGGAGGTCATTCGCTGCGAGGACCTGATTGAACTGGGCAGCGAGGCGGCTGTGGCCAAAGCCGGCAAGCAGCGGGTCGAAGGCCGGGCCTACGAGGTGCAGGACGGCGACATTGTGGTGGTGCTGTTCAACCCGAACTAGGCGGTCCCCGATGATCCTGACTCTGATGGCGAACGTGAAGCGTTTGTCTGCTCGCCTTCCGTGATTGCCCTGCTGCACTCTCAGATCGTTAGAGTGGGTTGGAGCGCAACGAAACCCACTACGAATGGATCTGGGTCTTCCGATCGGTCGGTTCGGTTTCACTATACCCGCCTGCGTTAATGGGGCGTTCTCCATCGGGCGAACACAAGGTTCGCCCCTGCGCATTCGGTCCTGGGGTGTGGAGGGGCTTTGCCCCTCTGCGTATCCTTGTCTTTCCCCTTTCCCAAAGGGGACACAGCCGTAGGGTGGGCTGCGCCCACCTTCCGTGATCCCTCTCTCTTTCGTGCCCGGACTCCTCTGTATCCCAGCCTACGCCCAAATTCCGTCTCAATCGTTGCCAGCGAGAGATGGCCCGCTGGTGGCAATCTCCGTGCTCATCTGATACCATTTCGTCGTCTGCCGCCAACTTCACGATCGTTACCCTGATCGCGCGGGTTACACTTCAACCCAGCGAAGCATGGCTTGGTGAAAGCACCCGCGGACTGGCCATGCAGCAGCTTCATGAGGTGGGTAACCCGAGGCGTGTACGAGGAGGATTGGGGGAACAGCCATACGGTTGTGTTTCGCCGGAGAATAGGGAGACGTATTGGTGGGCACAGCCCACCCTACGGCTGCGTGTACAGGTCGCTGCGTCTGTCCTGAAAAATGGCCATCGAGCCTCTCACCTCACTGACCCGGCTCTTTCTGATCTCAGCGAAGATGAGTTGCTCGCCGACCTCAGGTCCGGAAGCCACGACCACGCCATACGGATCGACGACTCGACTCGAGCCACAGAACCAGAGATCGCCGTCTGCTCCTGCCCTGTTTGCACCCACCATATAGAGTTGGTTCTCGATCGCGCGGCCGGCAAGCAGTGTGCACCAGTGATTGATCCTTGGGAAGGGGAAGGCTGAAGGCACGACAATGACCTCCGCCCCTTTCAGGGCCAGAGACCTTGCCATCTCAGGAAAGCGGAGATCATAGCAGACCATGACGCCCCACTGCATGCCCTCGATGGCGGTCAGAGTCAGCGAGTCTCCGCGCTTCAGGAAGCGCTCCCCACCGACCGGACTGAACAGGTGCGTCTTGCGATAGCGGGCAGACAGCCGCCCGGTTCGATCGACAACGGCCACGGCATTGTACACGTCGCCTTCCTCCCGTTCAGAAAGGCCGCACACAATCCATATGCCAAGCTGAGATGCCAGTTCCTGGAGCAATTGCAGGGGCCCGGATTTCCAGGTCGAAGCCTTCTCAACTGCGGTCTTCATGTCATAGCCGGTATCAGCCATCTCCGGGAAGACTACTGCGTCACACCCCTCACCGGCTGCTTGCTTCGCGACGCGCCGCAGAGTACTGCAATTGGCGGCGGATCCTTGGCTACCTTCCACGTCAGACATCGCTACGAGAGTATCGCTATGATACTATGCTTGACAGTACTTGTGGAACTGTATTATGCTGATGTTGCCCTGAGAATGTATCGAATATCACAGTACGTATGCAGAGGTATCGCCAGACGCCAATGCACTCCCTACAGAGGAAGGCTGCACCTCGCGATGGCAACCAGACACAACGGCCATCAGGGCTGGTGGCTTGGCAAGCGCAGACGTGGAGATCAGGCTGAGGGATATCTGAGTACCCAATTTGAGCCGTGCCTCCTCACGAAGTAAGGCGAGGTTGTATCAGTGGAGTCTCCGGCATCCGCATTGAAGAAAACTCGGTGTTGATCGCGATATTACTGAGCGAACATTGGTTAGGAGAAGCTGCAACTGAGACAAACCCAGGGGACGCAGCCTGTTGTCCTGCACGGGGATAACAATCCGATCACAAGGGATCACTTGACCCAAAGGCTGGCCGATCTGATCAGGCGGCTTGAGGCCGCGGAGACGCTTTGCCGCAAAGGAAGCGAGCTTCACCTTCAGATTACTTCTGTCACGACTCAGGCGAGGGCCTGTCTTGACGAGGCTACACGAGCAGAGAGACCGGCCTATCACCTAGGTGACATCTCCGGTCCAGACCACGATCCACAAGCTCTATCCCCCAGAGAACAAGAGGTGCTCGAGCTCATAGCGGATGGGCTTCCCAACAGAGAGATCGCCGCTTGTCTGTTCATCGGCAAGGATACGGTTAAGGCCCACATCAAACACCTCTTTCGCAAGCTGGGGGTCGAAAGCCGTACCCAGGCGGTTTCTGAGGCTTTCAAAAGAAGCATCATCCTCCCCTCGACGACTCGTCATCTTGATTCTGTCGTTTCATCTCCCACGAACAATCACCCTCTCGGGTGATGTACATGGGCATGTCCTCGTGTTAACCTAACTCCAGGGAGCGCCCATCCGAGGTGAGCTTCATAGACGCTAGGCGCTACGTAGGCCAAGGTATCGGGACCGCCCCCTAGCACCAGCAAGAAGCCAGCCAACAGAAAGTGAAGCCCCACGCAGCACCCACTGTTGGGGCCATGGCACCAAGGCCGGCATAGATCCAGAGCCTTGCGCATGGTCTGTTATGTTATGATCGCGGACGCTGCGCAAGCGGTCCCGTGATATCTATGCTCTGAATCTCTCGCTGGCCTGCCATGGAAGGGAGGTGACGGGTAGCGAGACAGGAATCATTCAACAGGTAGAGCGAACACGTCACACATAGCACCACTAGCCCAACTTCCGCAGTTTCGTGCTTGGAAGGTGGGTGGGTCAAAGGTGAAG
>CAYYWI010000076.1:0-11398 GCA_964475375.1 uncultured Dehalococcoidia bacterium
TTGCCATAGCAAGAGTATACAATATACCGCTGATTATTGATAGTAGGTACTAGGATCGCTGATATTGACCGTAATGTCATAAGTCGACCCGGGGTTCATTGTCCCGCTACCGCTCAGGGCTATGGTATTGATCACTGGGGCTCCGTTGCTGGTAGTGAAGTTGCAGGTTATCTGGCTGTTATCTGCCGCCAGAACGCCGCCGGGCAGCACGGCCACCACGGCCATCGGCAACATGGCCGCCAGCATGGCTACTATCAGGACCATAGCCACGAATCTGCGTGTTTCCATAGTTGCTACTTTTGTCATTCCTTGGTTCTCCTTTCCTTGTAGTCAGTTTTTCCTAGTCTTCCTTTTTCTCCCAACCCGTGTGTTTGGTGCTGGTATTTCATGATGTTTACCCCCGAGCATCACCCCTTTCCACCAATAGCACAGGACCCCCAGGGACCACACCAGGGTCCGAAGCGCCCATGCCCACCCTGCCGGGTGGTAACGATTCCCCTCTGACTTGAGTTGAGATCATGAGGCAAATACTCAATACCCAACGTCCTTCTTCGTTCGGATTGGTCACCGGGCCGCCGGACGATTGACGCCCCTCACTACCCCAGGGGCTGCCCCTGAGGTCGCCCAGCATGCCTCTCCCTGACGGCCCGTATGACATTTCCATGACATTCAGATTACCCACAGCAGACCGAACTGTCTGCTGGGAAAAATAGTTGGCGTGCTAGAAAACCTGGGTATAGCGCCGCTTGGTATCTGCGGGGTTCTGCATCGGGGTTGCCGGTCTGACATCGCCCTGAGGCGGCATAGCTGCTTTGTCAGCGGGCAGCTCCTGAAACATGCTCCCAGAGCCGATCGGCGACTTCACATCACCCGGCTCCGGAAAAACCATGCTCTCTGACTTCGCACCAGCACTGACAGGCACAGCCTTGAGTATCTCCTCGGCCTTGCTCTCCGCCATGGAGATCACCCCGCGAAGCTCTTTGATCTCCTGCTCCAGCGCCGCTGCACGGCTTACCGCCTCGGTCTTCTCACGCTCGAGCGTGCGAAGATGATTCACAGCATCGTCGAGTTTCTTAAGCAGTGACCCTTCCAAAGTCATGTTTCTCCTTTCAAATACCCCCTTGGGGGCTTTCTGTGCTGAGTTTAAGCCAGCCAGGTCACCCAGAGGTCTCAAGGATGAAGGAGCGGCTCACGCCGACATCTCATGGCACAATTCATGACTCACAAAAGACTCACAGACAGCCACCGCATGCCCAACCAGCAGGACCGAAACCATCAGATCATTTGCTATCGAGCACTCAAATTGTTTGACTTTGTCAAGATTCTTTTGCTAGACTAGCGCCGAGACCACCGGTCTCAGCGCAGCCATCCAGGCTGCAGGAGCTATGCCGTTTTAGCGCATAGTCTCCGAAAGGGGGGAACTGAATGGAAACCAAGGTTAGGCCCAAGCCAAAGGCATTGGAGCAGTTTCAGGAAGCCACCAGGACTC
This sequence comes from uncultured Dehalococcoidia bacterium, assembly GCA_964475375.1. GTDB lineage: Bacteria > Chloroflexota > Dehalococcoidia > UBA2247 > RBG-13-53-26 > JAFGCL01. The sequence goes on from CAYYWI010000076.1 coordinate 1,490, forward strand.
TGGTCAATCCCTATCTGAAGAAATGGAAAGACAGCGGGGGAAAAGTCATCGGCTGCTACTGTTCCTATGTCCCGGAGGAGATCATCACCGCCGCCGGCTTCTTACCTTTCCGGATGCGCGGCACCGGCAGCACCGGCACAGACATGGCGGACACCTGTGTGAGCAGCATCAACTGCAGTTTCTCCCGCCACTCGCTGGACTTGGGGCTGCGGGGTGAGTACAGCTTCCTCGACGGTGTGGTCTGGCTCAATAGCTGCGACCATGTCCGCCGCATCTACGACCACTGGAAACGCAAGATCGACACCCCATACCTGCGCCTGATCAGCCTCCCCAAGAAGGTGGAAGACCCGCAGGTAGAGTGGTTCCGGCAGGAAATCAGCGATTTCAGGGAGTCCATAAAGGACCACTTCGGCATTTTCATCTCTGACGAGCGCCTGTGGAAGGCCATCAGGCTGCACAACGAAACGCGGCGCCTGCAGAGGCAGCTCTACGAGCTCAGGAAGAAGAAGGCACCACCCATCACCGGCGCTGAAATGCTGGCGGTGGTGGTGGCGGGAACCGCCATACCGCGGCAGGAGTACAACAGCCTTTTGAAGGAATTGGCAGACAAACTCAGCCACGTAGAAGGGCACTCCGACTACCGCGCCCGGCTGATGCTCATCGGCGGCATCCTGGACGATCCGGCCTACATCGAGGTTATCGAAGGCCAGGGCGGCTTGGTGGTCACCGACTCGCTGTGCTTCGGCACGAGGACAATCTGGAAGGACGTGGACGAGAAGGCCGACGACCCGGTCACGGCTCTGGCACAGTACTACATCGCTGACCGCCCGTCGTGTGCCAGGATGTTCGGGGATCAGCCAAGGAGATCGGCTTTCATCAAGGACATGATCCGCGACTTCAAGGTGGACGGAGTGGTGGCCGAACGTCTGGTGATGTGCGACAACTGGACCGGCGAGCAGTTCATGACCGGTGAAGACCTGAAGGAAGCCGGCGTCCCCTACATCCGTCTGGACAGAGACTACATCAATGTCGGAGCCGGGCAGTTAAGAACGCGAATTCAGGCGTTCCTGGAAATGATGGGGGGGTAGACAAATGGCATACAAATATAAGTACGAGCCGGAGAGCTTCAAGCGGTACAAAGAGGAGCGCGACTACTTCAATTTCCTGTCTGGCATCCTGGCCACCATGCCCGATTCGATGAGCCAGCTCAGCAAGGAGATCACGGACATCACGGTGGAGCGGTACGACACCATCATGAAGTACGCTGAGGAGGGCAAGCCCTTCGTGGCCGGCTACTTCTGTGCTGCTCCAGAGATCTACGAGGCTATGGGAATGCCGTGGTATATGATTATGCAGACCCCGTTCCTGGCCGCTTCAGCGCCCTACCTGACCGGGGATATCGACTCCGCCGAAGCCATGGGGCTGGGGACCGACTGGTGCACTGCCTGCCGGCTGGCACTCTACTACGTCGAGGCCGGCCTGACGCCGAAGCCATGGGCGCTTATTGGTCTGATACATCCCTGCGATGCCGGAAATCTGCTCCACCAAGCCGTGAAGCGGAACCAGAAATGGCGCGACGTCCCCATATTCGCCAGCGACCCGCCGTATTTTGAGGACCTGCGTGGGATCGACTACTACGCCAGCGAGCTGCGGCGGATGGTGGCGTTTCTGGAAGAGCACACCGGCCTGAAACTGGACCTGGACCGGTTGAGAGAAGTCTGCAAGGAGACGAACAAGCAGTACGAGATCCTGTCGGAATACACCCAGTTGCGGCGGGCGAAACCCTGCCCCCACGGGTGGGGCATCGGTGGACCACAGGCCTTCGCCGCCACCCAGGTCTTCCAGACGGGCAAGCCACGGGGAACCCGGTGGCTGCAGCAACTGTACAAGGACGCCGAGGAGCGCGTCAAGGCCGGGACCGGCCCGGTGCCCAAAGAGAAGATACGCTACTTCTGGTTCGACCTGCTGCCTTTCGGCTGGGTCTTCGAGTTCATGCCGTGGCTCGAGTCAGAGTGGGGCGCAGTCATGGTGCAAGACATGTTCGGCCTGCAGCCCTACACGCCAATCGACCTCAGGAATGAAGAGACCATCTTCAGGGGTCTGGCCAAGAGAAACCTCTATGACTCGCCGATGGTCAGGCAGGCGCGCGGTCCGGCGGACTACTTTGCCAGTGACATCGCGCGGGTAGTTAAAGACTACAGCATAGACCTTGTCATCTGGCCGGGTCACATGGGCCACAAAGATGGTTCCGCCAGCACCGGCATCATGAAGGAAATCTGCAACCAGCTCAAGGTTCCATACATACACATAGGTCTGGACTTGTTCGACCGCAGATACACCACACCGGACGAGTGCAAGGACAAGCTCAGCAAGTTCTTCACAGCTATGGGATTAGGCTAGGAGAGTCTCATAAAAGGGTATGCAGAGGGGTAAAGCCCCTTTGGTCGGGTGTCTCCGAATTCCCCGATAACCTTTGCCAAAGGGGGCCGGAGGGCTAAAATAGATATTCAGTTATACAAATGCAAGGAGAGAGCATGATAGTCGGAGGCTGCGACATCGGTTCGGCGACCGGAAAATCGGTCATCTTCAAGGATGGAGAAATCCTGGCCTACGCCATTATCCCATCGACGATCAAGCCTGAAGTGACGGCAAGGAAGTCCATGGAGGAGGCCTTGCAGAAGGCAGGCCTGGCTTCGCCCGACAGCCTGGGCTACATCGTGGGTACCGGCTACGGAAGGCTGAGAGTGGGTTTTGCCAACGAGAACGTCTCAGAGATCACCTGCCACGCCCGTGGTGCTCAATGGCTATGCCGCACTACCAGAACAGTGGTGGACATCGGCGGGCAGGACTCCAAGGTCATATCTGTGAGCGACAAGGGCAAAGTGCTCGAGTTCGCCATGAACGATAAGTGCGCCGCCGGTACAGGGCGGTTTTTCGAAGCCATGGCCAGGACACTCCATATGAACCTGGAAGAACTCTCTACCGCAGGCCTCCAGTCGGAGAAGCCCGTCCACCTCGCCAGCCAGTGCAGCGTCTTCGCGGAGTCAGAAGTCATCACCATGATCAACGAGGGTGCCGAACTGGCCGACATTGTCGCCGGCATCAATCATGCGGTGGCGGGAAGACTGGCAGCCATGGTGGGAAGGGTCGGCCTGGTAGAAGACGTGGTGCTGACCGGCGGATGCGCCAAGAACGAAGGATTGGCCAAAGCCATGGAGCAGCGCTTGAAGGTCAAGATAAAGAGACTGCCTCTCGACCCTCAGATCGCCGGGGCAGTGGGAGCGGCAGTTATCGCCGCCGAGAAAATAACTACGCAGACCCAGACCAGCTCTGTCTCAAAATAGGAATAGCCCGCAATCCTATGTTGACCTACCCCTCTCCTTTGAGGTAGAGGGCCAGACCATGCTTCCGAGAGTGGGCAGGAGTGTCTCCTGCCGGGAGTCTTTCTCCCTTGGAAGGGAGAGGGCAGAGCCTGCCCTGGACTTGATCCGGGGGTGAAGTGTCCATCTACGATGCCTACATACCCAAGATAGCCGAATACATGGCCGACCTGCGTGCCAAGGGCCGGCAGACCAGGGAGTACGACTGCCCCTCTGAAATCAGCCGGCTTCTGGAAGGACTGCCGGTCCGGGTGGGAGAGGGTGCCAGTCGGGGCATCATCCTGCGCAGCGACACTTTCGCCGAGATCGGCAACCCGGAAGCCGGGTCCTCCGCCTTCCTCCTGTGGACAGACAACGCCGCTCTGGTGAGGGACGGTAAAGTCAATCTGATCGGCCCGGATATCCCTGAATCGCCGGGGGCCAGCCTCCCTTTCGGTCAGGTCCTGATCGTGGCCGGACCGGAGCTGTCAGAGAAGGACCACCAGACTCTGGAGCACACTCAGTTTGTCGCCGACCGCATAGAAGGCTATATGATCCGCAGCGTCCCCCAGGTGATCTGGTCCAGAGTAAGCAAGGAGGCTGCAGCCAAGGGATTCTGCTTCGAGACCCTGGGAAGGGCGCTGATGGCCATCTTCAAGACAGATGTGCCCAAGGTGCAGGCAATGGAGGTCTTCTTCGTTACATCAAGCAGGGATGACCTTGAGCCATTGAGTGCTATGGCCATGCAGGTCAACAAGATTTTCAAGAGCATGCTCAGAGAAGACTGGAAGGCCAAAGGCTTTGACATCTATGAATGCGCCTCGGGATACGACTGTAAGTCCTGCCCGGACCAGCCGGTCTGCGATGACATCAAAGAGGTCATCAAGGTGAGGAAGAAGAAAGGCAACGGGGCCTGACCGGCGCCAGTAGTGCAATGTGCGGAAGATGGGGGCCGGTCCCGTGCGAGGTCTGGACTGCGAGCTAGCAGCTCATGGCTCACAGTTCATAGCTCACAGTTCATAGCTCATAGTATCCTCAGAGTGGGGATCAGGCGATCAAAGGCTGATGAAGAGGTCCAGGATATTTCCCGGGGGATTTGTGTACGATTCACCCTCACCTCTGTCCTCTCCCATAAGGGAAGAGGAGATTCTGCGGTGCAGCAGGATGCTGCCGGGGTTCGGGGTGTCCCCGAGTCCTCTGTTTCTTGCCCCAATGGTGGGGGGCAAGGGGTTGATGACGTCTCATGGCCATCGTGACAGCGCTGGTGCCGCGCAGCGGCAGCCGCAGTATCATAGGACTCACGAAGGATAGATTGAGTGACTGACGTCTCCAAAGTGGCCAAGAGGCTGGTGGCAGTGTGCGGCAAGGGCGGCACCGGCAAAACAGCATTTACCGCCATGATGACTAGGGCCCTCCTGGAAAGCCGCCAGGCAGGCAAACTGCTCCTGATCGATGCCGACCCGGCCCTGGGCCTGCCGAATGCATTGGGTGTGAAGGTCAGGCGGACCATGGGACAGATCCGCGAGGCCATCATCAAGACCGCCAGGAGCGGGGATCAGAGCGAGAAGGCACAGATCGCCGACAGGCTCGACTACATGATACTGGAGGCCCTGATCGAGACGGATGGTTACGCTCTGCTGGCTATGGGGCGAACCGAGACCCTCGGCTGCTTCTGTCCCGTCAACGACCTCTTGCGCGGGGCCATCGAGACGCTTTCCAGGAGCTTCGATACTATCATCATCGACGGTGAAGCCGGCGTCGAACAGATCAACCGCCAGGTTGTGCGCCATGTCGATACACTCGTCATCGTCAGCGACGCTACGGCCAGAGGACTGCAGACGGCAGCCCTGATACACAAGATGGTGGTGGAGGACAAGGCAATCGAGTGCGGAAAGCTGGGCATCGTCTTCAACCGGGTGACAGGCAACCAACCGCTGCTGGAGCAATCCGCACACAAGATCGGGCTGGAGATCCTCGGCTTCATCCCTCAGGACGACAACATCGCTTACCACGACCTCATTGGCAAGCCGATACTTGAACTCCCCGCTGATTCACCGGGGCTGGTCTCGATCCGGGAGATCGTTCAAAGGCACATCCTCCGCTAGCGACATCGTTCAGCATGCCCGCCTCAACTCCCTCACACGCTGTCGACCAGCCCCAATCCGAGGTTTGCCGCGTGGGTTCCGCTCTGCAATAATCATGTTCAGCCGATTGAAGCGGCCTTTTAACGTATTGATAAGTCTGAGAGGAGTCTGCGCGAAGAGATGGCACTGGCTCTGGAAGGTATAAGGATAGTCACCATGTGTTGGACCGGCCCCGGTGCATTCTGCACCGAGATGCTGGGCGACCTGGGTGCCGATGTGGTCAAAGTATCCGATGTCAACCCGGAGACCCTGGGATACCTGACCATGATGGTGTTCACTGACTACCCCGGTTTGCGCAACTGTCGCACGTTCAGCGTCAACCTCAAGACCGAAACGGGCAGAGGGGTCTTTCTCGACCTGGCCAAGAGCGCCGACGTCGTGATGGAAGGATTCCGTCCGGGCGTAGTGAAACGTCTGGGAATCGACTACGATGCTATCAAGGAGGCCAATCCACGTGTGGTTTACGCGTCGTTCTCGGGCTACGGGCAGAATGGGCCCTACCGGGACATACCGGGCCACGAATTGAACTACGCAGCCCTGAGTGGTCTCGTGGGCTTGACCGGGCACAAGGGCAGTACTCCGGCCATACCGGGGGCACTGATTGCAGACTGGTCCGGAGGCCTGTCAGGTGCAGTCGCCATCATGGCGGCGCTCTTGTCTCGGCAGCAGTCGGGAAGAGGCCAGTTCCTGGACGTCGCTATTGCCGATGCCATCACGGAAGTGACATCAGTGCAGATCAACCCTTACTTGTACAAACGCGGGACAGTCCCCAAGAGAGGTGAGACTATCTGGAGCGGGATGTACCCCTGGTACAACGTCTACGAGACGAAGGACGGGAAGCACATCGTCATAGCCACGCTGGAGTCCAAGTTCTTCGCCAACCTGTGCCGCCTTCTGGGCTGCGAGGAGTTCATTCCGCATCAGTTCGATGAGGGCCAGAAAAGGGATGAGATGTTCCGGTTCTTCACGGAGATGTTCCGAACCAGGACGAGGGACGAGTGGACGGCACTGCTGATGCATGAGGAGACCTGCTATACCCCGGTTCTAGGCGTTGATGAAGTCGAATTCGACCCCCAACTGGTGGCGCGGCAAATGATCCTGGAGTCAGACCATCCGACCTTTGGCCGTCTCAAGCAGATCGGCTCAATGCACAAGCTAAGCGACTCGCCGGTCGAGGTGAGGAACTGGGCCACCGCTTTCGGGCAGCACACCGACGAGATTCTGCGTGAGATGGGTTATTCAGACACCAGCATCAGCGAGCTGCGAAAAGCAGGCACGGTGGGGTGAAGGAGAAGATTTGTACCGGCTTATCGATTCCCATGCTCACCTCGAAGAACTTGAAGATCTCGATTCGGCTATTGATAGAGCCAAACAAAACGGCGTAGCGGCCATTGTTGCCGTCGGCTCCGATTGCGAGTCCAATGGCCGGGTTCTGGAGATTGGTGCCAAGTACCCCGGCTTTGTCTATCCAGCCCTCGGGCTACATCCGGGTATTCTGAACAGACTGAGATCACCCCTGGAACGCCAATTCCAGTTCATCGAAGATCACCTGAATCAGGCGGTCGCCATTGGCGAGGTTGGATTGGACTACCACAAGAAAGCACTGAGCGGCATCATCAAGGATCACCAACACCAGGTATTCAGGACATTGCTGGCGCTCGGCCAAAAGCACAGCAAGCCGATTATCATCCACTCCCGGTATGCCTGGAGAGACTCCTTCACCCTGACGAAAGAGGCCGGCGTCGAACTCGCCATCTTTCACTGGTACACGGGACCCGGCAATGTGCTCAAAGAGATACTGGATGCCGGGTATTTCGTCTCGGCTACATTGGCCACGGAATATCATGCCGAGCACCGCAGAGCCGTGAGGGAAGCACCTCTGGACAAGTTGCTTCTGGAGACCGACTGCCCGGTGGTCTATCAAGGTCATCGGTCGGAGCCAGCCGACGTCGCGCGTTCGCTGCGAGCAGCCTCAGAGCTCAAGGGGATGCCGCCTGATGTGGTAGCTGAGAGAACCACCCGGAATGCCATGTTGCTCTTTGGCATCGCTGGTTCTTAGCAAAGTCTCTGGATTCCCGGCTCTCATCTCGGGGCGTGCAGAGGGCAAAGCCCTTTGCGGGCTGTTCGCCCCAAATCCGAAATTCGAAATCCTGAAGGAGGTGCAGGAGTGCCCCCAAATCATGCTTTCTTTATTCTCCCTCAAGGGTGGGTTGCACACTTCCGAAGCAGCGGAGACCAGGCGGCCGAGTCAACTTATTCGGACCGGCACCTATCCTTTGACAGCAGTCAAGTCTAATGCTACATATCAACCAGGAAAGGGGGACCACCATGAACATCTGCCTCGCTCACATCACCGAAATGCCCGAGGGATTCCACGACGCTTGGTTCAGCATGGTAGAGCACAGCTTCAAGAAGGTGCTGCGCCCGGACACCAAGGTCACTTTGAAGCCGATCAAGCGCGGTCTGAAGGGCGACAACGTCCTCGACTTTGACAACCCCTATTTCGCCCTCATGGACAAGCGCGAGATTATCGAGGCGTTCATCGAGGCCGACAAGGAGGGTTTTGACGCCGGCGTGGTGCACTGCTTCGGCGATCCTGGCATCAAAGAGGCTCGTTCTGTGGTCGGCATGCCCATCTTCGGCCCCGCTGAGTGTGCCATGCACCTGGCCTGCCTCCTGGGTCGTCGCTTTGCTATCATCGGCACCAATATGCCCGGGCAGCGCGCCCAGATCGAAGAACAGGTCCGGGAACAAGGCCTGGAAGGCCGGTTAATACCGAATGGGGTGAGATTCGACAGGGAGCCATTCGTTACGGCCTTCGGGAAGTGGATGGGGAATCCGCAGCTTGCCGCGGACGCTGTGGCCGAGGTGGCGAAGGAGTGCGTAGCCGATGGCGCCGACGTGATCGTGCTCGGCTGTGCCGGCACCAGCATGTTCTGCAGCATGGTCGGCTTCAACCGGATCACCATCAATGGCCAGGTAGTGCCCATTATCGATTCAGTTATGGTTGCCGTGAAGACTGCTGAGATGGCGGTGGACATCAAGAAGGGCCTGGGGTTACCCATCCCCAGCCGGACGCGAAACTACGTACTGCCATCGAAAGAGGATTGGGCCAGGGTCAGAACCAACTTCGGGCTCTCGGCGTAGAGCCACACCGGACAGCATCGCTGCCGGGACAAGAGGAAGCCTATGAGTTGGTATGGCTAGAGGTGCAGTTCAATTATGTCGCCATCCTGCAGGACGTAATCCCGCCTGACTCTCTGCCCGTCGAACTTGCCTGAGCCCCAGATCTGGGCGTACTTCAGATTGCGGGCAAAGTCCTTGTGCACTGTTTGTGCCACATCTCCCACCGTGCTGCCTCCTCTGACCACTGATGGCTCGGTAAGATCAGCCTTGCCCCCAGGCGGCTTGGTATAGACCCGGATGACATCGAGCGCTTTGTAAATGATCTCCCTCAACTGCTCCAAGCCCTCACCGCACCTGGCAGAGACGGGAACGACAGTGAACCCCCCGGCGCAGCGCGAAACCAGCGACTCTATGCTCTTCTGCGATTCTTCAGAATCCACCTTGTTGGCGAGGACCAGCACCCGCTTAACATGGGTCATCACTGCTGGAGGCTCCTTCAGTTCATTCGATACCGCCATTCTGTGCTTCGCCAGCCACTCGATGATGGTCTCAAATTGGGTCACCGGCTCCTGAATCACATCGATTACGATCAGAACAAGATCAGCGTTCTTGACGATATTTGGCAGCCAGGAGCTTACTTCAGGAGCGGTGATGGCCGGGAGGTCCACCAACTGAATCTGAACGTTCTCATACTCCATCATGCCCGGGATGGGCAGTTGCGTGGTGAAGGGGTAGTCGGCGACCTGCGGCGTAGCCTGCGTCAGCGCAGAGACCAGTTGCGACTTGCCCACGTTCGGCAGCCCGACCAGAGCCACTTGCCCGGCCCCCTCCTTCCGGATGTAGTAGAGCTGGCTCCCCTTCTTGGCCACGAACGGACGCTTCTCAGCTTCTTCAGAGAGCTTAGCAATCTTGGTTCTGAGTTCAGCCCGCAGCCGGTCAGTCCCCTTGTGCTTGGGCATGAGGGCAAACATCTCTTCGAGGGCCTCGATTTTCTCCTGGGGAGTCTTGGCGCTCCTGTAGCGCTTCTCGGCTTCGAAGTACTGTGGCGGCAGATTGGCAGGCATAAGTCTCTCCGCACAATCGGGAAAAGTAAGGAGCAGAACCGCAGTCATGCGTATGATATCCTGTGTGGTTATCGCTACGCAATACTTGACATCCTGCGAAACAATGTGATACTTTTACTATGTACCTAAGGACCTTAACAACTGGATAGTGGAAGGAAGTTTTGGAGGGTTTGATCCTAGCTCAGGATGAACGCTGGCGGCGTGCCTAATACATGC
>CAYYWI010000077.1:0-980 GCA_964475375.1 uncultured Dehalococcoidia bacterium
CGCTGACCTGACGGCTTTGTAGAAGAGGGCCTGAATGAAGCGGCAGCGGCGGTTGACCTATCAGTCCGGGTCAGGTCGGAGACCTGACACCCACAAAACCCACAAGATGTGACACCCACCGAGAGGACGTGTGACTCTCAGTCGCTGACCTGACGGCTTTGTAGAAGAGGGACCTGAATGAAACGGCAGCGGCGGTTGACCTACGACCAGGCGCTAGCCTACTTCGTCACCGCGACTCTATCGGAATTCGTAAAGTTGCTCGACGAGGAAGGTTACGCCCGGATCATTGTGCGAAAACTGGATTTCTATCGTGAGAAGTTCGGATTCAAGTTGCTTGCCTATGTGGTGATGCCTCAGCACATTCACCTCGTGCTCCAACCGGGTTCGAGAGGCAACATCTCGGATATCATGAGGGACTTCAAGAAGCGCACGGCGAAAGAGATCATCGACCGATTGAAAGAAGAGAAGCGGACTGACGTCTTGAACGTTTTCGCGGAGGCGGCGAAAAGATATCATCCGAACGAGAAGCGGGAATACCAGGTGTGGGAAGACCGTTTCGATGATGTGGCGGTGTACTCTGGTAAGGTTCTCCGCACCAAGATCGAGTACATTCACAACAATCCGATGAAGGCGGGACTTACAGACAGCCAGGATGCGTTTCTATTCTCGAGTGCGAGGAATTATCATGCTGGCGATCACTCGGTGATCAAGGTGGATTGCTGTAGCGAAGAATAGCGTTCCGGTCAGATCGGAGACCTGACACCCACAGAACCTACAAGGTCGGAGATGTGACACCCACCGAAAGGGCGTGTGACTGTCAGGTCGTTGACCTGACGGCTTTGTAGAAGAGTAGCGGGAATAAAGTGGGCAGCGGCGATTGGCTTATCAGTCCGGGTCAGGTCGGAGACCTGACACCCACAAATCCACAAGGTCGGAGATGTGACACCCACCGAAAGGGCGTGTGACTGTCAGGTCGTTGA
>CAYYWI010000077.1:1080-1797 GCA_964475375.1 uncultured Dehalococcoidia bacterium
GCAGCGGCGATTGGCTTATCAGTCCGGGTCAGGTCGGAGACCTGACACCCACAAAGCAATCTCGGGGCATGGCGGCATGATCTCAGGGGAACGCGGAGATTGCCACGCCTTCTCCTGGCTTGGCCCGGAGAATGGCTCGCAATGACAAATCCCCTTAGGGGTAGGGTGGATCAAGCGAAGCGGATCCACCATTCACCAGCCTCCCTTTGCTAATCCGCCTCTGTCATAGTGGCTGTCGGGTCCCTGACCCGACGCCTCAATCTTTTCGCAGTCTTCAGGTCAGATCGGAGATCTGACACTTGTAACAAGTAAATCGTTGTGACTGAAATGTGAGGATTCCGTGGGATTCTGTGATCCAACTGTGAGGACAGTGTGATATCGTTCTCTAGATGTCTACTTGTGAGGCGAACGTGCGGGGAAGCATCTGCATTTGTGATACCTGAAGGGTTCCAGCCCGTTGCGCGACAAAGCTCTATAAGGGTATGATACAGCCCAGCGACATGACAGCCCCAAAATTCGGGTAGGGTCTGGATCGGGGAGGGCTGATAAAAAATGAGAACGAGGGTCAGAGGTATCGTCCGGAGGCTGCCTGTTTCTTCTTGTCAGAAAGGACAGATACTGGCTGAGGTCCTGGTGGCCTTGGCTATTCTCGGCGTTGTAAGCGCGGCTTTCCTTGGTAGTCTGGTCGTTGCTTACAATGGTGCCAGGCTTAACAAC
>CAYYWI010000077.1:1807-11000 GCA_964475375.1 uncultured Dehalococcoidia bacterium
ATGGCTGAGAGTCTGAGCCGTGCCGAGTTGGAGCGGATCAGGTACTTGCCGTATGACAATGTTACTGACAACACCAGGAACCAGTCTGGGTATGACGTGGCTGTCGATGCTGACTATATAGACCCGGCCACATATTTGCCCACAGGTACCCCGCTGGGGATGAAGAAGGTCACGGTCACGATCAGTCACCAGGGGAAGACCCTCCTGGTTACTGAGGCTATCAAGGTGAATCGCTGATGAAGTGGCTTAGAGGCAAACAGAAGGGCTTTACGCTTGTGGAACTGCTGGTAGCTATTCCCATCATAGCAGTCGTGGCAGCGGCTGTGGCCGGAATCACCATCCAGACCCTGCGCAGCAATCGCATCAGCGCTGATACGCTGGCTGTCCGCTATGCGCAGCAGGCCGGCGATTGGGTGAGCAAGGACGGCATACAAGCGCAATCTGCTACCGGAGTAAGCACTGGTGTTGGCTCTGGCATTCCATTTACCCTGAAATGGAGTTTCTGGGATACGGGTACCAGTCCGCCGGTGAATGACACTCATACGGTGAGCTACTCACTGCAGGATACGCCGTCGAGCAGTCTCAAGCGGCTTGTGCGTTGCGAGGTCGTTACTGACAAAGATGGCATTGAAACGAAGAACACGACCATTACAGTGGCTGAGGGCGTTGACAGCAGCGCTACCACCTGCCGGTGGCAAGACAGTGGACAGAAGACCTTCATATTCACTGTCACTATTGTGGTAGGGCAGGAGACACAGACCAGGTCTTATCAAATCAGTCCAAGGCCTATGGCTTAGGGACAAGCCCCGGTAGAAATGGGGCTTGCTGTACTTTCTGCATGGTACCAACCCCAAAGCCTTCGAGGGGGCAGGGATGTGGGATTCGCGAATAGCAGCCGAATCTTTGGTTTAGGTGGTGCATTATGAAGAAGATGACCTCAAGGACGAAAAGAATCCTCACTCGCCTGATTAAGCGGGAATCAGGGGCAGCACCGCTGATGATGGTTCTGGTTATGCTGGTGGTTGCAGGCTTGGTTATCGCCCCGATCATGGCGTTCGTGGTGAGTGGGATGAAGCAGGGCCAGTCCCACGAAGGAATCATGCAACAGTTCTATTCTGCTGATACCGGCCTTGAGGATGCCATGTGGAAGATCAAGAACTATGAGGATGAGGACTGGCCGGCATGGATGAGAGGTGCATGGACCGAGTCTACCTATACTCATACCCCTCCCTATTTGGAATACACCCTTCCGGGCTCGGATAACATCAATAACAAGGTGGTCACCGTACGCATTCAGCCCATTTGGCTTCTCGAAGGCGTGGAGACCCCTAAATCCGGTCAGGGCCGGACTCCCAATGATAATGTGACGATGACGGGAGACGTTACCGCTGTCGGCAAGTACGAAGTGGCCATCTTGAAGGATGCTGGTTTCACTGATCCCCTTATAATAGACAAGATCGGCATTTGGCTGCCCCCGGGGTTTGAGTATGTGGCTGGCTCCAGCAATCTGGAGAGCTCAAGCAATCCCCTGCCACCGACGGGCAGCAGATGCACGCCGACAACTACTACTTTCAGAAACGGCACTCTCATAACCTGGACCTACAGCACACCTATTGACTATACCAAGTTGCCCATGGACAAGTCCGGCAAAGCTACGTCAGTCAGCAGCGGTCGTCTTGAAGACTCCGCCAGCAACCAGTTCTCTAAATCAGATGTGGGACGGTCTGTCTACAATGCCACCGACGACAAGTGGGGCCTGATCACTGCTTACAATAGTTCCTCGAATCTTTCGGTGTCTCCGTCGAGTCTATTCGACACCAAGGATGACAGATACGAGATAGGAGAGCCAAGCCGCAGAGTAGTTGCCTTCAGTTTCACTGCGCCGGCGGGGAAGATGGTTCCGGACGGAGCCTTCTCCTGGGTGAGTTCGCCCGGCAGCACCACTCCCTCCGTTCCCGCATACCTCTGGTGGACGGGAGACAAACTGTATAAGATAGTTTCAACCGGTGCCGATCCGACCACTGGCAAGACGACCACCGTGACAGCCTATACCACCAAAGAGCAGTTGAAGGATTTTGGCGGTTCGATGAATGCCGACTATGTGGCAATCGGGAATACCCTGCTGATGGACTATAACGTGGATAATCCATATGGCGAGGGTGACGAAAACGGAAGCGAGCGTGGTGATGGGTTGTATCGGGACAGACTTTACGCGGAATCCCCTGCAACTTTGGCCAGCCTTCCTGGAGGCACCAGGTTGCAGCAAGTGAGGCTGTATTGGTCAGGATGGAAGAACGATCCCTGGGATACTCGATGGATGACTGATGCACAGCGTTCCGCTTTGGTGGGTACGTACTTTGTCGGCAGGGTTTCCTTCAAAGTCGAGGTTAGTGGACAGTCCTACGAGACAACAGTTACGGCCGATTCCTGGCAGGTGCTGCCTGGGAGCACTAGCCAGGCACGTGGCTGGAACTACTCCTGCTATGCCGACGTGACCGACGAGGTCGAAGCGGCGAAGCAGTACTTCCTGGACCGCGGTGTAGCCTTCATAGGGAATGCCAAGTATACAGTGGGACATGCCGATTCTTCGGAATTTACCACGCAACCTCTGCAGGGTATCTGGGGAAGCTCTGCCTCGGATGTTTTCGTTGTAGGACAGGGTGGAAGCATACTGCACTATGATGGCACGGCCTGGAATTTGATGACCAGCGGCACCACGAACCATCTTTATGGTATCTGGGGCAGTTCTGGAACAGATGTGTTTGCCGTGGGTGGAGGGGGCACGATTCTGCACTACGATGGCAGTGCATGGAGTTCAATGACCAGTGGGACCACGAATGTTCTTTATGGTGTCTGGGGTGCTTCAGGCACAGATGTATTTGCCGTCGGTGCTGGTGGCAAGGTGCTGCACTACAATGGCAGCACATGGAGTTCAATGGCCAGCGGGACTACGAATGACCTTCGTGGTGTCTGGGGCAACTCCGGAACCAACGTCTTTGCGGTGGGGGCCAATGCCACCATTATTCGCTACAACGGCAGTGCATGGAGCTCGATGAGCGTAAGCGGACAAACGTCGCAGACCCTGTATAGTGTCTGGGGCAGCGACTCAACGCATGTGTGGGCGGTAGGAACAAGACCATCGTCTGGCAATACTTACTTTCGCTTCTACAATGGCTCTGGAAGCAGTTGGACCAATCAGGACTGTGGCGTAAGACGGCACTTCTATGGGGTTTGGGGCACCTCTGATAGCAATGTCCTCGCTGTAGGAGCTTCAGGGGATATTCGTCGGTACAATGGCTCGTGGAGTGCGATGGATAGCGGCACAGCGGGACAGCTCAATGGCATCTGGGGTAATGCGTCCAACAGTGTATTCTCAGTGGGCACCGGGATAATAATCCGAAACGACGGCGTTGATGATAATGGTGACGGCAGCCTTTGGGACCCCATGATAGGAGACACCACGGCCTATGAATGGGTGGACGGCCATACGGGAGAGGATCCGCTTTATAGGACAGCCTATCCCCTGGCAAACACGACTAGCTATGGGTCGACCCGCATTGATCAGGCTGCCTACGGTGCCTGGTCGATGATTGCCATCTACTCCAGCCCGGAGACCAAGGGACACCAGCTATACCTGTATGATACCTTCCGTTTTTATCACCACTACGAGGAGAACTTCTCAATCAAGAACTTCCTGGCACCGCAGGACGTGCTGACCGATCCCAATGCCGCCAGGATGACTTGTTTCATCGCCGAGGGTGATGATGTGCTCGGTGGAGACACGATCAAAGTGAACGGAACCCTGCTCAGCGGCGGAGTGCCCTATGCCTGTAACCCTGTCAATAATGTCTGGAATTCCAAGTCCAGTGTGGCGGGATTGGAAAACATCGGGATAGACATAGATACGTTTCTCCTGTCGTACCTCGTTCAGCCAGGAGCCACAGAAGCTACAGTTACGGTGCACACCGATGACGACGGCTGGTGTATGGTCTACATGATCGTATCCTTCCGCAGCACTATCTCATCCGGCGGTATATCCAGCATTAAGGTGGAGTAAACATGATACGAGGTGTGCCGGGTTGGTCGGAAGTGGCCTCTGTCACCGTATAAGCAGAGACTATGCAGCGGTCAGTTGAGCCACCGGGATCACCATTTCGAGCCATTCGGAGCTTCTCAGTACTGGCCCCCCGTGGGAGAATCATGACGCCATGTCAGCGAGATCTTCAAGCGGCCAGCGCGACAGGAACTCATTGACGCTCTATGATATACTTTCCGAAGTCATGAAGCAGGAGTGCGGGAAGATATGAAATCCTTGAAGTCAGTTAACATCTCAATATCTACGACAACCCGCTGGATCATCACCATTGTGGTGCTGGCGGTTGCGCTGGCGGTCGTGATCTTCTTGTATACTCAGGAACAGACGCAGAACAGCGATCTCAAGGACGAGCTGGGCACCAAGCAGAACAGCATGGTCAGCAACAGCCTGCAGAGGGATCTCCTGGAAGCCAGGCTGGCGAAGGCCAATCTCGCGCTTTACCAACTCAGGGCCGGGTTCGCTTCATCAGATGATTCCATCGCTATCGAGGAAGCACTGTATAAGGCTGCAATTGATGCCGGGGTTGACATCTCGGCTATCTCCTGCCCCGCTCCCAAGGCTGTGACTGTGGGTCAGCAATCATATCAAGTTTACACAGTGACCATCGGTGTTCAAGGCAACGTTGAGTCTCTGCTGCGCTTCACATCCACACTGGGTCACTGGCTGCCTTCAGTAGGCGTTAGGACTGTGACCATCAATACCAATGCGGAAGGCCCTGCGGATCTGAGTCTGGTACTTGAAGTATACGGTATCGGCAACTAGGTATCGGCAAATCTCGGGCTGGCTACAGAAGCTCACTTATATTGAAATAGGACGAGAGAAAAGATGGCTAATCAGCAAGTAAGCCTGTACATTGACGATTCAATGATCTCAGTCTTGGTCTCTAAAGGAAGGGAGCCGCTGAAGTGGTCCACTGCCGCGCTGGAACCGGGCTTGGTAAAGGAAGGCGTGGTCCAGGACCAGGACACAGTGGCGGCCAAGTTGAAGGAGATCTTGCGCAGCCAGAGAATAATACGCAGAAGAATCAACTTCGCCATCAGCGGCATCAACTGCCTCTATCAGTTGATGTTGCTGCCCGAAATGCCGGAAAACCTGCGTGGTGAAGCTATAAAGAGGGAGGCTTCACACAGCTTGGGCATACCCCTTGAAGGCGTATATCTATCGTGGCAGGTTCTGTCTGTTGAACATGGCCAGATGAAGGTGTTTCTGGCTGTGGTGCCCCGGGACAAGGTGGACTCACAGGTGGCCACATTGCGGCTGGCAGGACTCAGGCCCTCGGTCATGGATATAAAGCCGCTGGCACTAGCCCGGCTGTCCAGCGAGCCCAGGGCGATAATGGTGGACACGTGCCAGAACGCTTTGGACATAGTTGTGCTGGGTGAGGGCATACCGGAAGTAGTGCGCAGCCTGTATTTGGACCCCCAGACGCCGCCAGGCGAGAGAATAGCTTTTATGAGAAGCGAGTTGGAACGGGCCATAAGCTTCTACAATGCAGCTCACATGGACAAGCCCATTGACTTGGCAGTGCCGATATTTGTCAGCGGCGACTTGGCTGGTCAAGATAACGAGAAAGCTTCGCTGGCTGGCCCCAGAGAGCGTCCGGTGCTGGAGATCGTTTCTCCTTTTGTGGACAAGGAAGGCTTTGTACCGGTCAAGTACGTGACCTGCATCGGGCTTGCCCTGAAGGAAGTACTGGTGCAGGAGAGCGGGGCGATTGCTTACTCGCTGGTGAACTTCAATGCACTGCCGGAAGAGTACCAGATCAGGAAGCGGCCTCTGGCTGAGGTCGTTTGGCTGCCCGTTGTCCTGGTGGGTGTTGTCGTGATAGGTATGGGTATCTGGGGTATCCTCTACCTCAAGAGTGAGAACAGCCAACTGGCGGCTGATGTGAATAGCGTCAATCAGAGATCTCAGGAACAGATGGTGCGCGTGGAAGACATACAGGCGCTGACCGGCCAGGTTGACGCTGCTGAGAAGCCGCAGGGAGAGCTGAAGAAACAGTTGGACGCTCTTGAACAAGGCAGGGATGTGGTGGCCGATTGCCTGGGACTGGTTCATGAATCCGCACAGGCTACCGGGGTCGATCTTCAGAATGTGAGCCTGGATGGGATGAAGAAGGCTGTAGTGGCAGCGGGCACGGCTGACACCGAGGCTGAGATGTTCAACTTCGCCAGGACACTACAGAATAGCGGACGTTTCTCGTCTGTGAATGTGACCAGCATCAGCGCTCAGGAGGTTGGCATTTCTTTCATGATGGAGCTGGCACAGGCTTGAGGCGATGATCTTTGTGCGGGGTGTGATGAAATGAATTGTAGTATTTTGGATCTGGTTCGCATAGCCGAGAAACGTAGAGCGTCCGACCTGCATCTTGTCGTTGGTTTTCCTCCATTTTTGAGGATTGTGGGTGACATCGATCCGCTTACTGACATGGAAGCTGTCCAGCCTGAGGATGTCAGGGCGGCTCTGGTGGAACTGACGACCCCCGAGGAGCGGGAGGAATTCTACCGAACACTTGAATTGGACTTCGGCTACAATGTGGCGGGTGTTGGCAGGATACGCTGCAATGCTGCACAGCAAAGAGGCAGTATCAGCTTGGCACTCCGTCTCCTGCCTCCCAAGATACCCACTATTGACGAGATGGAACTCCCGGCGATATGCAAGGACTTGGCGATGAGGCCACGCGGCCTCGTGGTTGTTTCCGGCCCTACAGGCAGCGGCAAAAGCACAACCCTGGCCGCCATGCTGAATCATATTAATGCCAACAAGATGTGCCACATACTCACGATTGAGGACCCCATCGAGTATACGCATATTCCTCTGAGATCCGCCGTCACTCAGCGCGAAGTTGGCACCGATACCCTGAGCTTCGCCCAGGCCTTGAAGCACTCTTTGAGGCAGGACCCGGATGTGATCCTGGTGGGTGAGATGAGAGACCTGGAGACTGCTGCGGCCGTATTGACGATTGCAGAGACAGGCCACATGGTTTTCAGCACCGGCCATGCCCCCAGTTCTTACCAGGCCATAGAGAGAATTATCGACATGTTTCCACCGGAGCACCGCTATCTGGCGCAGACGAGGCTGGCTTCACTCATCGTTGGTGTTATGTGCCAGGCGCTGGTGCCCAGGGCTGACGGGTCCGGGAGAATTGCTGCAGTGGAGGTCATGCTGGGGACTCCGGCGGTGACCAATCTCATTCGTGAAGGGAAGATATTCCAGCTGCCCAATGTGATCAGAACAAGCGCTCAGGACGGCATGGAGAGCCTGGATCAGTCACTGGTTGACCTGTATTTGAAGGGTACTATCAGCGGAGAGACCCTGACCAAGTTCTGCCAAGACCGTGACGAAGTAGAGAAGCTTATCGGCAGGGTGCCGCGTGTATTGATGTCATCGGCTCTGGCCGGCAATAGAACGCCCGTTGCCCATGAGAGACGATGAGATTACTCGATGTCGCCGAAGAACGCGCACGTCGGAGGAAAAAAACAAGTGTCATCTGGCACAGCACTATTGTGCAGTAAAAATCATGGTCTCTTAGGGGAGAGAAGGTATGGAACTCAGTAAGCCTCTGTGGCGGGATGAGAAAGCCGCCAAGCTCATGGGGGCAATGCTGTCAGGATCGATCGGGGATTTGAAGCCCCATATTGACCCCGACAGAGAAATGGGCTACTACTACCCCGAAGCCGCCAAGGCGCTCAATATCCCTGACCAGGACGCTTTGGCGCTGCTGGAGCACCTGGCCAAGTCCGGAATACTTGAGAGGATCTCCTCTGAAAAGTATATCTATTGTCCTCAGTGCAAGTCTCTGAACCTGACTCCGGGTTACCACTGCGTAAAGTGCGGTTCAGGCACTATTATCCGCGGCAGAATCCTGGTACACACGGTCTGCCAGTATGCTGGTGTGGAAGAGGAGTTTACCAGGAGCGGCAAGCTGGTGTGCCCGAAGTGCTATCAGGAATTGCGCTCTTCCAGTCAGGATTTCACCAGCCTGGGGGTCCTGCGCAAATGCCGCGACTGCGGTGAGGTCTTTGGTCATCCGGCTATAAAGTGGCGTTGTCTCAAGTGCGGCAATGTTGTTCCGGAAGACAAGGTGATGGAGGTTGATGCCTACACTTATGGGTTGAGTAACAAAGAGGAGATGCGCCTGCTTCTGACGTTTGAGTTGAACCACAAGCCTCGGCTGATCAAGTTTCTCCAGGAGCGAGGTTTTGAAGTTCACGAGAATGCGAAGGCCAAAGGCAGGTCCGGCGCCGAGCATACCTTCGATCTGCTGGCGCTCAGGGACGACGGGGTGGTGCAGCATCGAATAGCGGTGGGCATTGAGAACTCGACCCAGGAACTGGGCATTGACAGGGTGTTCAGTTTCGATGACAAGGCATATGATTGTGGGATTCATGACAAGATAATGGTCGTCTTGCCTACCATGAAGAAGGAAGCAGAGGCGCTGGCCGACCAGCAGAAGATAAAGGTGATTCAGAGCTGGGATCTGGATTCGGTCCTGGGGTTGAATCTCCCCCCGGCCGAGGCCTCAGGAGTGGCCGAGTCCTTCCAATTTACCTCTAAATCTGCTCTGATTGAATACCTCAAGCGGCGGGGTTACGAGGCTGAACAGTATGCCGTCATGAGAGGGAAATCTGGAGCGGATCACACGTTCGATGTCCTGGCCACTCGGGATGATGGGCTGACCTTGCACCGGATCGCCATCGGTATCGAGGTCGGCGATTCCCCCGTCAAGCTGGACAGGGTGTTTGAGTTTGATGACAAGGCCTATGACTGCAGCATCCAGGACAAGGTGCTCATCGTAGTTCCCAGCCTGAGCGTAGAGGGCAAGCGTTTTTCTGAAAGGCAGAAGATCCGCGTATTCGAGGCCAAGACCATCGAGCCCTAGCTCAGTGTGCGGAGAAGACCTTAACAATAGAATAGACCCTTATCGGAGTTTGCCCGGAAGGGGTGAGCTTGAACCCCATCCCCCCTTTGAATTACTCCCTCCCGAGCTGTCAGCTCATGGCTCATCGGAGAGCGAACTCCCTGAATCTCTTCGACCTGAGACGGGGCGTGCAGAGGGGCGAAGCCCCTCTGCGTTAATGTTCATTCCCCCTTTGC
>CAYYWI010000078.1:0-10903 GCA_964475375.1 uncultured Dehalococcoidia bacterium
AAGTCTCCTATATGACAAGATGACAACTCTAGCTCCTTTGGCTATGAGATTCCATCGTGCCGCAGCGGGAAGCATCCCCGGGCCTTTCTTCCAGCCCCGCTTTCTTGAGGATGCAAGTCCTGGAAGTCTGCGCCTGCAAGGCCACCGACTTCTTGACAGAACCATGTCGTACGACCCGGACAAACACCATCGCCGATCCATACGCCGTTCCGTAAGGAATCTTGTATTCGCTTGGTAACCCCCAACAACCGCATTCGGGCGATCACAAGGATCGCCCCTACAGCGACGCCAACCCATTGCCGCCCCGGCCACGCGGTGGACGCAACGCCCGTGGTAGAGGCAACGCATGCGTTGCCTCTACATACCCAGGTCCTGCGCCAATGCCGTGCATCTGAACGAGGCGGGCAAGGTCGCGCAGCCACGACAGAGCGTGGCCCTCCGAGATTGACATGGATTCCCGCCCCCCGCCTTCGCGGGGACAAGCTGCGCGGGAATCGGCCATGCTGATTGCCATCAGCACCACGAAGGATGAAAATGGTCTATTTTCAAAGCAATGACAGCACAGGTTGGTTTGAAAAGCAGCGAGCGAAGGTGACACAATGGAGACGTATGGGCTTCTGAAATCCCCCTTTGTCAAAGGGGGACTGAGGGGGTTGGAGGAACAAAGGAGTTGAAAACGGGTTCTGATTCAATTTCCATGCTCGGGCCGTACCGGGTGCTGGACCTCGCCAACGAGAGGGGCCTGATCTGCGGCCGGACGCTGGCGGACCTGGGCGCGGACGTCATCAAGATCGAGCCGCCCGGCGGCGATTCTTCCAGAGACATCGGGCCTTTCTTTCATGATATCCCCAGCGCTGAGGAGAGCCTCTACTGGTTCGCCTACAGCGCCAACAAGAGAAGCATCACCCTCAATCTGGAGTCGGCCGACGGGCAGGAGATGTGCAAGAAGCTGGCGGCGAAGGCCGACTTCGTCATCGAGTCGTTTGCTCCGCGCTATCTGGAGAACCTTGGCCTCGGCTATTCGGTGCTGAGCCGGATCAATCCCCGCATCATCCTGACCTCGATCACCCCCTTCGGCCAAACCGGCCCCTACCGCGACTACAAGACCTCCGATCTGGTGAGCATGTCTCTGGGCGGCTACGTGTACCTGACCGGCGATCCCGACCGGCCTCCGGTGAGGATAGGTTTCCCGCAGGCCTACCTCCACGCAGGCATGGCGGCGGCCGCCGGGACGCTGGTGGCCCACTATCACCGGCAGCTCACCGGCGAAGGCCAGTGGGTGGATGTTTCCATACAGGAAGCCTGCGCCTGGATACCCACCGATTCCGCCATCTTCTGGGAGATGAACCAGCTTCTGGAGGAGAGGAACGGTGGGGTGCGGGTGCGCCCCACCACCGGCGCGCGCATGAAGCGGATCTGGCAGTGCAAGGACGGCTACGTCAGCTTCGATATGTACGGGGCCAGGCTGGCGCGGAACTTCATGACGCCCCTGGTGGCCTGGATGGCGGAGGCAGGCGAAGCGCCGGATTTCCTGAAGGAGATTGATTGGAACACCTTCGACTACTTCGCCGCACCGCCGGAGCTGGTGGAGAGGATCGCCGGGCCGATCGGGCGGTTCTTTGCCGGCCGGACGCGGGAGGAGTTGCTGAAAGGCGGGGTCGCCAGGCGCTGCTGCGTCTATCCGGTGGCTATGGCAGAGGATGTGGCCTGCAGCGATCAACTGGCCGAGCGGGGATACTGGGTGGATGTGGAGCATGACTGGCTGGGGGCAAACGTGAAGTACCCCGGTTCGTGCATCAGGGCCTCGGAGACCGCCGGCCGCGTCATGAGAAGAGCGCCGCGTGTTGGCGAGCACAACGTGGAAGTGTATGCAGAGCTGGGTTTGTCGAAGAAGGAGCTTATGACGCTCAGACGGCGGGGAGTGATATAGCCGATGGCTGACAAGGCGAAGGCTCTCGAAAGCGTCAAAGTTGCCGACTTCTCCTGGTTCATATCGGGGCCGCTGGTGGCCAGGTTCCTCGGCGACTATGGTGCTCAGGTGATTCACATCGAGTCGAGCACCAGGCCCGACAACATGAGGAGCACCCTGCCGATGAAGGACAACGTCCCCGGCATCAATCGCTCGGCGGCGTTCGCCCGCTACAATGGCAGCAAGTACGGCGTGAGCCTGAACCTGGGGAATCCCAAAGGCGTGGAGATCGCCAGGAAGATCGTGGCCTGGGCGGACATCGTCGTGGAGAATTTCAGCTCCGGGACGATGGAGAGGATGGGTTTGGGCTACGAGGAACTGAGGAAGGCGAAGCCGGACATCATCATGGTGAGCCTGCCTATGTTCGGGCACAGCGGGCCGATGGCGAAGCATCCCGGCCTTGGATCGCAGTTGGCCGACCTTATCGGATTCGGCAACCTGACCGGTTGGCCGGACAGACCGCCGGTTTCGCCGCCGGGGGCCTACACCGATTTCATTTCTCCCTACTATGCTGTCTCGGCGGTGATGGCTGCTCTGGACTACCGGCATCGAACCGGCAAAGGGCAGTACATCGAGATATCGCAGTACGAGGCAGGCATCAACTTTGTAGCGCCCCTGGTGATGGACTGGTTTGTGCGGGGCCGGGAGCCGGTGCGGCTGGGCAACAGGTGTCCGAGTATTGCGCCGCATGGTGTCTACCGATGCCGGGGGCATGAGCGGTGGTGCGCCATTGCCGTGTTCGAAGAAGAGGAGTGGTGGGGCCTGTGCGAGGCGATGGGGATGCTGGAGATGGCTAATGACCCCAGGTTTGTCACGGTGATAGCGCGCCTGCGCCATCTGGAAGAGCTGGATCAATTGATAGAGGAGTGGACGACGCAGCACACAGCCGAGGAGGTCATGACCCGATTGCAGAAAGCCGGAGTGGCCGCCGGAGTCGTCTGCAACGGGCGAGACCAGAATGAAGACCCTCACCTCAATGCTCGGAGATTCTACAAAGAACTGGACCATGCGGAGATCGGCACGCATCGCTACATGATGCCGCCGTTTCGATTGTCAAAGACGCCGGGTGAGCCGAGTATCCCTGCTCCGTGTCTGGGACAGCACAACGAATACGTCTACCGGGAGATCGTGGGCATGAGCGACGAGGAGTTTGTCCGGCTGCTCAACGAAGGCGTGTTTGACTAGGTCGAGGGAGCGTCACTCAGATCGCCGCCCACCCCCAGCACTGTCATTCCCGCGAAGGCGGGAATCCAGAGTGTCCGCATGGACCCAGGCATGCCAAGAGTCTGCTACTTTCAACCCCCTGATCCCCCAGTCTTAGGGGATGGAGAGATACAATCTGGGGGACACCCCCAAACCCCCGGCAGCGTTCCGCTGCACCGTTCCAGAGGATGAAAGTGAGGGTGACCTCTTTGGACAGACTTTCCAGAAAGTAAAAGGGGATCCCCCGTTGAGCAAGGAATCCCCTATTTGGGTTGTTACGATAGACAGGACTAGATCTTCGGCAGGCCGAGACCTCTCTGAGCGATGATGTTCCGCTGGATCTCGGAAGTGCCGGCACCCACTGTTGCAGCCGCTGCGTAGAGATACTGGCGCTGGAAGAATCCGGCCAGAGGAGCGTACTTGGCACCCTCATCGAGAAGCCCGAAGCCCCTGGTTATCTGCAGACCGGCCTGAGCCACCCGCTGCTGAAGCTCAGCGCCGAATACCCTGGACATGGATGCTTCGTGGTCCATAGGCTTGCCGCTGCTCTGCAGCCAGACGATGCGCATGGCCAGCAGCCTGGAGATTTCGCCCTCGATGACCAACTGGGTCAGCCTGTTGCGGACCAGCGGGTCCTTGAAGAGAGGCACGCCGTTGCGCTTGGTTTCCTTGGCGAATGCCATGAGGCGGTCGATATTGCGGCGGGCGGCGGCGATGCGGTGAATGCCGGACCGCTCATAGCCGAGGGTGGCACCGGTGACTCTCCAGCCGTCATTCTGCTTCCCTACCATGTTCTCTTTGGGAACAATGACGTTGTCGAAGAATATCTCGCAGTACGTGCCCACGATATTGGGCAGGAAACGCACGGTCACGCCGGGGGTCTTCAGGTTCACAAGCAGGAAGGTGATGCCCCTGTGCTTGGGAACATTTGGATCGGTCCTCACCAGTGTAATGGCCCATTCGGCACGGTGCGCGCCTGTGCTCCAGACCTTCTGGCCGTCGACCACGAAGTGATCGCCCTTGTCAACCGCTCTTGTGTTCAGCGCGGCCAGATCGGAGCCGGCTCCCGGTTCGCTGAAAGCCTGGCACCAGACTTCCTCACCGCGGGCGATCTTCGGCAGATGGTCCTTCTTCTGTTGTTCGGTACCATACTGGATAACGGTGGGAGCACACATCAAAGCACCCTGAAGGTCCACGCCGGGCAACTCATTGAAGTACATCTCATGACTGAAGATGAACTGCTTGGGGACAGAGTCCCATCCCCCGTGCTCCTTTGGCCATGCAAGCGAATGCCAGTTCTTTTGTCCCACCTTGCGCAACATGCTGCGGGCGAACTCCCATTCCTCGCCATCTTTGGCCTCCTGGAGGAGACCGGTACCGCTCCACGTGGGCGGGAGCTCCTTCTTTATGAAATCACGCACTTCTTGCTGGAATGCCAAGTCTTCTTTGCTGAACGTGAAGTCCATATGACCCCCTGATGCTATTCTTTGATGTAAAAGTTTACGCTGCACGAAGGCCGAGTGTCAAAATGTGGCCTGATTGGGGCGAAGTACGGCTAACTTGCTGCGCAGAAAGACGAAACGTATAATAGCCTGCTAAGGGCTAGGAGATTTCCTGAAAACGGAGGGCGACCGAATGGACAAGGCTATTCTACAGAGCGCAAAGAAGGAGAAAAGGACTCTCCTCACCGAAGTCGAATCCAAGCAGGTGCTGGAGAAGGCGGGTATAAGCATCGTCAAGGCCAGATTGGCGACTTCTGCCACAGAAGCCGTTGACATAAGCAAGGAGCTTGGTTTTCCGGTGGTGCTCAAGATTGCCTCACCTGATATCGTCCATAAGAGTGACATCGGAGGCGTCAAGGTAGGACTGAACAATGCCACTCAAGTAAAGAAAGCCTACTCCGAGATAATGGCCGCGGTGAAAAAGAAGCAGCCCAAAGCCAATATTCATGGCGTCTCGGTCCAGCCGATGGCCAAGCCCGGTGTGGAAGTGATCATAGGGATGACCAAGGACCCGCAGTTCGGCCCGGTCCTCATGTTTGGTCTGGGCGGCATACTGGTGGAAATCCTCAAAGATGTATCTTTCAGAATCGTCCCGCTTGAGAAGAGGGATGCAAAAGAGATGATTCGGGACATCAAGGGCTATCCGGTGCTGGAAGGGTATCGCGGTCAGCCCCCGTCGGACGTTGCTGCTCTTGAGAATATGATCCTGAAGGTCTCCGCCTTTGTCGAGAAGAACCCGGAGATTAAGGAAATGGACCTGAACCCGGTCTTTGCCTACAACAAGGGTGCGGTGGCTGTGGATGCCAGGGTGGTGCTTGAACCGGACGTCATCAAATGACTTGGCGCTGGAGTCCCCGGAAGTGGTGGCTGCTGGTACTTGGCCTTCTCGTAGCAGTCATCGTGGCCGGTGGGACTCTATTCGCTGTCAAGTACCTCTCCAGACCGCAGCCCGTTGAGATCGTAGTTGCCTCACCGGATACTGACTCCACTGTTGAGGTCTATCTCAGCGGTGTGGAAGTCAAAGAAGGCATATATACGGTCGGCCAGAATGCCACACTGGACGATATCCTTCAGAGAGCCGGTGTCATACCACCAGGGTCCGGCCCATTGAAACTCAAAATCTCCGTTCTTGGTCCTGAAGAAGATCCGTCTTCACAAACTCCGGAACAGAAGACGGGCAAGATCAACATCAATTCCGCTACTGCTGCCGAGTTGGACTCGCTATCAGGCATCGGCCCCACAAAAGCCCAGGCTGTCGTTGACTATCGCAACCAGAACGGGCCATTCCGAACTATCGACGATCTGCTCAACGTTCCCGGCATTGGACCCAAGACCCTGGATGCTATCAGAGACCAGATCACTGTTATCGGCTAGAAGACAGAAAACCGGGACCCCGGTAATCAGGACCGCTTAGTTTGCATCTCTCCTGCAGGTGACTTCATGAAATGGAATGACAGGGCAGGGATGGTGATTATCAGATACATGCTACGAAATACCAATCCCGAAAATCTAAATCCAAAATGAATATGAGCTAGATGTAATGAGGCTTATCTCAGTAAGCATTGCCTGGGTCGTCGGTGTGTATCTGGGCTCACTGGTGTCACCACCTCCATATGCTCTCGTGCTGGCGTGTATACCCGTGCTTCTCATAGCGTTGCTCTGGCGACGAAAGACCATGGTTCTCTGGGGTGGGCTATGCCTGGCCATTCTCTTTGGAGGCGTGGTTTGGTATCAGCTATTGGTCAGTGAACCGAATGTCCAGGAATTCAGCGGCCGGAAGGTGGTGATAGAAGGCAAGGTGGTGCGTGACAGCCAATACAGCGACTACGGCGCATGGTTCGGCCTCTCTGCAGAGCGCGTATGCGTCGGCGATTCGAGCGAAGAGGTGTCAGGCAAGGTGCTGGTGTACACGGACCCCGTGCCCGCGTACAGCCAGGGCGATGTGTTGAGAATGACGGGCATGATCGAACCTCTGTCAGATGACCTTGAATCCGGCTATCGGACCTTCCTGGTGCGTCAGGGGTTTGTGGGAGTGGTGGACAGCCCCGCAGAGATCAAGCTTCTGGATAGAAGCTGGCTGTTCAGCTTTCGAAACCGGCTGGCTGGGTCTATCTCATCGGCGCTGCCGGAACCACAGGCATCGCTGGCTGAGGGGTTGTTGCTGGGCATCCGCAGCCACATGCCCGATGAGTTGAAAAGCGACTTTTCCAGGACGGGCACCTCGCATCTGCTGGCCATTTCCGGGTTCAATCTGGCAGTCATCGGCGGTGCTATCCTTGGCGCGGCTGCCTGGGTGTTTGGGCGGCAGCGTCCCGTCTATCTGCTGGTCACACTGATCGTCGTCTGGCTCTACTCCGCACTCACCGGAATGCAGCCGCCGGTATTCCGGTCTGCGATTATGTTCAGCCTGTTTATTGTTGCGCTGGGGCTGGGCAGGCCAGGCAATGCACTGCCGGCCCTGGCTTTGTCGGCTGCTGTGATGGTTGGGCTTAGTCCAAGGGTGCTGTGGGATGTATCTTTTCAACTGAGCTTTGCCGCCGTAGCGGGCCTGATGCTGATCCAGCCACCTCTGCAGCAGTGGGGTGAGCAGGCGATGCCGGAAGAGCACTGGGTGTCATCTGTGGTAAAGCCTGTTTTCTATAACTGCGCGGTAGGCTTCGCTGCCATCGCGGCCACTCTGCCGCTGATGGTCTACTACTTTCAGTCGTTCTCCCTGGTGGGCTTGCCTGCCACGGTGGTGGCTTCCGCCTTCGTGACCGGTGCAACGATGCTGGTAGGCATCACTGCACTGCTGGGACTCTTCGCGCCGCCTCTGGCCTGGGCGGTGGGTTTGGTAGCTACCTTCTTCTTGATGTGCATCATAGGCACCGTCGAGTGGTTCGGAAATCTGCCGTATGCCTCGGTGGGGATCGGCCCCGTCAGCGCCGCGGTGGTATGGGTCTACTACATTGTGCTTCTGGCCATCGTCTCCAGAAAGAGGCTGGTGTCGATGGCGACGAGTGCTGTGGGCTTTGGACGCCGATGGCTGGATACACTGGCTGGGTCCGCCTACCGGCTCCCCAAGAAACGGACCGCCGGTGCGCTGGTTGTTTGCGCTTCGCTGATCTGGTTGGCAGTATCGGGTTTGCCTGATAATACCAAACTCGAAGTCAGTTTTCTCGACGTCGGTCAGGGAGATGCGATTCTCATCAGGACGCCGACCGGCCAGCAGATACTGATTGATGGCGGCCCGAACCCGGACACGGTGTGCCATGAGCTGGGGAAGAAGCTGCCTTTCTGGGACAAGAGCCTGGACATGGTGGTGCTCACCCACTGTCATGATGATCACCTGATCGGATTGATGGGCGTATTGAAGCGGTACAAGGTGGGCCAGGTGTTGGAGTCGGGATTGGGTAATACTCCTGTCTACAGAGAATGGCTGGCGGAAATAGAGGAGAAGGAGATTGGCTGGAACATAGCCAGGGCTGGTCAGAAAATCGATCTTGGCCAGGGGATTTGGCTGGAGGTTATCTATCCTGGCACGGAACCGGTTGAAGACGCGGAGTGGAACCCCAATGACGATTCGGTGGTGTTGCGGCTGGTATGGGGAAAGGTGAGCTTCCTTCTGACCGGCGATGTCGATGGGCTGGCTGAACAGGATGTTCTATACGGAGGCGAGGTGTACACCCTCAGGAGCACAGTGCTCAAGGTGTCTCACCATGGCAGCAGCGCCTCAACGTCTTCTCAGTTGCTGGACGTGATTGATCCTCAGGTGGCGGTCATCTCCGTGGGTGAAGACAATACCTTCGGCCATCCGAGTGACAAGGTGTTGGCGAGGCTGGATGGAGCCGGGGTGGATGTGTATCGCACAGATCAATGCGGGACGATCACTTTCTCCACGGATGGGGAGAGGCTGTGGGTGAGAACGGCCAAGAGCTCTGAGTAGGTGAGGTGCCTGGGAGCCTGCTATTGGCCGGGGACCTGCCGTGCATCTTCTTCTCTGCCCAGGTTGGCCAGCGCAATGCTCTTTCGTTTCCAGGCAGTGGCGTTTGAGGGTTCTATTGCCAGGGCCTCGTCCAGCACTACCAGGGCCTCTTCTTCTCTGCTCAGGTTGATCAGGACTGTACCCTTGTTAATGAGATTTGTGGCATCCTTGCGGTCAAGCGCCAGCGCTCTGTCCAATGCTGCCAGCGCCTCGTCATGTCGGCCAAGATTGGCCAGTGCCGTACCCTTGCTGCCCCAGGCTATTGCGTCTTTGTTGTCGAGACTCAACGCCTCGTCGAAGGCCTTCAGTGACTCCTTGTCCTTTCTCTGATTGATAAGGACTACGCCCTTTCGTCTCCATGCCACGGCATTTCGCGGGTCGAGCGTCAGAGCCTTATCCAGGGTCCTCAGCGCTTCATCAGTCTTCCCCAGACTGATCAGGGCGGTGCCCTTGGTCACCAATGCGGTGACATTCTGCGGCTCAATGTCCAGGGCTCTTTCGAGAGTCTGGACTGCCTCTTCGTATTTGCCGAGGTTCACCAAGACCGTGCCTTTGCTCACCCAGGCCGATGACAGCCTGCTGTCTATGCTCAGGGCCTTGTCGAGGGCCTTCAGTGCATCTTCCGGCTTGTCCAGGTTCAAGAGAACCGCTGCCTTGTTTGTCCATGACATCGCATAGTTGGGATCAATAGACAGGGCCTTGTCCAGCGCCCGCATTGCCTCGTCGTATCTGGACAAGTTTGACAGCACGGCTCCCTTGTTGGTCCAGACTGCAGCATCTTCCGCATAAATGGCCAGCGATTTCTCCTGTGCCTGCAGCGCTTCATCATTCCTTCCGAGCCCGGACAGAGCTACTCCCTTGCTGCTCCAGGCCGCTGCATCTTTTGGATTGATGGACAAAGCTTTGTCCAGGGCCTGCAGCGCTTCTTTGCTGCGTCCCAGGTTCACCAATATGGTACCCTTGCTGGTCCAGGCCAGGAGATCCCGGCTGTTGATTTCCAGGGCCTTGTCCAGGGCCTGGAGCGATTCCTCGTATCTGTTGAGGTTGGCCAGCGCAACGCCCTTCATGGTCCAGGAAGCGGCGTCTTTTGGTTGGACATTCAATGCACTGTCTATGGCCTCGAGTGCAGCTTCATTTTTGCCCATGTTGATCAGAGTCGTCCCTTTAGTTACCGAGGCGAGGGAATCTCTGGGGTCAATGCTTAAAGCCTTATCCAGGGCCTGGATAGCCTCTTCGTACCTGTGCAGCCCCGTCAGAGCCAACCCTTTGCTGGTCCATGTTGGGGCATCTTCAGCTTGGATGGCCAGGGCGCTGTCCAGGGCTCGAAGGGCTTCCTCATTCCGGCCCAGGTTGATCAGAGCCGTGCCCTTGCTTGTCCAGGCTAGTGCATCCTTGGGGTCGATCTTGAGTGCTTCATCGAAGGCCTGAACGGCCTCTTCGTTCTTGCCCAGATTGATGAGGATGGTGCCCTTGCTTATCCAGGCTGCAGCGTCGCGCGGGTCGAGGCGCAATGCCTCGTCCAGGGCCTGGATGGCTTCTTCGTACTTGTTGCGCCTCAGACCGATCCTCTCTCTGGTCCGGCGGGATATGGGATCCCTGACATCCATGCCGTGCCTCCGCTGATAAGTGGCCTAATAGTATGACTTGACCTAAGTTTGCCATTTCAGGGCCCAAAAGTCCACACTAGAAGTCCTTGTAAGGCCTGTGTTGATGAGCTATTACCAGCCGTTGAAGGTGCTATAATACGGGCGGAACTTGGAGTGAGGAGTACGAGAAATGACTGCACCGCAGTATGTGGTCAACGCAAAAGGCAAGAAGACCGGCGTGATTCTGTCGTTGAGGCAATACGAGAGGCTGATGGAGGATCTCCACGACACCACGGTGATCAATGAGCGGCGCCCAGAGAGAACTATCAGTTTGGGTGAACTGAAGCGCCGGTTGAAGAAAGATGGCCTCTTATAGCGTTATTGTTAAGTCATCGGCTGAGAAAGACCTGCGCTCATTACCAAAATCAGTAATCAGGCGTGCCTGCAAGTGGTTCGAAGCAATGCAGGATGACCCTTTCCCAAACCAGGCTATAAAGCTGACAGGATCACAAAATCGGTACCGCATACGTTGCGGTGATTACCGGATCATCTACGAGGTTGACAAAGCTCTAAAACAAGTGACCATACACTATGTCCGACATCGTCGGGATGTTTACCGCTAGTCAACACTACCCCTGACCAACAACCTGCCGCCAAGCGGCTCTTTCTCATGTAGCTC